>JALYIS010000034.1 GCA_030775705.1 Actinomycetota bacterium
GCGCAGGCGGCCCTGCGGGCGCTGATCGCCGAGCCGGAGCGAGTGGCGGCGGTCCGGGCGAACGCCGACCGGCTCGCTGCCGTCGTGCGACATCTCGGCGTCCAGACGGTGGTTCCGGATGCAGCGGTGGTCCCCGCGGTCGTCGGCGATCCCCGCCGGGCGGTCCAGGCCGCGGCGGTGTGCTTGCGGCACGGCGTGCGGGTTGGTTGCTTTCGGCCGCCGTCAGTTCCGGTAGGGCGCAGTTGCCTGCGCCTCACCGCGCGCGCGGACCTCACCGAGGCCGGCATCGAGCTGGCCGCACTGGCCTTGGCTCAGGCGCTGCGATGACTATCCTGATCGTCACCGGCACCGGGACCGACGTCGGCAAGACGGTCGCCACCGCGGCGCTCGCGAGCTGCGCCACCGGCCGCGTCGCGGTGGTCAAGCTTGCGCAGACCGGTGTCGCGCCGGGCGATCCGGGGGACCTCGCCGAGGTGTCGCGCCTGTCGGGTTGTCGTGACACCCACGAGTTTCGCCGCTACCCGGACCCACTCTCTCCGCACCATGCGGCGATGCTCAGCGGGCTGCCGCCGCTCGGGCAGGCAGAGGCGGTCTCCCGTGTCATTGATCTGCACACCAGCTGCGACAGTGTGCTCGTCGAGGGGGCAGGCGGGGCGCTCGTACCCTACGACGAAGGGCGGTGGACGATCCTGGATCTCGCTTTCGAGGTAGCCGCCACCGTGCTCGTGGTCGCGGCGGCCGGCCTGGGCACCATCAACCACACCGCCTTGACGGTCGACGCGGTGCGAGCTGCCCACCTAGAGCCGGTCGGCATCATGATCGGCAGCTGGCCGGACCAGGCCGGGTTGGCCGAGCGATGCAACGTCGCCGATCTTGCGGCGATGGGACCGGGCGGGGAGCTCGCAGGTGCGTTGCCGCAGCAGATGAGCGCAATGGGAGACTTCAACAGCCGAGCACGCGCGGCACTGTCGCCATCCTTCGGCGGCACATTCGACTCGGCGGCCTTCCGGGCCGCCGTCCGACCATAGGAGCCAGGGATCTTGACGGACATCCTCGAGATCGCACGCACGCAGGTCCTCCAGGACGGCGTTGGCCTCCGCGAGGATCAGGCGCTCGCGTGCCTTCGGTTGCCCGACGATCGTGTCGACGCGCTGCTCGACCTCGCGCACGAGGTGCGGGTGAAGTGGTGCGGAGACGAGGTGGAGGTCGAGGGCATCGTCTCGCTCAAGACCGGTGGCTGCCCCGAGGACTGCCACTTCTGCTCGCAGTCGGGGGTGTTCGACTCTCCGGTGCGCTCGGCATGGCTCGACATCGGGTCCCTGGTCGCGGCGGCTCGCGAGACCGCCGAGACGGGCGCGACCGAGTTCTGCATCGTGGCCGCCGTACGTGGGCCTGATGAGCGGCTGATGCGCCAGGTACGCGACGGTGTCGCCGCGATCCAGGCCGAAGTCGAGATCAACATCGCCTGCTCGCTGGGCATGCTGACCCAGCCCCAGGTCGACGAGCTGGCCGCGATCGGTGTCCATCGTTACAACCACAACCTGGAGACCGCCCGCTCCTACTTTCCGCAGGTGGTGACGACGCACGACTTCGACGAGCGGCTGAACACGTGCGAGATGGTGCGCAAGGCGGGTATGGAGTTGTGTTGCGGAGGCATTGTTGGCATGGGTGAGTCGACGGCGCAGCGGGCCGAGTTCGCCGCCCAGCTTGCCGCGCTCGATCCGGACGAGGTGCCGCTGAACTTCCTGAACCCGCGCCCGGGCACCCCGTTCGGTGATCTCGAGGCGATGAGCGCGGTTGACGCCCTGCGAGCTGTCGCCACGTTCCGGCTGGCGATGCCGCGGACCATCCTGAGGTTCGCCGGCGGACGTGAGATCACGCTCGGCGACCTTGCTGAGCGGGGCGTGCGCGGTGGGATCAACGCGGTGATCGTCGGCAATTACCTGACCACACTCGGCCGACCGGCGCAGGACGACCTGGCCATGCTGGCTGATCTGAAGATGCCGATCAAGGCGCTCGCGAAGCACCTGTAGCAATGACCTACTGCGACCGCTGCGGTGAACCTTCCGACCAGGGGGACCACGACCGCTGTTCACGGGCGCGCGCGTTGGAGCCGCCACGGTTCTGCCCGCGATGCCGTCGTCGGATGGTGGTGCAGGTAACCCCGACGGGATGGACCGCGACCTGCACTGCCCACGGCACCCGGGAGTCCTCCTAGACAGACCGCCCGCGGCCTCACCGGTGGGGAGGGGCGGCTGGTCCGGAAGGACGCCGATATTCTCGTGCCCGATACGCAAGGCGCGGAGTGCTTCAGATGCCAGTTGCGACGTTCACCGGGTCACCGCGTCGCGCTGAATGTGCGTCCTGCACGCGTCGGTGCGGTGATACACCGAGCTGCTGGACTTCGCCCTGCTGATCGGTTCGAGCCCATGACTTCGAGCGTCGGATCATGGGGCACGCGAGTGGCCTGTATGTCGCCTTGACCAAGCATCGCCATCCGGATTCGGAGCTGGCGTTCAACGCGCGACTCCCCGGGCTCGATCACCTAGCATTCGGTGTCGCGACCCGTCAGGAATTGGATGCCTGGGCCGATCGACTGACCGCGGCCGGCATCGCGCACGACGGTGTCCAAGCCTCACCGAACACGGGATTCACCCTGGTCGCCTTTCGCGACCCCGACGGCATTGCGCTCGAGCTCTACCTGGCATAGCCGGCAACTCGCCCGATGCCGCGGCGCGATGGATTGCGGATGGCTTGCCGGAACATCACCCGAGCGCGGGGAGCCTGTCGATGCTGGCGGCGTTCTTCTGGCGCGCGTAGTCCACGAAGTACTCGCCGGGCTTGTTCAGCTGACTCACGTCGAGGATGTCTCGATCCCCGACGAACTCCATCCGGGGGACCGAGTAGCCGCACGAGTCGCTGATCCGGTCGACGTCGATCACCACGATCGACCGCAGGGCGTGGTCGCGCTCCTTCGCAAAATGGGGCCGCAACGGCGCGAACTCGTCGTCAGTCGGCAGCACGATCCGGCCGAAGCCATGCAGCCGGACGATCTTCGGCGGACCGGTGAAGGCGCACAGCATCACCACTATCCGTGCGTTCTCGCGGACGTGCGCGATCGTCTCCGCACCGCTGCCGAAGTAGTCGAGGTAGCCGATCTGAGTGGGGCCCAGCACGGCGAACGTGCCGTCCATCCCCTTCGGGGAGAGATTGACGTGGCCGTCGGGCGCGAGCGGCGCCGTGGCAACGAAGAACACCGGCTGGGAGCCAAGCCACGCCGCAAGCTTGTCGTCGATCTGCTCGAACACCTTTGCCATCGGCACCCCACTCAGTTGCGAACTGCACCTACCGCGCTGGTCTGGTCATCGAGAGCACGTCCAGGACGCGGTCGAGATCCTCTTCGCTGATCGTTGCCGGGACGTGGCCGCGCTCAATGACCACCTGGCGAATAGTCTTGCGCTCTGCCAGCGCCTGCTTGGCGATCTTGCCCGCCTCGTCGTAGCCGACGTAATGATTGAGCGGCGTCACGATTGACGGGGAGGACTCCGCGTACTCCCGGCACCGATCCACGTTGGCCTCGATGCCGTCGATGCACCGATCGGCGAAGACCCGCGCCGCGTTCGCGATGAGCCTGATCGACTCCAGGACGTTGCGCGCGATCACAGGCAGCATCACGTTCAACTCGAAGTTGCCGGCGGCCCCGCCCCACGCCACCGCGGCGTCGTTACCTATCACCTGGGCGACGACTTGGCACACGGCCTCGCAGAGCACGGGGTTGACCTTGCCCGGCATGATTGACGACCCGGGCTGCAGATCAGGCAGGAACAGCTCGGTGAGCCCGGTACGGGGGCCTGAGCCCATCCACCGGATGTCGTTACTGATCTTGTTCAACCCCACCGCGACCGTGCGCAGCGCACCGGACAGTTCGACCAAGCCGTCGCGAGCCCCTTGCGCCTCAAAGTGGTTGCGGGCTTCTGTCAGCGGCAGACCGGTCTCGCTCGCAATGAGAGCGATCACGTCGGCGGCGAAACCCGCCGGTGCGTTGATGCCGGTACCGACGGCTGTACCCCCCAGTGGCAGCTCGGCCACCCGCGGCAATACGGCGTGCAGCCGCTCGATGCCATAGCGGACCTGGGCGGCATACCCGCCGAACTCTTGGCCGAGCGTGACGGGCGTGGCGTCCATCAGATGGGTCCGACCGGACTTCACGAAGCCGGCGAACTCGGTTGCCTTTGCTTCGAGGGACTCGGCCAGGTGGGCCAGGGCGGGCTCCAGATCGACCACGATCGCCTTGGTCGCGGCCACGTGGATCGCCGAAGGGAACTGATCGTTGGAGGACAACGGGTCGTTCACATCGTCGTTAGGGTGCACCGGGGAGCCAAGCTGTAGTGCGGCCAGCGAAGCGAGGACCTCGTTGGCGTTCATGTTGGAGGACGTGCCCGAACCTGTCTGGAACACGTCGATGGGAAAGTCGGCATCCCAGTCACCGCGGGCGACCTCGACGGCTGCCGCGGCGATGGCCCGCGCCTTCGCCGGGTCGAGCAGACCCCGCTCGGCGCGCACCCGCGCGCCAGCACCCTTGATCAGGGCGAGTCCCGCGATGAGTTCGCGCTCGATCGGCTGCCCCGAGATGGGGAAGTTCGCCACCGCACGCTGCGTCTGAGCGCGCCATTTGGCATCGCTCGGAACGCGAACCTCACCCATCGAATCCTTCTCGATGCGGTAGTCCTGCTCACCGCTCACGGCACATCTCCCTGCTTCGGCAAACGATTCACGACAAGACGAACCCCACGCAAGACTAGTGAACTCCGTGTGCCGCCGCCGTGGATCCGACGCGGATCCGACGTGGAGCGCTACTGCTGCGGCGGGTAACCCTGTGGGTAGCCCGGCTGTGCGTATCCGGGCTGGGCCGGCTGCTGGTATTGCTGGGCGTCGTAGGCGGGCGGAGGCTGCTGCGGGTACTGCTGTTGCGGAGAATCCGCACTGGCGGGGGAGCCACCCGGTTGGCCGTACCCGAGCGCGGTCGCGGTCTGCTTGGCCGCATCTGTCACCGGAATTGCCACGACTGCCGTCCCATAGGCGCACAACTCGGTCCAGACGTCGCCCATCTCCGAGGTGTCGAAGCGCATCCCGATCACCGCGTTGCCGCCCTTGGCGCGGGCATGCTCCAGCATCCGCCCCATGACCTCATTGCGGCTGTCGGACAGGTTCTTCGTCATGCCGGCCAGCTCACCGCCGAACATCGACTTGAAGCCGGCGCCGATCTGCGAGAACGCATTTCGCGACCGGACCGTCAACCCGAACACTTCGCCGCAGACCCGCTGGATCTCCCAACCCGGGATGTCGTTCGTGGTGACTACGAGCATGTGGTTTTCTCACTCTCTATGCGAAGGTCAGCCGCCGATGCGTTACGGGCGCGGTCGGTCAGTGGCGATCGAAATCCACTGCCGAGTATGCACGCAGCTTGCCGAGCTGATGCAGTGAATCCACCAGTCGGATCGTCCCCGACTTCGAGCGCATGACAATGGACTCGGTCTGCACCGAATCCGCGTAGTACCGCACCCCGCGCAGCAGTTCGCCATCGGTGATGCCCGTCGCACAGAAGAAGATGTCGTCGCCGCTCACGAGGTCCTCGGTGGTGAGTACCCGGTCCAGATCGTGGCCGGCGTCCAACGCCCGGCGGCGCTCGGCCTCGTCGCTCGGCCACAGCTTGGCCTGGAGCGTGCCGCCCATGCAGCGCAGTGCCGCGGCGGCGATGATCCCCTCTGGAGTCCCGCCGATCCCGAGGAGAAGGTCGACACCCGTGCCCGGACGGGCTGCGGAGATGGCTCCGGCTACGTCACCGTCGCTGATGAATCTGATCCGGGCGCCAGCCTCCCGGACATCGCGCACCAGCTGCTGATGACGAGGACGGTCCAGGACGCAGACGGTGACGTCCTCGGGATGCCCGTGCTTGGCCTTGGCGACCGCTTTGATGTTGTCGGTCGTCGAGGCGTTGATGTCGATGACGTGCGCGGCCTCTGGGCCGGCGGCGATCTTCTCCATGTAGAACACCGCGGACGGGTCGAACATCGACCCACGTTCGGAGACCGCGATGACGGCGATGGAGTTCGGCATCCCCTTCGCCATCAGCGTGGTCCCGTCGATGGGGTCCACCGCCACATCACAGAGTGCGCCAGTGCCGTCGCCGACCTCCTCGCCGTTGAACAACATCGGAGCTTCGTCCTTCTCGCCCTCGCCGATGACGACCACACCACGCATTGACACGGTGCCAATGAGCGCTCGCATCGCATCGACGGCGGCGCCGTCTCCACCGTTCTTGTCCCCGCGCCCGACCCACCGCCCGGCAGCCATGGCAGCGGCCTCGGTGACGCGGACCAGCTCGAGGGCGAGGTTGCGGTCCGGGGCCTGCCTGCCCACCGCGAGAGCGGGCGGCAGGTTGGTGTCGGTCGAACCCGACCCCAGGGTGTCGGGGGGTCCGTCGGTCATGGCGGCAATCCTCTCGGCACGGGCAATTAAGCCCATCCTCGCAGAAGTCAGAAGTCGATGGCCCGCGCTGCGGCCGACCATTACGCTTCGTCCCGTGACCTCACGCGGTGCGGACCTGACACAACCGGGCCGCTGAGCGGCTCGATCTGCCGCACGCCATGGCTGCATCGTCGCGCGTGGGCGCCCTCGTGAGGGAGATTTTCGGCGTTCGGCTGAGCGCGCTGGTGGGCGCCCGATCCGGCCTGCTGGCCGTTAGCGGCGGTGCGTTGCTGTGGGGCACGACCGGGATCGGCGTGCGCATCATCCATGACCGCTCCGGCCTCTCCGCGGTGCCAATCGGCTGCTACCGGCTTGCGATCGCAGCCGTCGTGCTGGCCCTGGTGTTCCCGGGTTCGGGCGTGCGGCGCCTGCGGGCGTCCTGGCGCCGCCACCGCTGGTCGCTCCTGCTGGCGGAGCAGGACTCGGCGCGTATCAGGCGCTGTACTTCGTCGGCGTGCAGTACGTCGGCGTCAGTGTGTCGACGCTGGTGAGCCTCGCCGTCGCACCGGTTGCACTCACTGTTGCCGGTGCGGTGGCCGCTCGTGCGCGCCCGGCGCTGACCTCGCTGGCCACGGTGACCTGTGCCCTCGGCGGCCTGGCCCTGATCTCGCTCGCTCCCGGATCGTCGGGATCCTCGGCGATAGGGGCGCATCCGGCGTGGGGAATAGTCGCATCACTCGGTTCCGGCCTCGGCTACGCGGGGACAACGGTGCTCAACCGGCGGATGGCGGCAGACGGCGAGCCTCTGCTGCTGACCGCCGCGACGAGCGGTATCGGGGCTTTGGTATTGCTGCCCATTGCGCTCGCCGTCGGGATGGCAGTGCCTGCCGACGCGATCACCGACGGCTGGTTGGTCTACATAGGAATCGTGTCGACCGTGGTCGCCTATGGACTGTTCTACGCGGGGCTGCGGTCCGTGTCGTCCGAAGTCGCCGGCGTGCTCACGTTGCTCGAACCGCTCACCGCAACGGTGCTGGCTGCCGCGTTCCTGGGTGAGACCCTGTCGGTTGCCGGGCTCTGTGGCGCCGCCCTCCTGCTCATCGCGATCGCGGTCCTCTACGTACGGCGCCCGGAGGCCGAACCCGCCGCGCTGTAGGACTGCCGCGGGAGCTCAGCTCGGGGTCGGGCCAGCAGTCGGCGCGGTGTCATGCTGGGCAATGGCCTCGTCCAAGCGTGCGGTGGCCTGGTCGAGCCAGCGCTGGCAGATGTCTGCCAGCAGCTCGCCGCGCTCCCAGAGTGCCAGCGAATCCTCGAGCGTCTGCCCGCCCGACTCGAGCTTGGCGACCACGTCGCGCAGCTCGCCGCGGGCCTGTTCGTAGCTGATATCTGCCATGAGATCCTCAGCTTAGCGAGGCCGCCGACCCGGACTGGGAAGTCTGCGCCCGGGCATCGAACTCGCCTCGCGCCACGCGAATGTGCAGCAGGCCGGCGGCATCTGTGGCATCCCTGACGACCGACCCGTCGGCTCGGCGCACGACCGCGTACCCACGATCGAGGGTCGCCTGCGGGGAGAGGGTCCGGACACGGGCGCGGACATGGTCAAGGTCGGCGTGGCCCGCCTCAAGCAGCGTCTTCACCCGCAGGCGGATTCTGTCGCGCAGGGCATCGGCCGCGGCGTGCTCCGTCTGGATGCGGGTACGCACGGTTCGTCGCATCCGGTCGGGCAGACCGGCCATCAGCTCGGCCTCACCGGCCAACCGGCGTTGGATGCAGGAACGCGCCCGGATCCGGAGCTCGGCGATCTCGTCGAGCTCCTCGGCGAGGTCGGGCACGATCTGCTTGGCGGCATCGGTGGGGGTCGAGACCGCAAGGTCGGCGACATAGTCGAGCAGCGGCTTGTCGGTCTCGTGACCGATCGCGCTGACGATCGGCGTCCGAGCCGCCACCACCGCACGCAGCAGCGTTTCGTTACTGAAGGGCAGCAGGTCCTCCACACTGCCCCCGCCGCGGGCAATGACGATCAGGTCGACGTCGCCGTCGCTGTCCAGGCGCGCCAGGGCGGCGACGATCTCGTTCACCGCCGACGGTCCCTGGGTCGCAACGTTCTCGATCCGAAAACGCACGCCCGGCTGCCTGCGACGCGCGTTCTCCACGACGTCGCGCTCGGCCGCGCTGGCGCGCCCAGTGATGACGCCGATGCACCGGGGCAGGAACGGCAAGTCGCGTTTGCGGTCGGCGGCGAACAGGCCCTCGGCGGCGAGCAGCCTGCGCAATGCCTCGAGTCGAGCCAGCAGCTCGCCGAGGCCGACGAGACGGATCTCGGTCGCCCGCAGACTCAGTGTCCCGCGCTCGAGGTAGAAGTCGGGGCGCGCTCGGACGACGACTCGCGATCCCTCGCCGATGGCATCAGCCAGCATCGTGCGCGAGCAGGTCACGGTGAGGGAGATGTTCGCGTCTGGATCGCGCAGCGTCAGGAACTGGGTCGCGGCACCCGGGCGGCGGGTCAGTTGGGCTATCTGGCCGTCGATCCAAATCTCACCGAGGCGGGCGATCCACTCACCGATCTTCTGCGCGACGACCCTGACTGGGAGCGGTGTCTCAGCAGTCGTGTCGAGCCGCGCCACCGGCTACTCGTCACCGACGGTGTCAAATGCCGACGGCTTGCTGTTGCGTGGGCGGCGAACGGTCTTGCGAGGGGTCGCGGGCGGCGTGCCGTCACCGATCGGGCCGATGTTCACCGGAGCGTCAAAGGTGACCCACTCCGGGGGCTCGTCGCTCGCCTCGCGGCGGTTGAGCAGCTCGTCGCCCCGCGCGGCGAGGCTGGCGTAACGCTGCTGCGCCCGCAACGACATCTGCAACGCCGTGCTGACCGCGAGCATGGGGAGCTCGATCGCCTTGTCCGGGAGCGTGCGGGCCTCTTCGAGGGCCGCGGCGGCCAGACCGAGTGCGGCGCGGAAGGGCGTGGGGAGTTGCGGCATGAGTCCACCCTGCCGTATCGCGCTCTTCCGTACCATCCATGGGTATGGATACCCCTCAGCCGCACGACAGCCCGGCCACGCCGCAGGGCGCCGGTGACGTTCGCGCGCAGCCGGGCTCGGGGACCGTCGGGCGGGTGCTGCTCGCCAAGCCGCGTGGCTATTGTGCCGGCGTCGACCGCGCGGTGCAGACCGTCGAGCACGCCTTGGACCGCTACGGCGCACCGGTCTACGTGCGCAAGCAAATAGTCCACAACTTGCACGTCGTTCAGGCCCTCGAAGCACGGGGAGCGATCTTCGTCGAGGAGAACGACGAGGTCCCCGAGGGCAATATCGTCGTGTTCTCCGCGCACGGGGTGGCGCCGGAAGTTCACGCGTCCGCGGCGGCCCGCGGACTCCAGGCAATCGATGCCACCTGCCCGCTGGTCACCAAGGTCCACCAAGAGGCCCGGCGGTTCGCCAGCGAGGACTTCGACATTCTGCTGATCGGCCATGAAGGTCACGAAGAGGTCGTCGGGACCAACGGCGAGGCACCGGACCACATCACCATCGTCGACGGCCCGGTCGACGTCGCGAACGTGGTCGTGCGCGACCCGGAGAGGGTCGTCTGGCTTTCTCAGAC
The DNA here is from genome assembly GCA_030775705.1 of Actinomycetota bacterium. Lineage (GTDB taxonomy): Bacteria > Actinomycetota > Actinomycetes > Mycobacteriales > Jatrophihabitantaceae > JALYIS01. The sequence continues at coordinate 10,066 of JALYIS010000034.1, forward strand.
CACCCTGTCGGTTGACGAGACCCTGGAGACGGTCGGTGCGTTGCGGGAGCGGTTCCCCCTTCTGCAGTCTCCGCCTTCGGACGACATCTGTTACGCGACGCAGAATCGGCAGGCGGCGGTGAAGACCATCGCCCCCCAGGTCGAGCTTTTCCTTGTGGTCGGATCCGCGAACTCGTCCAACTCTGTGCGGATGGTCGAGGTTGCGGCCACCGCCGGTGCGCAAGCGGCGTACCTGGTCGAGAACGCTGCCGCGATTGACCCCGGCTGGCTCGAGGGCGTCTCCTCGGTGGGCTTGTCGTCGGGGGCATCGGTGCCCGAGATCCTGGTCCACGAAGTGACGAACTGGCTCGCGGCGCGCGGCTACGGCGACCTGCAGGAGGTCACGCATACCGAGGAGAGGCTCACTTTTGCCCTGCCGCGGGAACTGCGCAGAGACCTGCGACCACAGGGCGCGCGGCCCAGCGAGGTATGACCTGGTGGTCTAGCGGTGGATGACCAGCCGTATGCCGGCGACGATCAGTACGGCGGCAGTGGCTGCTGCGATGGCCGGGAAGCCGTAGACGAGCCAGTTGGCCGCCGCGTCGAAGATGACCCTCCGGTCGTGCAGGCCGCCCGAGCGGATGTAGATGATCCCGCCGGAGGCCACCGAGTAGACGATCGGCGGGGCAACGACGATGGGGAACATCCCGGACCGGCGCACGACGAGGATCGCGACCACGGACGCGATCACGACCCCGTAGTTGAAGCCGCCGCGAACATTTGAACCGCTGAGGGTGTCGATGATCCCGCCGACGCCCGCGATGGCGAGCAGGACCAGCAGCGCACCCCAGCCCGGCAGGCCGCGTTCGACCGAAGCCGGGGCGTCCGGTGTCTCGTGCGGATCGGACGGCCGGGCGCAGGGCTGGTCCACCCGCGGGCGGTAAGGCGCAGGCTCTGGTGGCAGACCGGACGGGGACGCGTAGCTGCCCGGGCGGACCGCGGTCGTCTCGCTCCAGGCGGCCAGTCGGGCGGCGGCTGGACCCTGTGCCGGGACAGGGCGGCCGACACCGCGTGGGGCGGGCGCCTCAGCCACGGTGTGCCTCCTCGTCGTCTGCGGGTGTACGCAGGTGCGCGTCTGCAGACCAAGCCGGAAGATGTCGGACATGGCAAACTCGGCGCTCGTCCCCAGAACGCTACCGGGCGAAACTGGCTGAACGCTGAAGGGCGCGTTACTGACCGGTATGTGATGCCCGCGGCGTGGGCAAGGTGACAACGCGCTGATCCGTGAATTCAGGCGCTGCGACCTCGCGGGCAACCGCGCCGGTCAGCGGCTCAAGATGCCGAAGGGTCGCGTGGGGATCGACGACGCCGAGTTCACTGAGCTGGCGCGCCTTCACCAGCACCATGCGCTCCATCGAACCGACAGCATCGTTGTAGGCGCCGACCGCGTTGCCGAGGTTCCTACCGAGTCGCTCGAAGTGGGTGCCCAGGGTCGCCAGGCGTTTGTACAGATCGCGACCGAGGTCGTGCACTTGCTTCGCGTTGGCGGCCAACGACTCCTGCCGCCAGCCATAGGCAACCGTGCGCAGCAGCGCGACGAGAGTCGACGGTGTGGCTAGCACCACATCGTGGGTGAAGGCATGTTCGAGAAGTGTCGGGTCCTCGCGTAGCGCGGCATCGAGGAAGGAGTCCGCCGGAACGAAGCAGACGACGAATTCCGGTGACGGCGCGAACCGCTCCCAGTAGGCCTTCGCCGACAAGGCATCGATGTGGGCGCGCATCTGGCGCGCATGTGCCCTCAGCCGCGCGTCACGCTCGCGTTCGTCGGTTGCCTCCATCGCCTCGAGATATGCGCTACAGGCGACCTTCGAGTCCACGACGATGTTCTTGCCCGCCGTCAGTCTGACGACCAGGTCCGGGCGCAGGGTGCCGTCGGCGTGCGAGCTGCTGGCCTGCGTGACGTAGTCCACGTGTTCGGTCATACCCGCGGCTTCGACTATGCGCTCGAGCTGCATCTCGCCCCAGCGGCCCCGAACCTGCGGAGCGCGCAGCGCGGTGACGAGCTGGCCCGTCTGAGTGCGCAGATGCTCCGAGTTCCTACTCATCGCGAGCACCTGTTCGCGCAGAGCGGTGTCCGAGCTGAGGCGTCCATGCTCGACCACCGTGAGCTGCTGCTGCACGCGCTCCAGCGACTCACGCAACGGGCCGACCAGGCCGGCCACGTCCCCGTTGCGCGCGAGCAACTCCTCGCGGCGCGCCGCGTTGTCGCGATCTGCATCCAGCGCCGTGCGCAGCATGACCGCCTCGGCGTGGGCGCTGCGCAGCCGCGCCTGCGCGCGACTCTGCGACAGCAGCCAGCCGATTGCGAGTCCGGCCGCGAGCGTGACCAGCGCGATCACCAGTGCACTCGTGTTCATGGGCTTCATGCTCACACTGGTCACCGACAAATCCGGGGATCCACCTAGACTGGCGGTTCGTGAGCCTCACCATTGGAATCGTCGGCCTGCCCAACGTAGGCAAATCCACGCTGTTCAACGCGCTGACGAACAACGATGTGCTGGCGGCGAACTACCCGTTCGCCACCATCGACCCGAACATCGGCGTCGTCGGCGTCCCCGACCCGCGCCTGGACGTCCTCGCGGCCATCTTCGGATCCGCGAAAGTCATCCCAGCGACCGTCTCCTTCGTGGACATCGCAGGAATCGTCAAGGGAGCCAGCGAGGGTGCCGGCCTGGGCAACAAGTTCCTGGCGAACATCCGGGAGGCGGACGCAATCTGCCAGGTCATCCGGGCGTTCACTGATCCAGACGTGGTCCACGTCGATGGCAAGGTAAGCCCGCTGGACGACCTGGAGACGATCAACACCGAGCTGATCCTGGCGGACCTGGACACCATCGAGAAGGCGTTGCCTCGACTGCACAAGGAGGCGCGCCTGCAGAAGGACAAGGTTCATACGATCGCTGCGGTCGAGCAGGCCCAGCAGGTTCTGGAGAGTGGTCAGACGATCTTTGCCGCGGGACTGGCTCGTGAGCCGCTGCGCGAGCTGCATCTGATGACTGCGAAACCGTTCTTGTATGTCTTCAACCTCGACCCGGACGAGATCGGCAACACCGAGTTCACTGATTCGCTGCGCGCACTCGTCGCGCCCGCCGAGGCGATCATTCTCGACGCGAAGACGGAGTTCGAACTTGTCGAGCTGCCGACCGAGGAGGCGCTGGAACTGCTGCAGTCGATGGGGCAGGACGAGTCCGGCCTCGACCTGCTCGCGCGTGTCGGCTTCGCGACGCTCGGCCTGCAGACCTACCTCACCGCCGGGCCCAAGGAGTCGCGCGCCTGGACAATCCCGGTGGGCGCGACCGCTCCGCAGGCCGCCGGAGTCATCCACACCGACTTCGAGCGTGGCTTCATCAAGGCCGAAGTCGTCTCGTTCAGCGAACTGGTGGACGCAGGCTCGATGGCCGAGGCAAAGTCCCGCGGGAAGGTCCGGATAGAGGGCAAGGACTATCTGATGGCCGATGGAGACGTCGTCGAGTTCCGCTTCAACGTCTGATCAACTCCGGAATCCCAGCAAGAATGGGCACTAGAGGGCTTATTTCGGGCTTCTAGTCCGCAAAAAGTCCGCAGAATTTCCCGTCGAGGTCGCGGAGCGCATCAGATCGGCGGCGGCGGCGCGGGTGCGATCCTCGGCCGTTGGCCAGAGGTGGGCGTAGGTCCGCAGCGTGGTCGTCGCC
>JALYIS010000035.1 GCA_030775705.1 Actinomycetota bacterium
GGCGTAGGGGGAGTAGGTCCGGAGCTGGGTCTGCTGCGCAGCGATGCGGGTCGAGGGCACGACAGCCACCGGCGACGACGCCCCCGAGCTGGCCGCCGTCCCAGCGCGCGCACCCGGCGCGGCCGGCTGACCCGTACCGGGTGTCGCGCACGAGGCGAGCATGCCGATTGCCGCGACGGCCCCCACAGTCGCCGCGGCCACCCGCCAGCTCCCCACAACTACGAGGACGTCTTAGGCGCTGGATTCGTTGCTCATCACGTCATGATCGTTCACAACGATGTGATCACGGTGGGAGGCTCGCCTGAACGAGCCCTGAACCCGTACGCAGCGGCTACCGCGGCCCGAACTGCCGGTCGCCGGCGTCACCCAGCCCCGGAACGATGTACGCGCGTTCGTCCAGGCGCTCGTCGACACTCGCCACGAAGGCACGGGCGGCCAGGCCACTGGCCTCAAGGGCCCGCAAACCCTCCGGCGCGGCCAGCGCGCACACCACGGTCACCTCAGAGGCACCACGCTCGGCGAGCAGTCCCAGGCAATGCGCGAGCGAACCTCCGGTCGCCAGCATGGGATCGAGCACGATCACAGGCCGACCCGCCAGCGTCTCGGGCAATGACGCCATGTACGCCGTCGGCAGGTGGGTCTGCTCGTCGCGGGCGACGCCGACGAATCCCATCTGGGACTCCGGCAGCAGATTGAATGCTGCCTCGGCCATCCCCAGACCGGCGCGCAGAACCGGCACCAGCAGCGGCGGGTTGGCGATGACCGCTCCGACCGCCGGGGCGACCGGGGTGGTGATCGGTGCTGTGCGCACGGAAAGCGTTCGGGTGGCTTCGTAGACGAGCAGCGTGGCGAGTTCACGCAGCGCTGCGCGGAACTCGGCGTTGCTGCTGCGTTGATCACGCATGACCGTCAGCCGCGCCTGGACGATCGGGTGGTCAACAACAACTGTCTGCACCCCAGCACCCTAAACGCTCCTAGACTGAATCGGTGACTACGTTAGAGCGCCCTGAGCTGCACCGGCTGCTGCTGGGGCTGCCGGGCGTGGATCAGGTCGGGGCCGTGGCGCGCGCCGATGCACTGGCTACCCGCAGCATCAAGACCACCGCCAAGGCCTGGGCCATCGACATGGCGATCCGGATGGTCGATCTCACCACCCTCGAAGGGGCGGACACCCCCGGCAAGGTGCGTTCGATCTGCGCCAAGGCGGCGCGACCCGATCCGAGCGACGCCAGCGTGCCACCGGTAGCGGCGGTCTGCGTATATCCGGACCTGGTATCGACAGCCGTGTCCGCCCTGCGCGGCACGCCCGTCGGGATCGCCAGCGTAGCGACCGCCTTCCCCTCCGGGCGGGCGTCACTGGACACCAAGCTGCATGATGTGCGCGAAGCCGTCGCGGCTGGTGCGTCGGAGATCGACATGGTCATCGACCGGGGAGCGTTCCTCGCCGGCAAATACCTGCAGGTCTTCGACGAGATCACGGCGACGAAGGCGGCCTGCGGCGCCGCCCACCTCAAGGTCATCCTCGAAACCGCTGAGCTGGCGACGCTGGACAATGTGCGGCGTGCGTCCTGGTTGGCGTTGCTCGCCGGTGGCGACTTCATCAAGACCTCCACAGGAAAGCTGAGCGTATCCGCGACGCCACCGGTGGCACTGGTGATGCTGACTGCCGTACGCGACTTCTTCGAGTCGACCGGCGAGCCCCGGGGGGTGAAGCTCGCAGGCGGAATACGCACCTGCAAGGAGGCGGTGCGGTATCTCGTCATGGTCAACGAGGTTGCCGGCGAGCAGTGGCTGGACCCGGCGCTGTTCCGCTTCGGTGCCTCGAGTCTGCTCAACGACCTGCTGCAGCAACGCCACAAGATGGCTACCGGCAACTATGACGGCCCCGATTACGTGACGGTGGACTGAAGATGGCCTTCGACTACACACCGGCGCCCGAGTCACGCGATGTTGCCCGGCTGCGACCCAGCTATCAGATCTTCGTCGACGGGACGTTCCGCGACGGCTCGGGGGATTTCGTCAAGACCATCAACCCCGCGGACGAGCTTCCGCTCGCCGAGGTCGGCGAGGCCGGCCCGGTGGACGTCGACGCCGCGGTCGCCGCGGCACGTCGCGCATTCGAGCCGTGGGCGGCGCTGCCGGGCAAGGAGCGGGGCAAGTATCTGTTCCGGATCGCCCGCGCGATCCAGGAGCGCGGACGTGAGCTGGCCGTACTGGAGTCGCTGGACAACGGCAAACCGATCCGCGAATCCCGTGATGTCGACATCCCCCTGGCCGCCGCGCACTTCTTCTACTACGCCGGGTGGGCCGACAAGCTCGGCTACGCAGGCTTCGGGCCGGCACCGCGACCTGTCGGCGTCGCCGGCCAGATCATTCCGTGGAACTTTCCGCTCCTGATGGCTGCCTGGAAGCTCGCTCCGGCGCTGGCCTGTGGCAATACCGTCGTGCTGAAACCGGCCGAGACCACGCCGCTGACCGCGCTCGTGCTCGCGGAGATCATCGCGGAGGCGGACCTGCCGCGGGGCGTGGTGAACATCCTCGCCGGTGGCCCCCAGATCGGGCAGGCCATCGTCGACCACGCCGGCGTCGACAAGATCGCCTTCACCGGCTCCACCGAGGTCGGCAAGATCATTGCGCGCGCGCTGGCCGGCACCCCGAAGCGCCTGTCACTGGAGCTCGGCGGCAAGGCCGCGAACATCGTCTTCGACGATGCCCCCCTCGACCAGGCCGTCGAGGGAATCGTGAACGGGATCTTCTTCAACCAGGGACAGGTCTGCTGCGCAGGTTCGCGGCTGCTGGTACAGGAATCCATCGCGGACGAATTCATCGCATCGTTGCGTCGGCGGATGACGACGCTGCGGGTGGGAGATCCGCTGGACAAGAACACCGATGTGGGCGCGATCAACTCGGCGGTGCAGCTGGACCGGATCCGTGAGCTGTCCGAAGCCGGTGAGACCGAGGGCGCGGTCCGCTGGTCACTGCCGTGCGTCCTCCCCGAACGCGGCTACTGGTTCGCACCGACGGTCTTCACCGAGGTGTCGCAGTCGCACCGCATCGCCCGCGACGAGATCTTCGGCCCGGTCCTGGCCGTACTGACGTTCCGCACGCCCGCGGAGGCGATCGAAAAGGCGAACAACACGCCCTACGGGCTGTCTGCCGGAGTGTGGACCGAGAAGGGTTCACGCATCCTGTCGATGGCCGGGCAGTTGCGTGCCGGCGTCGTCTGGGCCAACACGTTCAACAGATTCGACCCGGCGTCGCCGTTCGGTGGTTACCAGGAGTCGGGCTTCGGCCGTGAGGGCGGTCGGCACGGGCTGGGGGCTTACCTCGATGTCTGACCTCACCGGCCCAAGCTCGGCCGCAGACCGTTTGCGCGTGCGCAAGACCTACAAGCTCTACATCGGCGGCACGCTCCCGCGCTCGGAATCTGGGCGCTCCTATCCGGTGGCCGGTGCCGACGGTGGCTTGCTGGCGCACGTGGCGCAGGCCTCACGCAAGGACCTGCGCGATGCCGTCGTGGCCGCGCGCAAGGCGTTCGGGGGCTGGTCTGGTGCGACGGCGTACAACCGCGGTCAGGTCCTCTATCGCGTCGCCGAGATGCTGGACGGGCGCCGTAACCAGTTCGCCGCAGAGGTCGCCGCGGTCGAGGGCTGCTCGCCCGAGGCGGCCGCCGATCAGGTGGATGCCGCGATCGACCGGTGGGTCTACTACGCCGGGTGGACAGACAAGTACGCACAGGTCGCCGGGGGCACCAACCCGGTGAGCGGGCCCTACTTCAACTTCTCGTTCCCGGAACCGACCGGGGTCGTCGGCGTCGTGGCCCCGCAGGCCTCCAGCCTGCTCGGTCTCGTCTGTGTGCTGGCCCCCGTGCTGGCCACCGGGAATGTCGCCGTGGTACTGGCCTCAGAGTCACGGCCGCTGCCCGCGGCGTCGCTGGCCGAGGTGCTGATGACCGCGGACCTCCCGGGTGGCGTCGTCAACCTGCTGACCGGACTGACCGCCGAGCTGACACCCTGGCTCGCGGGGCACCGTGACGTCAATGCGATCGACCTGACCGGTGTCGCGCTGCCAGACCGCAAGGCCCTGCAGGTCAAGGCAGCCGACAACGTGAAGCGGGTATATGCGCCCGGCCCGGACGACTGGACCGCCGAGCCTGGCCTTGCGCGGCTGGCTGCATTCGTGGAGACGAAAACGGTCTGGCACCCGATCGGCGTCTGACCCGTGGCTGACCCGTATCAGCTTCGCCCGGTAGGTTGCGCCCTATGACCAAGCCTCAGGATGCCGCCATCATCCCGATCACGCTGACCGTCAGCGGCCGCACCGGCCTCACGCTGTGGGCGCCGCCCTGGACCGACGAGCAAGGCGAGCAGTGGCAGGGCTTTCTCGGCGACGGCAGCAAGATCCTGCTCTACCCGCACGCGCGCGCCCTCGCGGACTTCATCGCCTCCGGCGTGGAGAACGACCTGTCCGACCACCCCGCCTGGGGCTTCGTCCTCAAACTCACCCCCGATCAGCTCAGGGCGAGCGGCGACGACGCCTACGACCTCGACCAGGTGTACGTGTGGGCGGCCGACGACCCGGACCCGATCCACGTCTCCGCCCTCGCCAACGTCGTCGACATGGTCGCCAAGATCGCCGACTGCTGCGATGACGGCGCGCTGCGCCGCCTCGTGGAGAACACCCCGGCCTATGAGCAGCTCGTCGACGAGGACAACAGTTACCAGGGTAAGGACGGGCGCCGGCGGTGGAACGAGCTCGGCGACACCATCGCGGATTCGTGGGAGCGAGCCATCGCCCGCGTGTCAGGCTGGCTGTCCTGGGAGGGCGATTTCAGCGAGAGCGACCTGGAGGCCGAGTCGATCTGGGATCGCGTCGGCGCTGAGCCGATCTCCATCGTGCTCGCCGAAGGCACCTGCCTCACGGTGCGCGCAGACGTCGTCCGCGACGCCGAGAGCGATGTGACCGAGGTGGCCTTCCTCGGAAACGACGACTCGGTCGCCGTGTTCACCGAGGTGGGCGACCTGGCTCGCTATTGCCGCGTCGCGACCGACCACCGCCTGCGCAAGCTCGAGTGGTGGTCCGAGCTCGGGGAGGTGGCTGACGATGAACTGTTCACCCCGCTTGACGAGGCAACCTACGATCTGCGCAGCCCGTCCTCGCGCGGGGCCGAGCTGCTCCGCGAACTGATCATCTTCTGCGACCTGAGCGAGATCGACGTCAGCATCCTGGACGGCGATCGCGTGGATAAGGACGACTGGCGCAGCGTCGTCGACGAGGTGAAGGGGTGCCTGAAGCCTCAGGATTGACAGGCGGCCCCACCGCGGTCAGTTCGTCGCCACCGCCTGCGCGAGCAGCTGTGACCTGATCTCCGGCGCCGCGGAGCGCACCGCGTCCGCGGCGGGATCGTCGAATCGCGATTGGGACGCGCGCTCGGCCGCTACCCGGGCGCAATACTGATCCACCTCGGCGGCGGTCGTCTCCCCGTCCCACCCGAGGATCGCGCCGATCAGGTCGGCAACCGCCCGCGAACTCTCCACCCCGCGATGCGGGTACTCGATCGAGATCCGCGTCCGGCGGGTGAGCACGTCCTCGACGTGCAACGCACCCTCGTGGCTCACCGCGTACCGGATCTCGGCCATCAGGTAGTCAGGCGCACCCGGAACGGTCGCCAGCAACGACCGGTCGGAGAGGCCCGGGTCCAGGACATCTCGAATCATCGACCCGTAGCGGTCGAGCACGTGCCGCACGCGGTAAGGGTGCAGCCCGTACTCCCCCGCGAGCGCATCCACCTGGTTCCGCATGGCGAAGTAGCCGTCGGCACCGAGCAGCGGCACCCGGTCGGTGCAGGACGGCGCGACCCCGCGGGGCAGGTCCTCGGCGCCGGCGTCGACCGCGTCGGCAGCCATCACCCGGTAGGTCGTGTACTTGCCGCCGGCGATCGAGATCAGGCCAGGAACGACCCGGGCGACCGCATGCTCGCGAGACAGCGCGGAGGTCTCCTCGGACTCACCCGCCAGCAGCGGGCGCAGCCCGGCGAAGACGCCTTCGATGTCGTCGTGGGTCAACGGAGCCACAAGAACGGAGTTGACGCGATCGAGCAGGTAGTCGATGTCGGACTTGGTCGCCGCGGGGTGCGCCAGATCGAAGTTCCACTCCGTGTCCGTGGTGCCGATCATCCAATGGTTCTTCCACGGGATGACGAACAGCACCGACGATGCCGTACGCAGGATGAGCCCGGCGTCCCCGGTGATGCGCTCGCGGGCCACGACGATGTGCACGCCCTTGGAGGCACGCACCCGGAAGCGACCCCGACCACCCGACATCGCCTGGATGCCGTCGGTCCAGACCCCGGTGCAGTTGAGCACCACCCCGGCGCGCACCACGGTCTCTGTGCCGTCCTCGGCGTCGCGGACGGTGACCCCGACGACACGATCGGACTCGCGGACGAAGCCGATCGCCTGGGTCGAGGTGCGCACGACCGCGCCATACCTCGCCGCGGTCCGCGCGACGGTCAAGGTGTGGCGCGCATCATCTGCCTGCGCATCGTAGTAACGCACCGCACCGACGAGGGAGTCCGCTCGCAGCCCCGGAAACATCCTCAGTGCCGCGCGCCGGCTCAGGTGCTTCTGCCCCGGCAGACTGGTGTGGCCCCCCATCGAGTCGTACAGCGCCAGGCCGGCGGCGACGTAGGGTCGCTCCCACGCGCGGTGGGTCAACGGATAGAGGAAAGGCACCGGCTTCACCAGATGGGGCGCGAGCCGGGTCACCATCAGCTCCCGTTCCCGCAAGGCTTCGCGGACCAGGCCGAACTCCAGCTGCTCCAGGTACCGCAAGCCGCCGTGGAACAGCTTGGACGACCGGCTGGACGTGCCTGCCGCGAAGTCCCGAGCCTCGACGAGGGCGACCGACAGGCCCCGCGTCGCGGCGTCCAGAGCTGCCCCGGCACCAGTCACGCCGCCGCCGATCACCACGACATCGAAGTCGTCGGTGCCCAGGCGTTGCCAGGCGGCCTCGCGGTAGGCCCGGTCCAGCCGCGACGCGGCGCCACCCTTCGGGATCGTCGCAGGGCTCGCCACACGTGGCACGCTACTGCAATGGCACCGGCCCGCCCTGTGGTCGCCGCAATCGACCAGGGCACGACATCGACGCGCTGCATGATCTTCGACCACGACGCCCAGGTCGTCAGCGTCGAGCAGGTCGAGCACCGCCAGCACCTGCCCCGACCGGGCTGGGTTGAGCATGACGCGAGCGAGATCTGGTCGAACGCCCGATCCGTGCTGGCGGGCGCGCTGGCCCGAGCCGAGCTGCGCCCCAGCGAGGTAGCCGCTGTCGGCATCACCAATCAGCGCGAGACGACGGTGGTGTGGGACCGCCGGACGGGCACGCCCATCTCGCCCGCGATCGTCTGGCAGGACACCAGGACGCAATCGATCTGCGACGAGCTAGGCGCATTGGGTGGAGGGGTCGAGCGGTACCGGGAACGAGTCGGGCTGCCGCTGGCGACGTACTTCGCCGCCCCCAAGGTGCGCTGGATCCTCGACAACGTCGACGGCGCGCGATCCCGGGCGGAGCGTGGCGAGTTGTTGCTGGGCACCATGGACACCTGGTTGCTGTGGAACCTCACCGGCGGCCCGGGCGGCGGGGTGGCGATCACGGACCCGACGAACGCCTCGCGGACGATGCTGATGGACCTCGACACGTTGCAATGGGACGAGGACATCGTCGCCGAGATGGGCATCCCGATGGCAATGCTTCCCGCGATCCACACGTCATCAGAGGTGTATGGACACGTCAGGGACCGCGGACCACTCGCCGGAGTGCCGATCGCCGGCATCCTGGGCGACCAACAGGCGGCGACCTTCGGCCAGGCCTGCCTGGAGCCGGGCGAGGCGAAGAACACCTACGGCACCGGGAACTTCCTGCTCATGAACACCGGCACCGACAAGGTCCTCAGTCGCAACGGCCTGCTGACCACCGTCTGCTATTCACTGCCGGGCCAGGCCCCCGTATACGCGCTCGAAGGATCGATCGCGGTCACCGGCTCGCTGGTCCAGTGGCTGCGCGACAACCTTGCTCTCATCGGCTCGGCCACTCAGGTGGAGGCGCTGGCCCGATCGGTCCCGGACAACGGCGGCGCGTACTTCGTGCCCGCCTTCTCCGGGCTGTTCGCCCCGCACTGGCGTTCGGACGCGCGCGGGGCGATCGTCGGGCTTACTCGGTTCGTCAACCGCGGCCACCTCGCGCGCGCCGCCCTGGAGGCGACCGCCTTCCAGACCCGAGAGGTCGTCGACGCCATGAACGCCGACTCCGGGGTCACGCTGAGGGAGTTGAAGGTGGATGGCGGAATGGTCGGCAATGAACTGCTCATGCAGTTCCAGGCCGACATCCTGGACGTGCCCGTCATCCGGCCGGTAGTGGCCGAGACGACCGCGCTCGGGGCCGGGTATGCCGCGGGGCTTGCCGTCGGCTTCTGGGGCTCCACCGACGAGATCCGGGCGAACTGGACGCAGGGTCAACGGTGGGAGCCATCGATGGCGGCCGACGAGCGCGCCCAGCTCTACCGAGATTGGCAGAAGGCCGTGACCAAGACGTTCGACTGGGAGGAACAATGACTCGGCGGCTGTGCGGTGCGATCACGCGGCATCGGGGTGTGGTTGCCTGCGCTGGGGTTGCGATCGTGGTGCTCGCCGCCTGCAGTTCGGCAGCCACCGGAAACGGTTCCTCGGTCACGGCCTCCGGTCCATCAACGGCGTCGGGCCCGGCCTCCTCCGGGTCCGGGTCACCGGCCGTATCGGATTCGGCCTCCGGGGCACCAACCCGGACGTCGCCGATTACTTCGGCGGGGCGCTCGAGCCTCGCCCCGGCGCACAGCGCGCAGGCCGTGCTCGACACCATGACACTGGCGCAGCGAGTGGGTCAGTTGTTCATGGTGGACTGCCCCACCACCTACGCAGCCCAGGCCACCCTCGACGACATCTCCCAGTACGGAGTGGGGACGATCATCCTCGACGGCACCAGCCAGCTGAGCGTTACGGCCACCGCGGCCGTCACTGCGCAGCTACAGCGGCGGGCGGCTGCCGGGGTGCGGCTGTTCATCTCGACCGATCAAGAGGGCGGCGAGGTACAGCGCCTGCGAGGGCCAGGGTTCTCCACGATCCCCAGCGCCGTCGAGCAGGGCACCGAGCCCGTATCGACGCTGCGATCCGCCGCCCAGCTATGGGGTTCTCAGCTTCGCCAGGCGGGGGTGGGCGTCGATCTCGGCCCGGTCCTGGACACCGTCCCCGCGAACTCCGCAGGCAATCCACCGATCGGGGACCTGGACCGGGAGTACGGCCGCACACCATCTGTCGTCACCGCCCACGGACTCGCCGTCGCCCAGGGCTTGGCGGCCGCCGGGGTCGATGCCACCGCGAAGCACTTCCCCGGACTCGGGCGGGTAAGCGGCAACACGGACCTGTCCGCAGGCGTTCGCGACACGGTCACCACCAGCACCGATCCGTACCTGGCGCCGTTCATCGCAGCGATCAACCAGCACATCGCGTTCATGATGATGTCCACCGCCATCTACACCCGGATCGACCCCACCCAGCCGGCCGCCTTCTCACCCGCCATCGTCAGTGGGCTACTGCGGCAACGACTCGGCTTTCAGGGGGTGATCGTCAGCGACGACCTCGGTGGGGCCGCACAGGTCAGTGGCTACTCGGTGGGCGCGCGCGCCGTCGCCTTCCTCGCCGCCGGCGGGGACATGGTGTTGACGGTGGTCGCCTCGCAGATCGCCGAGATGACCGCGGCGGTGATCGCCAGAGCCGGGGTGGACTCGGGGTTCCGCGCCCAGGTGGACGCCGCGGCGCTGGTGGTGTTGACCGCCAAGCAGAACGAAGGGCTGCTGGGCTGAACCTGCTGCCGAGCTCAGGCCATCAGCTGTGCGTAGCCCGGTTTGATCTGGGTGTCGATGATGGCGAGCCGATCGTCGAACGGGATGAACGCGCTCTTCATCGCGTTGATGGTGAACCACTGTAGATCGGCCCAGCCGTAGCCGAACGCCTGCGCCAGCAGGGTCATCTCGCGGGTCATCGACGTCGAGCTCATCAGCCTGTTGTCCGTGTTCACGGTGACGCGGAAGTGCAGCCTGCGCAACAGGCCGATGGGATGCTCGGCGATCGAGCCGGCGGCACCGGTCTGGATATTGGAGGACGGGCACATCTCCAGCGGGATGCGCTTGTCCCGCACGTACTGCGCCAGCCGACCCAACGTCGCGCCCGCGGTGATGTCGTCGACGATGCGCACCCCATGGCCCAAACGGTCGGCGCCGCACCACTGAATAGCCTCCCAGATCGACGGGAGGCCGAACGCCTCGCCCGCGTGGATCGTGAAGTGGAAGTTCTCCCGGCGCAGGTACTCGAAGGCGTCGAGGTGTCGCGTGGGCGGGAAGCCGGCCTCGGCGCCGGCGATGTCGAAACCCACCACGCCGACGTCGCGGTACGCGACCGCCAACTCCGCGATCTCGCGCGAACGGGCCGCATGCCGCATTGCGGTGACGATCGCGCCGATCCGAATTCGCTGCCCGTTCTCGGCCGCGGTGCGGGCGCCCTGATCGAATCCTTCGAGCACCGCCTCCACCACCTCGGACAGCTCGAGGCCCTCCTCGACATGCAGCTCGGGCGCCCATCGGATCTCGGCGTAGACCACACCGTCCTGCGCAAGGTCCTCCACAGCCTCGCGAGCAACGCGGGTCAGCCCCGCAGGCGTCTGCATCACCGCTATCGGGTGCGCGAACGTCTCCAGGTAGCGCTCCAGGGATCCCGAGTCCGCGGCGTCGCGAAACCAGGTCGCCAGCTGCTCCGGATCAGCGCTGGGCAGAGCGCGGTATCCGATCTCGGCGGCGAGCGCGACGATCGTCCCAGGACGAACGCCGCCGTCGAGATGATCGTGCAGCAGGACCTTCGGGGCCTTGCGGATCGTGGTGTCATCCAGCGTCGTCGGCATGAGGATCACCGTAGCGAGCCAGGCACCCTGAGTGCGCAGCCGGTGACAAGGGGCGCAATACTACACAAACGGACATCCCCGGACCCTTCCGAGACCTCGAGAGCCGCCATGCAACATCCCGCTGTCACCACACACGGACTCGTCAAACGGTTTGGCGAGGTCGAGGCGGTGCGCGAACTCGACCTGGAGATCGCGGGCGGTGAGGTGTTCGGGTTCCTGGGACCCAACGGCGCGGGCAAGTCCACCACGATCAGCATGCTTTGCACGCTGATCACGCCCACCGCGGGCAGCGCACAGGTCGCCGGCTACGACGTCGTGCGCGAGCGCGACAGTGTCCGCCGCAACATCGGCCTCGTCTTCCAGGACCCGACCCTCGACACTTACATGACCGCCGAGCGCAATCTCCGCCTGCATGCCGAGCTGTACGGCGTGTCGCGCGATGTCTTCCCCGACCGGATGCGGCAGGTCCTGGAGATGGTCGGCCTGTGGGACCGGCGATCGAGCAAGGTCGGCACCTACTCGGGCGGGATGAAGCGCCGGCTGGAGATCGCGCGTGGGCTGCTGCACTCGCCCCGCGTGCTGTTTCTGGACGAACCCACGGTCGGCCTGGATCCGCAGACCCGGGCGTCGATCTGGAACTACATCGGTGAGCTGCGCAAGGCGGAGGACATCACCATCTTCATGACGACGCACTACATGGACGAAGCCGAGTTCTGCGACCGCATCGCGATCATGGACCATGGCCGCATCATCGCGCTGGGCACGCCGGAGGCGCTCAAGGCCAGTGTCGGGGACGACCGGATCCAGATCCACACCGATGACGACGACGCGGCGATGGCGGCCTTGGAGCAGCAGTTCGGGATCCGGGCCGCGATGGCCGAAGGGGCGGTGACGTTCCGCGTCGCCCAGGGTGAGCAGTTCGTGCCACGCCTGTTCGCGCAGTTCCCGTTGGCGATACGGTCGGTGAGCGTCGCCCGGCCCTCGCTCGACGACGTGTTCATGTCCTACACAGGTTCCACGATCCGTGACGCCGAGGCCGGGGCCGGGGACCGGCTGCGGCATACCGCGCAGATCTTCGGACGGGGGCGCTGATGACGACCACACTGCCGCAGATCGTGCACGTCCGGGTGCCGGCCCGGTCGACCGCCGGCGAACTGCGCGCGATCAAGATCGTCTGGGAGCGCGAGGTGATCCGCTTCAGCACCGACCGGCTGCGCATGATCACCTCCTTGGTGCAGCCGCTGCTCTTCCTGTTCGTACTGGGTACGGGCCTCTCGCGGATCGCGTCCGCGGGGACCGGCGGACTCAACCTGCGAACTTTCCTCTATCCCGGAATCCTGGCGATGGCGGTCATGTTCACCGCGATGTTCTCGGCGGCGTCGATCGTGTGGGACCGGGAGTTCGGATTCCTGCGCGAGATGCTCGTGGCGCCGATCCGGCGCAGCTCGATAGTGATCGGCAAGTGCCTGGGCGGCGCCACCGTGGCGACCTTCCAGGGCCTACTGGTGATCTGCCTGGCCGGCCTCGTCGGGGTCCCGTACTCCCCGATGCTGATCATCGAGGTGTTCGCGATGCAGACCCTGCTCGCATATACCCTAACCGCATTCGGCGTGATGGTCGCGGCGCGGATCAAGCAGATCCAGTCGTTCATGGCGCTGACCCAGATGCTGATCCTGCCGCTGTTCTTCATCTCCGGCGCGATGTTCCCGGTCACCGGCCTGCCCACGTGGCTGACCGTGCTCAATCGCATCGACCCGATCACCTACGCTGTCGATCCGATCCGGCGCGTCGTGTTCGACCACCTCCACCTGCCTCCCGACGTGCGACACCGTCTCGATCCGGGAATCACCTGGGGGGGCTGGCACGTGCCGTCGCTGGTCTGCGCCGCCGTGGTCGCCATCCTCGGGGCCGCCATGACCGCCGTGGCGATCGCCGAGTTCAGCCGCAGCGACTGACCGCGCTAACCGATCCGTTCGATCACCAGAGGCGCCGCGACGAACGGCGTCCCCTCGGCTTCGATGTCATACGCGCCGTCGAGCGCGTCGAGCGCGCGCGCGAACCGGGATTCGTCGTCCGTGTGCAGCTCGAGCAACGGGTCCCCGGCCCGCACGTGATCACCGGGCTTCGCGAGCATGACCACCCCCGCGCCGGCGGACACCGCATCCTCCTTCCGGGCGCGCCCAGCTCCCAGTCGCCAGGCCGCGACGCCGACGGCCAGCGCGTCCAGACGCGTCAGTACCCCGCTCGACGGCGCGCTGACGAGATGGCGTTCGCGGGCCACCGGCAAGTCGGCGGACGGATCGCCGCCTTGCGCTGCGATCATCGCCCGCCACGAGTCCATCGCTCGGCCGTCCTGCAGAGCGGGGGCGGGGTCGACATCGGCGAGGCCCGCGCCGGCGAGCATCTCGCGGGCGAGCACCAGGGTCAGTTCGACGACGTCGGGGGGACCGCCACCGGCCAGCACCTGGACCGACTCCGCCACTTCCAGAGCATTGCCCGCAGTCCGGCCCAGCGGCGTGGACATGTCGGTGAGGACAGCCACCGTACGCAAGCCGTGGGCGACACCGAGGGCGACCATCGTCGCGCCGAGTTAGCGGGCGGACGCGACATCCTTCATGAAGGCGCCGGTGCCCACCTTCACATCGAGCACGAGTGACGCCGCTCCTTCGGCGATCTTCTTGCTCATGATCGACGACGCGATCAACGGGATCGATTCGACCGTCCCGGTCACATCTCGCAGCGCGTAGAGCTTGCGATCCGCCGGCGCCAGCTGGTCGCCGGCGGCGCAGACCACCGCCCCGCAGCCGTTGAGCTGGGCGATGAAATCGGGCCCGGACACCGTCGCCCGCCATCCAGGGATCGACTCCAGCTTGTCCAGCGTGCCGCCAGTGTGCCCCAGGCCCCGCCCGGACAACTGCGGAACGGCGGCCCCGCAGGCGGCCACGAGCGGCGCCAGGGGAAGCGTTATCTTGTCGCCGACGCCTCCGGTGGAGTGCTTGTCGGTGGTCGGGCGAGTGACCGCGGACAGGTCCAGGCGCTGTCCTGAGGCGATCATCGCCGCCGTCCAGCGGGCGATCTCCGCCGCGGACATCCCACGCAGCAGGATCGCCATGAGCAGGGCCGACATCTGCTCCTCGGCGACCGCACCCCGGGTGTAGGCGTCAATCACCCAGTCGATCTCGGCGTCCGGGACCGCGCCGCCGTCGCGCTTGCCCCGGATGACGTCAACCGCGTCGAATGCCTCAGCCACGGCGTGCCCGGCGGGCCGCCGCCCTACCCACCGAGGTCCTCTCGCCCGAAGGCGAGCGGTAGCACCTCGATCATCGGCCTGACCCCCTCGGCGGTGTCCACGAGCAGGTCCGGGCCGCCGTGCTCCCACAGCAGCTGACGGCAGCGCCCGCAGGGCATCAGCACGTCGCCACGGAAGTCGACGCACGCGAAGGCCACCAGCCGACCGCCGCCACTCGCGTGCAGCGCCGACACCAGCCCGCACTCCGCGCACAGCCCGAGACCGTAGGAGGCATTCTCCACGTTGCAGCCGCTGACGACGCGCCCGTCGTCCACCAGGGCCGCAGCGCCGACCGGAAACTGCGAGTAGGGCGCGTACGCGTGGCCCATGGCTTCGAGCGCAGCGCGGCGCAGAGCGGGCCAGTCGATGGACAGCGTCATGCAGGACTCCTAGATCGTCACGAGCAGCGAACGTACACCGCGGATCACGAACTCCGGACGGCGCTGCGGCGGGGAGTGCAGCGCGAGCCGGGGAAATCTCGCCAGCAGCGTCCGCAACGAGGTCTGCAGCTCGACCCGCGCCAGCGGCGCGCCCACGCAGAAGTGGATGCCGGCGCCGAAGCCGACGTGCGGGTTGTCGGCGCGCTCGACATCGAAGCTGTCCGCGCGGGCGAACACCGCCGGATCCCGATTGGCCGCGCCGAGCAGGGCGGCTATCTTCTGTCCCTGCGCGACGACGACGTCGCCCACCGCCGTGTCGGCGACTGCGGTCCGTTCGAACAACTGCAGCGGGCTGTCGTAGCGAATCAACTCCTCGACCGCCGAGGGGATGAGCGCGTCGTCGGCACGCAGGGCACTGAGCTGGTCCGGATGCGTGAGTAGCGCGGTGACCCCGTTTCCGACGACGTTCACGGTCGCCTCGTGACCTGCGTTCAAAAGCAGGGTGCATGTCGTGATGAGCTCGTCCTCGCTGAGCCGGGCGCCATCGGCGTCGGATTCGGCGATCAGCGAGGAGACCAGATCCCCGCCGGGGTGCTGGCGGCGGGCCGCGACGTATGCACGCAGGTAGGCGACGAATTCGGCGGATGCGGTCTCGGCGGCGGCGCGCTGATCGTCGGTGACGCTGTACTCATACATCTTCACGATCGCGTTGGACCAGGGCCGCAGCAGGTGCCAGTCCGCCTCGGGCAGGCCCAACAGCTCGGCGATGACCTGAACCGGCAGCGGTTCGGCGTAGAGCGCGATGAGATCGAGCACCGCGCCGTCGGACCCGGCGTCGGCCACCTGGTCGGCGAGCCGTTGGGCCAGCTCCGCCACTCGCGGGCGCAGGCGTTCGACATGCCCGCGGGCGAACGCCCCGGCCACCAGGCGGCGCAGCCGAGTATGCGCCGGGGGCTCGCTCTCCAGCAGGGAATTGACGTGGATCAGGTCGAAGGCGGGCATCGGCTCATCCGGCCAGCGCGGCGACCACACCCGGCCCAGCGTCCGCGCGCGCAGCACGGCATTGGCGGCACCGTGGGTGAAGGTCAGCCACATACCGAGCCCGTCGTGCCACTGGACCGGTGAGATCTCGCGCGCGGCGGCGAAGAATGGGTACGGATCGGCGACGACCTCCGGCGCCGTGAGCTGCAGGTCTGCGCCGTCGGTCATCTGTCCCTCACGTGCCCTGCCCCTTTCGCCACGGGATGCCGTCGGCCGCGGGCGGACGTAGCCGTTGGGAGGCGAGGGCGAGGACCAGGAGCGTCAAGATGTAGGGCGTGTAGGGGACGAGTTCGATCGGCACGTCGTTGGTCGCCTCGAACCACCCGAACACCAGCCCGGCGACCCCGAGCGAGCCCAGACCGGGTACCGGACGGCGGCGCCAGAGCAGGTACGCACCGATCAGGGCCAAC
Source organism: Actinomycetota bacterium (assembly GCA_030775705.1). GTDB lineage: Bacteria > Actinomycetota > Actinomycetes > Mycobacteriales > Jatrophihabitantaceae > JALYIS01. The sequence continues at coordinate 16,107 of JALYIS010000035.1, forward strand.
AGCAGGGTGACCAGCAGGAGAAGCGCATGCACGGCGGTGGCCTGGCCCCGTGACTGCACGGCGTCGGTGAAGCCGAAGAGCCCGGCACCGGCGGCGAGGCCGCCCGGACGCCAATTGCCGAAGATCATCGCCGCCAGCCCGATGAACCCGCGTCCTCCGGTCTGTCCTTCGCGATAGATGCCAGCGAAGTCGGCCAGGAACGCACCGGCCATCCCGGCGAGGACACCCGAGATGACCACGGCGATGTACTTCAAGCGGTACACGGATACGCCGAGCGACTCGGCGGCCGCCGGGTTCTCCCCGCACGAGCGCAACCGCAGGCCGAACGACGTGCGCCACAGGAGGAACCAGGTGAGCGGGAACAGCACGATCAGCAGAAGCGTGAACGGCGTCAACGTTGTGGCCAGACCACGTAGCACACCGCCGACGTCGGAGACCAGGAACCAGTGATGTCCCTCGATGCGGCCCAGGCCGTGGTCGACGCCGGGGACCTTGAGACGGGTGAACTGCGGTATCGACGGCGACTGCGTCGGGCCACCACCTTTCTGCCCGGTGAAGAAGACTCCGGCGAGGTAGCGGGCCAGGCCGGTGGACAGGATGATGATGGCCACGCCGGACACGATCTGGTCAACGCCGAAGGTGATGGTCGCGACGGCGTGCACGAGGCCGCCGATGAGGCCGCCGACCATCCCGCCCAGGACGCCGATCCACGGACTGTGCGAGAAATACGCGAAATCGGCGCCGAAGAAGGTCCCGAGGATCATCATCCCCTCAAGGCCGATGTTGACCACCCCGCTGCGCTCGGACCAGAGGCCGCCCAAGCCCGCGATGCCGATCGGCAGCCCCAGCGCGATCGTCGCGCCCACGGTGCCGGCGGCGGTCAGCGGCACGGCTCCGGTGACCGTGCGGACGAAGGACAGCAGCACGAACCCCGCCAGCGCGACCACGCCGAGCCGACCCGGGCGACCGAGGCGGGCGAACAGGCGCAGTCCGGTTCCTGAGGCGTCGCCGGGCGCCCTGGCCACCGGTGCGGCGGTCATGCCACAGCTCCCTGCGGCACCGTGGGCGAGGCCCCGGCGTCGGCCTGCCCCACCGCCCGCTGCTGGCGCACCTGCGCGAAGCGTCGCACCAACTCGTAGGCGACGACGACCGACAGCACCACGACGCCCTGGGTGATCTGCACGACCTCCTTCGGTACGCCGTTGAGGTCCAAGATCTGGGCTGACTGATCGAGGAACGCCCACAGCAGCGCCGCGAACGCGATGCCGAGCGGGTTGTTGCGCCCCAGCAGCGCGATGGCGATGCCGGTGAAGCCAAGACCGGACTGGAACGTGATGGCGGAAAAGGAGTGCGAGTCGCCCAGCAGCGCGGGCATCCCCACCAGGCCTGCCGTCGCGCCGGACAGCAGCAGCGTCACGACCACCATGCGCTTGACGTTGACGCCACTGGCCGCGGCGGCCGAGGTAGAGCGCCCCGTGGCGCGGATGTCGAAGCCGAACCGGGTGTGGTTCACGACGAGGTGGAAGGTCAGACCCACGAGTACGGCCAGCACGATCAGGCCGTACACCTTTACGCCCGCGGACGGAATCAGGTTCAGGCCGCCCACCTGCCCGGACGCGGGGATCGGCCGCGTCGTGACGTCGTTGCCGAAGCTGTGCCCGAAGTTACTGGGCCGCATCAGGTAGGCGATCAGGCCCGTCGCGACGAAGTTGAGCATGATCGTCGAGATGACCTCGCTGACGCCACGGGTCACCTTCAGCAGCGCGACGAGTCCGGCCCAGGCGGCGCCGACGAGCATGGCGACCAGGATGATCGCGATCTGTCGGAGGCCGACCGGCAGCGCCACCGAACCACCGAAGGCGCCGGCCAGCATCGCCGCCAGCCGGTACTGGCCGTCGACGCCGATGTTGAACAGGTTCATCCGGAACCCGATGGCTACCGCGATCGCGGACAGGTAGTACGCCGTCGCGCTGTTGAGGATCGTCACCTCGCTGCCGGCCTGCGTACCGTAGGCCCACATCTGGGAGATCACGAAGGTCGGGCTGTCACCCCGCGCGAGCAGGATCACCGAGGTGACGCCGGCGGCGAACAGCGCGGCGACCGCCGCCGCGATCAGATTGAGCAGCAGTCGATTGAGCCTGGGCCTCATCGGCGCGCCACCGCGCCCGCGTCCGCGCCGGTCATCGCGGCGCCCAGCTCCTGCGCAGTGACGATGCGCGGGTCGGCCTGGCCGACGAGGCGACCGCGCAGGATGACTTTGAGGCTGTCGGACATGCCGATGAGTTCGTCGAGGTCCGCGGAGATCAGCAGAACCGCGAGCCCTGCAGCCCGGGCGGTACGCAGGTGCTCCCAGATCGCGGCCTGCGCCCCGACGTCGACCCCACGTGTCGGGTGCGAGGCGATGAGCACGCGAGGCGTGCCGCTCATCTCGCGGCCGACGATGAGCTTCTGCTGGTTCCCGCCCGACAGCGAGGCCGCGGTCACGTCGATGCTGGGAGTGCGGACGTCGAATGCGTCGACGATCCGACCGGTGTCGCGCTTCGCCCCCGCGGCGTCGATCCAGAAGCCATGGACGTTGGGCCGCTCGGTCTGGTGACCCAGGATGCGGTTCTCCCACAGGGGCGCCTCGAGCAGCAGCCCGTGCCGGTGCCGGTCCTCGGGGATGTACCCGATGCCCGCCTCGCGCCGCCGCCGGGTGTCCCAGCCGGTGATGTCGCGGCCCGCCATTGCCACCGACCCGGACTCGATCGCCGCCATGCCCATGACGGCCTCGACGAGTTCGGCCTGGCCGTTGCCCTCGACACCGGCGATGCCGACGATCTCGCCCTTGCGGATCGCGAAGCTGACGTCGTCCACGAGTGCCCGGCCGTCCGCCGAACGCACGGTCAGGTGCGATATCTCCAGCTCGACGTCGTCGGTCACCGTGGACTCGCGCAGCTCCGGCACCGGCAGCTCGCTGCCGACCATCAGCTCGGCGAGCTCGCGCGCGGAGACCGCGCCGGGGTCGACCGTGGCGACGGTGGTACCGCGACGGATCACGGTGATCTCGTCCGCGACGGACAACACTTCGTCGAGCTTGTGCGAGATGAACAGAACGGTGAGGCCTTCGGCCTTGAGCTCGCGCAGATTCGCGAACAGCTCCTCGACCTCTTGCGGCACGAGCACGGCCGTCGGCTCGTCGAGGATGAGGATCCGCGCGCCGCGGTAGAGCACCTTGCAGATCTCCACCCGCTGCCGGGCGCCGACGCCGAGGTCTTCCACCAGTGCATCGGGATTGATGTCGAGTCCGTAGGACCGCGAGATCTCGCCGATCTTGGCCCGCGCCGCCCGGGCGTCCAGCACGCAACCGCGGGTGGGTTCGCTGCCGAGCACGATGTTCTCGAGCACCGTGAAGTTGTCGGCGAGCATGAAGTGCTGGTGGACCATGCCGATACCGACACCGATCGCGTCCGCCGGCGAGGTGAACACCACCTGCTTCCCGTAGACCTCGATCGTGCCCTCATCCGGCCTTTGCATGCCGTAGAGGATCTTCATCAGGGTCGACTTTCCGGCGCCGTTCTCGCCGACGATCGCATGCACCAGTCCGCGCCGCACGACGATGTCGATGTCGTGGTTGGCGACCACGCCGGGGAACCGTTTGGTGATCTGGTGCAGTTCGACGGCCACCTCACTCACTACGGCGTCCTCTGCCTGCGCGGGGTGTGCGTCGGGCTGGTGTGGGGCAACGATGACGCACGCTCCTCTGTGCGGCGGACGGGGTCCGGGGCGACCCTTGGACGCATGATGCAAGACACCATGATGCAACGACACGGCCCGGGGAGCACGGTATACCGCGCCCCTCGGGCCGTGGGTCGATCCCGGCCACATTTCTGCCGCCGGGATTGCGCAGCTACGGCGTCGTCGGAACCGTCAGGGTCCCAGCGATGATCTCAGCCTTGAATTGCTCGATCTTCGCCGTGTAGGGAGCGAGCGCCGGGTTGGACTTCGCGTAACCGACGCCGCCCTCCTTGAGCCCGAATCGGGTCGAGCCGGCGGTGAACTGGCCCTTCGAGTCACCCTCGATGAAGTTGAACACGGCCGTGTCGACCCCCTTGAGCGCGGAGGTGAGGATCAGGCTCTGCTCGTCGGCCGGAGCGGTCTGATACTGATCAGAGTCCACGCCGATGGCCAGCTTGTTCTTCTCCTTCGCAGCCTGGAACAGGCCGCTGCCCGAGCCGCCCGCGGCGTGGTACACGACGTCCGCGCCCGCGTCGTACTGACCCTCAGCGATGACCTTCGCCTTTGCCGGGTCGTTGAACCCGGTGAAGTCGGGGGCCTGGGAGATGTAGGCGATCTTGACCTTGATCGTCGGGTCCACTGCCTTCACACCTGCGGCGTAGCCGGCCTGGAACTTCTGGATCAGCGGCGTCTGTACACCGCCGATGAAGCCCACGGTCTTGGTCTTGGTCGCCTGCGCCGCGGCCACCCCGACGAGGAACGAGCTCTGCTCCTCGTGGAAGGTCAGGCCGGCCACGTTCGACGCCTTGATGCTGTCGTCATCGATGATCGCGAAGTGCACGTTCGGGAACTTCGGCGCGACCTTGCCGAGCGCGGTCGCGTAGGCGAAGCCCACGGCGACGATCGGGTTGTAGCCGGAGGACGCCAGCAGCGTGAGCCGGTCCGCCTTGGCCGCATCGCTCTCGCCCTGCACCGCGGACAATTCCTTGGTCTCGATGTTGAGGTCGGTCTTGGCCTTCGCCAGGCCGGACGCCGCCAGGTCGTTGAACGACTTGTCACCGCGACCGCCCACGTCGTACGCAAGTCCCACCTTGATCGATTTCTTGGCCGCCGCGCTAGTGGTCGTACCGGTACCCGGGCTGCTGCCGCCGGTGGTGGACTTCTTCGTGCTGCTGCAGGCGCCGAGCACGAGTACGCCCGCGATCGCCACTATCCCCAACTTCGTCCCACGCGTGATGCGCAAGAGAGTCTCCCTTCGATCCCCTGGAGTCGGTACTTCGCGCTCGAGGTGTTGCATGCGCAAGTCCGTGATGTGCGCGTTACCGTAGCCCGTCCACCAGTCCACAGTCGACGCCCAACACGAGTTGTCACCGGATTGTTGCCGCCGTTGCCCGGCGCGGCACGGCCGATGCGTCGCCGCCGTGACCTAGCGTGGCCGGGTGCGCCGCAACATCGTCATCTGCCTGGCTGCGGCGTGCCTGTTGTGGGCGAATTCCGTCGTTTTGGCAGCCGCTGCGCCGCCCATCGCACCGTCGTCGAGTGCACCGTCGCCGAGTGCACCGTCGCCGACGTCGAGCGGCAAGTCGCCCGACGCTCCCGACCCTCATCCACCGCGAGGAGGCATCGGGCCGAACGGGCGGCCGGTCGGCGGACCGCGCCTGTTGAGCCGCGGCCTGATCGTGCCGGCGGGGGCGCCAGCCCTACCGGCGGGGCTGACCGCACAGGGCTGGGTCCTTGCCGACCTGGACTCCGGGGCGATTCTCGCGGCCCGCGATCCGCATGGTCGTTACCAGCCCGCAAGCGTGCTCAAGACCCTCACTTCGGTGACGCTGTTGCCGTTGCTGCCGGGCGAGCGGGTCGTCACGGTATCGCCGTCGGCCGCAAGGGCCGAGGGGTCGGCGGCAGGACTGGTCGGTGGGGGCACTTACACCGTTGATCAATTGTTCTCCGGGCTGCTGCTCGTGTCCGGCAACGACACCGCGCAGGCCCTGGCCGAGGCCGCAGGTGGCTCCCAGCACACTGTCGACCTGATGAACGCGCAGGCGCTCAGGCTCGGCGCCTACGACACCTACGTGCAGACTCCGTCGGGGCTCGACGGCTGGCAGCAACTGACCAGCGCCTACGACCTGGCGCTGGTCCTGCGCGCCGCGGTCAACCAGCCCCGCCTGGTCACCTACGACCGCCAGGCCGAGGCGACCTTGCCGGTCCAGCCGATCAACGGCTACAGCCCTGTGACGCTGCAGAACCAGAACGAGCAGTTCCTCACCACGGTCCCGGGCGCGCTGCTGGCCAAGACCGGCTTCACCGACGCCGCACAGCACACCTTCCTGGGGGCCATCGCGCGCCACGGCCGCCGGCTCGGTGTCATCTTCCTACGCGCACAGCGGTACCCGACCGACCAATGGCAGCAGGCGACCGCCCTGATGGACTGGGGGTTCGCGCTGCCGGCGGCGACGCCTGCGGTGGGGCACCTCGACGCCGCCGTGCACCTGCCGCCCCAAGCGGTGTCGGCGCACCCGGTGGCGGCTGTCGAGGCCGATCACCGCGTGTCCTCAGCGAGTGACGCCCTGCTGGTCGCGCTGCTCGTGCTCGGCGCGTTCGGCACCGCGGGCGTCGCCGGCTGGTGGATCGGCGCTCGCCAACACCGCCGCAGCTGACCTGTCGGTCTGCGCCGGCGCGTCCACACCGTCTACACCCGCCGCCGCGCCGTCCATGCCGAGCCCGGTTGCCGTCCACGCGGTGCAGAACAGCATGTAGCGAGCGACGAGCTGGATCCAGATCAGTACGGCGACAATGCCGGCAAAAGGACCCGCGGTCGGACTGTGCGCCGACCTGGCGATGGTGAACGTGCCGACGATCTTGAGGATCTCGAAGCCGACCGCAGCGAGCAGCGCGCCCCGCAGGGCGACCTGCCGCGACACCCGGACCGCGGGGAGCCTGACCAGCAGCCACCAGAAGATCACCACGTCCCCGCCGGCGGCGAGCGCGACCCCCAGCACGCTCAGCACAACATGCATGCCCGCCACGTGGCCGAGCCCGAGCCAGTGCACGATCTGACTGGTGAGCGCGGTGCCAACGGCCGTCAGGCCAAGCGAGATCAGCAGGCTCAGGCCGAGGCCGCCGAGCACCAGGAGGTTTTTGGCCTTCACCGCGAAGAAGTTCCCCTCGACGGGCCCGAGCCCCCAGACCGCGTTGATGGCCGCCCGTAGGTTGCCGATCCAGCCCAGGCCGGTGAGCAGCACGCCGACGAGCCCGACCAGACCGACGCCCGCGCGCTGCGTGATTGCCGTCTGGATCGCGGACTTCAGGGTGTTCCCGAAGGAGCCCGGCACAGTGTCGGTGATGTGGTTGAACAGGCTTTGCTGGGCCGCCGGATGCGCGTGTAGCACGAAGCCGGTGATCGCGACGACCAGCAGGATCAAGGGGAAAAGGGCCAGGAAGCTGAAATAGGTGATGGCTGCGGCGTACTGACCACCGTTGTTCGCCGACAGCCGGGCCCAGGCGGTGACGACGTGGGCCAGCGAGCGATGGCGTGCCTTGAGTCCGGCCCAGTGTGTGGCGGAGCGCGACTTGATCCTTGCGAACAGGTTGGGTCTCCCGGGCTCGTCCTGCTGGCTGTCGCTCATCCCGAAGGAGTACCCGGATCGCCGAGCCGGTACTCGGATCTGCGCTGCCAGCTTCCGTCGGGCGCGCGTGAGAACAGCTCGAACGAGGCGACGGGGAACCGGGCGATGTAGCCGGACAACCCTTCATACGCGTCGTCGAGTCCGGCGTCGGCGATCTCCTGGGCCACGGTGACATGCGGGTGGTACGGGAACTCGAGTTCGCGGTCCAGGGGGCCGCTGCGGACGGCCTTCTCGATCAGTTCGCAATCGGAGACGCCACGCGCGATCTGGATGAAGACGACCGGGGAAGTCGGCCGAAACGTCCCGGTGCCGGACAGGTGCATCGTGAACGCCTCGCTGCTGCTCGCGGCGTCGGTGAGGTGGCGGTCGATGTCATCCATCGCAACCGCCGGGACCGGGGTCGGCGGCAACAGCGTGACGTGCGGCCAGATGCGATCGGCGGCCGGATCGCCGACCCGCCGTCGCCAGTTGGTGAGAACGGTGGCGTGGGGTTGCGGAATCGCGATGGCGACCCCCACCGTGATCAGGCCGGCCATCGGATCACCCGCGATCCGCCGGCCGGAGGAACCCGACCCGGTCATACACGTCGCGCAGGGTCCGCGCGGCGATGGACTGTGCGCGCTCGGCGCCCTGGGCGAGGACCCGGTCGAGTTCACCCGGGTCGTCGAGCAGGTCCCGGGTGCGCTTGGCGAACGGCTCGGCAAAGGCCACCAGCGCGTCGACCAAAGTAGCCTTCAGCGGGCCGTAGCCCTGCCCGGCGAAGTCGGCGGCCACCTCGGCGACGCTGCGATCGGTCACCGCGGCCAGGATGTTGAGCAGGTTCGCAACCCCGGGCTGGTGCTGCGGGTCGAAGCGGACCTCGGTGCCGGTGTCGGTGACGGCCCGCCGCACCTTCTTGGCGATGGTTGCCGGGTCGTCGAGGAGGTTGACGGTGCCGGCGTCCCCGAGTGACTTGCTCATCTTCGACGTCGGGTCCTGCAGGTCGAGGATCTTGGCTGTCTGTGCGGGGATCAGGGGCTCTGGCACGGTGAAGGTGGGCCCGTACCGGGAGTTGAACCGTTGCGCCAGGTTGCGCGACAGCTCCAGGTGCTGGCGCTGATCCTCCCCAACGGGCACCGCGTCGGCGTGATACAGCAAGATGTCCGCGGCCTGCAAGACCGGGTAGGTGAACAGACCCACCGAATAGTGCTCTCCCGCGCGCGACGCCTTCTCCTTGAACTGCGTCATCCGGCTCGCCTCGCCGAAGCCGGCTTGGCATTCGAGCACCCACGCCAGCTGCGCATGCTCGGGCACGTGGCTCTGGACGAACAGCGTGCAGCTGGCCGGGTCCAGGCCGGCGGCCAGCAACTGCGCCACCGAGGTGCGGGTCCGCTGGCGCAGTTCCTCCGGCTCTGGGGCATCTGCGGTGATGGCGTGCAGGTCGACCACGCAGTAGTACGCGTCATTGCCGTGCTGCAGCGACACCCACTGACGTACCGCGCCGAGGTAGTTGCCGAGATGGAAGGAGCCCGCTGTGGGCTGGATGCCCGACAGCACCCGTAACCGCTGCGGACGTGGGTTGTCAGGATTCGGAGCCATGAGACCCGATTCTGGCATTGGGGGTGTCGGCGTCCGGCGGCGGCGGGGTGACCCTGATGCGGGCCGCCCGGCGGCCGTCCACCTCGGTCACCTCGAGCCTGAAGCCGTCGTGCTCGGCATGGTCGCCGACCTGGGGCAGCCGCCCCACTTCGGCCATCAGGTAGCCGGCGACCGTGGTGTAGGGGCCTTCGGGCAGCTCCAGGCCGGACAGCTCCTCGATCTCGTCCAGGTTCAGCTTGCCGTCCACTTCGACCGCGCCGCCGACGAGTCGGCGGGCTTCGCCTTCGGGCGCGTCGTACTCGTCCCGGATGTCGCCGATCACCTCTTCGATCAGGTCCTCCAGGGTGACGATTCCGTCCGTACCGCCGTACTCGTCGATGACGATGGCCAGATGATGGCCCTCGCGGCGCATCTCCGACAGCGCGGCCAGCACATGCTTGGAGCCGGGCAGGATCTTCACCTCCCGCACCAGGTCCCCAACGGTGCGGTCACGCTCGACCCGCGGGTCGCCGAGCAGGAGGTCCCTGATGTGCACGAACCCGACGATGTCGTCCTGGCCGGAGCCCATCACGGGATACCGCGAATGCGAGGACTCCGCCATGGACTTCGCGGCTCGGCTGACCGTCATTCCCGCGTCGAGGAACGCGACATCCGTGCGCGGCACCATCACCTCGGTGATCGAGCGCTCACCGGCGGCGAACACATCGTCGATGAGTCGGCGCTCGTCCGAGGACAGCGACTCATGGGCCGCGACCAATCCGCGCAGCTCGGCGTCGCCGATGGGCTCGCGCGCCGCGCCCGGGTCACCGCCGAGCAGCCGCACGACCACATTGGTCGCCTTGGAGAGCAGCCAGATGACCGGGCGGAACAGGCGGGCGACACGGTCGAGGGGCGGTGCGAAGAAGATCGCTGCGGCTTCGGCCCGCTGCAGCGCCAGCCGCTTGGGTGCGAGCTCGCCGACGACCAGGGTGACGAACGAGATGACCAGGGTGACTCCGACGATCCCGGCGGCGCCGGCGAGTCCGTCGCTCCAGCCGTGTCTGACCAGAGCCCGCTTGGCCTCGCTGGAGAGAGTGACCGCACCGAAGGCGCTGGACAGCAGCGCTGTCGAGGTGACGCCGATCTGTACCGCGGCGAGGAAGCGGTTGGGGTCGCTGGTCAAGCGCGCCACGGCAGCTCCGCGACGGCCCGCTTCGGCCATCGTGCGGACCTGGCCGTCCCGCAATGAGACCAGCGCGATCTCGGCCGCCACGAAGACGCCTTCGATGACGATGAGCAGCAGCACGATGCCGACGTCGATCAGCGTGTGGGCCACCGGGCAAGTCTATGGGCGCGGCACGCGCGCCAGCCGTTCAGGCGGTTGCCGTGGCGACCTTGCGGCGGCGGCGTGCCGGCTTGCCGGCCACCCGCAGGTGCGACACGACTGCGGTCGGCGCGCTACCCCGCAGCAGCACCTGCGCGACGTACTCGGGGTCGTCGTACATCGGGACGTGCCCGACGCCGCGCATCATCAGGTGTTCGGCGTGGGGCAGCACCTGCTTGGCGACCGCCGCCTGCCAGGGAGGCAGCACAAGGTCACGCGCCGCCCAGGCGATGGTGACCGGGACATCGAGCGGGATCGAGTCGCTGAACGGCGTCGCCGCTTGCAACAGCGTGCGCAGCGCCGGGCGGGCGTAGACGAAGGCACGAACGTCACCCAGCGCCTGGTCTGCCGATACCCGCCCGGGGTGTGTCATCAGCAGCCCGTACATGAACCTGCGTCCGGCCACCGTGCGCGCGATCGTTTCGATCCGCGGGCCGACACGCTCGGTGAGCGCTGCGGCCGAGGTGAAGATGCGGCGGGTGTAATCGAAGGAGGCCTCCGAGCGCCAGAAGCCGGCCGGCGAGAGTGCGGTCACACTGCGCGCGTCGCCGCGGGCACCTGCTTCGAGCGCGATCCGGCCCCCCAGGGAGTTGCCGGCCACATGCGGGCGCTCGAGCTGCTGTTCGGCGAGGAACTGGGTGAAGTCGCGGCGCAGCGCCTCGGGGACCGGCAATCCGTCGGTGACGAAGGGGTCCGACTGGCCGTGTCCGGGCAGATCGACCAGGATCACCTCGCGCTGCTCGGCGAGCTGGTCGAGCACCGGGTACCACGCCTGACGGCGGTGGGTGACACCGTGCACCAGCACCAGTGGCTCGCCAGAACCGTGTCGCTCGAAAGCCAGCATGACTGCCTCCTCGGCCGCGGCCGAGGCCACGCAGACCAGCCGACATCCGCTGGTTACCCAGACGCTACCTACCTGTAACGTGAAGTCATAGAGATCCAGGTCACATCCTGGAAACATTAGCGCCCGGCAGACGCCACGATTCCCCAGAATCTAGGGAGCGTCAGGCCATCGCGTGCTGCAGGTTCGCGTCGATCGCGTCCAGGAAATCCTCAGTGGTGAGCCACGGGGCATCCGGGCCGATGAGCAGCGCCAAGTCCTTGGTCATCTGACCGGACTCAACCGTCTGCACGCATACCCGTTCCAGCGTCTCGGCGAACTGCGTCACCTGGGGAGTCTGGTCCATCTTGCCGCGCGCGGCCAGGCCCTGCGTCCAGGCGAAGATCGATGCGATCGGGTTCGTGGATGTCGGCTTGCCGGCCTGATGCTGGCGGTAGTGCCGGGTGACCGTGCCGTGCGCGGCCTCTGCCTCGACCGTCTTGCCATCCGGGGTCATCAGCACCGAGGTCATCAAGCCCAACGAGCCGAAGCCCTGGGCCACGGTGTCGGACTGCACATCGCCGTCGTAGTTCTTGCATGCCCAGACGTAGCCGCCCTCCCACTTCATCGCCGCCGCGACCATGTCGTCGATGAGGCGGTGCTCGTAGGTAATCCCGGCCGCCTCGAAGGCGGTCTTGAACTCGGCTTCGAAGACCTCGGCGAACAGGTCCTTGAAGCGGCCGTCGTACGCCTTGAGGATGGTGTTCTTCGTCGACAGGTAGACCGGCAAGCCACGGTCGAGTCCGTACCTCATCGACGCTCGGGCGAAATCACGGATCGAGTCGTCCAGGTTGTACATCGCCATGGCGACGCCGCCGCCAGGGAATTCGAAGACGTTGAGCTCGATCGGCGCACTGCCGTCCTTCGGGGTGAAGCTCAGCGTCAAAGTGCCCTCGCCAGGCACGACGAGGTCGGTGGCCCGGTACTGGTCACCGAAGGCATGCCGGCCGATGATGATGGGCTTCGTCCAGCCCGGGACCAGTCTCGGCACGTTGCTCATCACGATCGGCTCCCGGAAGATAACGCCGCCGAGGATGTTACGGATGGTGCCGTTGGGTGATTTCCACATCTTCTTGAGGCCGAACTCCTCCACCCGCGCCTCGTCCGGCGTGATGGTGGCGCACTTGACCCCGACGCCGTGCCGCTTGATCGCGTTGGCCGCGTCGATCGTCACCTGGTCGTCGGTCGCATCCCGATGTTCGATCCCCAGGTCGTAGTACTCCAGGTCCACGTCGAGGTACGGCAATATCAGCTTGTCCTTGATGAACTGCCAGATGATGCGGGTCATTTCGTCGCCGTCGAGTTCGACGACGGTGCCGTGCACCTTGATCTTGGACATTCGTGTGCGACCTCCAGCCGGGACGTTCTCTTGGTATCAAGATATCTGGTCGGCATCTGCCACGTCGAGCGGCCTGAACTGCGTCTCGTGCGGGTGCGCCGATGACGTGGACCCGTCCTACGCTGCATCTCATGATGCAGACACGCCGTGCCACACCAGTCGACACGATCGCCGAGACCTACCTCGACGAATGGGCCGCGCTCGACCCCTCGGTGGCGACCTATCTCGGCATCCCCGGTCACGACGATCGCCTGCCCGCGCTCACCCCTGACTGGTTCGCCTCACGCGCCGCCCTGCGGGCGCGCACCTCGGCGGCGCTCGCCTCGGCGACCCCGACCGACGCCAATGACCGGATCACCGTCGCTGCGCTCGGCCAGGAGCTCGAGCTCGCCGCCGAACTGCGCGCCGCCGGAGAGGACGAGTCCGACCTGCGCAACATCGCCTCGCCGCTGCAGAACGTGCGCGACACCTTCGACCTGACGCCGGTCGCCACGGTGGACGACTGGGCGGCGGTGTCCACCCGCCTGGGCGCGGTGTCGTCCTCGATCGACGGGTACATCGAGTCGCTGCGTTTCGCAGCCGACAGCGGGCACGTTCGACCCCGGCGCCAGGTCCGGGCGGGCATCGAGCAGTGCGCCGACAATGTCGGGCCGGACGGCTTCTTCCGCACCTTCGCGGCCCACGCCCAGCCCGAGTCCGGCGACCCGTTGCCCGCGTCGTTGAAGGCAGACCTGGCGCGCGCGGGCGAGCGGGCCTCGGACGCCTACGCGCGTCTGAGCGCGTACCTCTCCGACGAGCTCTTGCCACTGGCGCCCGACCACGACCCCGTGGGGCGCGAGCTGTACTCGCTGCACTCGCGGTCATTCCTCGGCGCTCGAGTCGATCTCGAGGAGACCTACGAATGGGGGCAGCAGGAGCTGGCGCGGATCAGCGCGCTGATGGCGGAGACGGCCGCGCGGATCAAACCCGGGGCGACCGTGCGCGAGGCGATGGCGCACCTGAACGGCGACCCGGCGCGCACCCTGCACGGCACTGCCGAACTCCAGGCCTGGATGCAGAGCAAGTCCGACGCCGCCGTGATCGCATTGGCCGACACGCACTTCGACATCCCCGTCGAGATCCGCAGGCTCGAATGCCTGATCGCGCCCACCCAGATCGGCGGCATCTACTACACCGGGCCCAGTGAGGACCTGGTCACCCGCCCCGGGCGGATGTGGTGGTCGGTCCCGAAGGGCGAGACTGAGTTCGCGACCTGGAGCGAGATCAGCACGGTCTACCACGAAGGAGTCCCGGGCCACCATCTGCAGATCGCCCAGACGGTATACCGCAGCAACCTGCTCAATCGTTGGCGTCGCCTCGCGTCGTGGGTGAGCGGGCACGGCGAGGGGTGGGCTCTATATGCCGAGCGACTGATGGACGACCTCGGCTACCTCGACGATCCCGGCGACCTGATGGGCATGCTGGACAGCCAGTCGTTCCGGGCTGCCCGTGTCGTCCTGGACATCGGCATCCACTGCGACCTGCCGGCACCGACGGAGGTCGGTGGCGGCGCGTGGGACTACGACAAGGCCTGGCGGTTCCTGGCGGCACACGTCTCCAGCTCGGAGGGGACCCGCCGCTTCGAGCTGGACCGCTATCTCGGCTGGCCCGGGCAGGCGCCGTCCTACAAGGTCGGCGAGCGCATGTGGCTGCAGCTGCGCGAGGACGCCCGCGCCAAGGCGGCCCGAGACGGTGTGGAGTTCGATCTGAAGGCCTTCCACCGTTCGGCGCTCGACATCGGCAGCGTGGGCCTGGACGTGCTGCGTTCGGCGGTGCTCGGCGAATTCGACTGATGGCGCGCAGATTTGTGACGGCCACCCGCTCGCCACAAACGAGAACACGTTCTAGTCTTCGGGGATGACACTCGGCACGCTGCTGCTGTTCGACGAGGACCGCGCGAGCGAGGTCGCCTGCACTATCGACATCGCCGCGACGACTGTGACGGTGGGGCTGACGCCGGACGCGGTGCTGACAGCCACCGGTTGGGAGGTCAAGCCGTACGGGCTGTGCCGCGGCGACGTCTGCAATCGTGCGCGGTTCGGCCAGAGCGTTGCCCTCGATGAACTCGCCGCAGCGCTACAACGACCGCTCGCGTTCGAGGTGCTCGGTGACCGGGTGGTGGGGATGCTCGGCGCGGCGAGTGGTTCGACGCTGCAGGCCGGCGACGTCGCACCGCAACTGTCGCTTCCCGACGTGGATGGCAATCCGGTGGCTGTGACCGGTGTCGGCCGAAAGACAGCGGTGGTGACCTGGTCAACCTGGTGTGGCTGTCGCTACGAGCTGCCTGCGTGGCTCGAACTGGCC
>JALYIS010000036.1 GCA_030775705.1 Actinomycetota bacterium
ACCGGGCGCAGGCCACCCCCCTCGCGGCCGGTGCGAAGGTCCTCGTGCTCGTCACGCTCTACGGCGGCAATGACGGCCTCAACACGGTCGTGCCCTACGCCGATCCGGCCTATCACGCCGCCCGCCCCCAACTCGCCTACTCCGCCGGCGAGGTCATCAAGCTCGACGACACCCTGGGGCTCAACCCGGGGATGAAAGGGCTCGCCGGCCTGTGGCAGAACAAGCAGCTGGCGATCATCCGGGGGGTCGACTACCCGAACCCGGACTTCAGTCACTTCCGCTCGATGGACATCTGGCAGACCGCGTCACCCGACGCACCGATCAACACCGGCTGGATCGGTCGCTGGCTCGACGCCACCGGCGACGACCCCATCCGGGCCGTCAACGTCGGGTCCGTCCTGCCGCCGCTGGCGGTCGGCACGAAGTGCGCGGCGGCCGCACTCCCACTCGGCAACGCCAGGCCACTGCCCACCGACCTGGCGGCGGCCTTCACCGGACTCGGGCGAACCGACCCTGCGGACACGACGATCCAGACCATGGTCACCTCGTCCTACCGTGCCGAGCGCACAGTCGCTGCCACCTTCGCCCCAGTGCTGGACCCCCAAGCGGCGACGCCGGGCACCGACGCCCAGTCGGCCGCCGGCTCGGGCGGTGGGTCCTCGAGCCTGAAGCAGCAGCTGGACGTCGTCAGCCGCTGCGTGAAGGCGGCCGTGCCCACCACCGTCTACTCGGTGGACCTCGGCGGCTTCGATACCCACGCCGACGAGAAGGGCACCCAGCAGACCCAGCTCACCGTGCTGGACGCCGCGCTGACCGGCTTTCTGCATGACATGAGCACCGACCCGCGCGGACAGGGTGTCGTCGTGCTGGTCTACTCCGAATTTGGCCGCCGCGTCGCCGCGAACGCCTCGCAGGGAACCGACCACGGCTCGGCCGGACCGGTCCTGGTCGCCGGCCTGCCCGTTCATGGCGGGTTCTACGGCGAGCAACCAAGTCTCACCGACCTCAGCAACGGCAATCTCAAGTCCAGCGTCGACTTCCGCACCGTCTACGCAGAGGTGCTGCACCGCGTCCTGGGCGCCGATCCCCACCAGATAGTCGGTTCGACCAAGCCCGAGCTCGGCTTCCTCACCGGGACGCCGCAATGATCGGATCCAGGGCGCCCGTCCCGGCGGCTGCGCTGACCGCCTTTGTGGCGGCGCTGGCCTTGGCGGCCCTGGCAGCGTGCACGAGCAACTCCTCGCATACCTCGCCCTCCTCGAGCCGATCGTCGAACCCGTCCTCGACGCCGACCGCAGGCGCCACATCGGGACTCATCACGCCCAGCGGTGCCGGCATCCACACGATCAAGCACGTCATCGTGGTGATGCAGGAGAACCGGTCCTTCGACAGCTACTTCGGGACCTTCCCGGGCGCCGACGGAATCCCGATGAGCAGCGGCACGCCGTCGGTGTGCATCCCCACCACCTCCGGCAAGCCGTGCGCGCGCCCGTACGTCAACCATGCCGACGTCAACGGGGGTGGGCCGCATGGCCAGACCAGCGCGACCGCGGACATCAACGGCGGCAAGATGGACGGCTTCGTCGGGCAGCTGTCCGGTGCGCGCCAGGGCTGTGCGAATCCCAACGACCCCGCGTGCACCAACTCCAACACGCCAGACGTGCTCGGCTACCACGTCGGTTCCGACATCCCCAACTACTGGTCCTACGCGTCCAACTACGTCCTGCAGGACCACATGTTCGAGCCCAACGCGTCCTGGAGCCTGCCCGAACACCTCTTCCAGGTCTCGGAATGGTCGGCCGCCTGCACCCAGCACAACGATCCGGCCAGCTGCATGAACGCGCTGCAGTCGCCCGGCACGCCCAAGCACGCGGGCCTACCTGATGCCGCGATCACCGGCGGCACGGGAACCGGCAGCGGGCCGATCTACGCCTGGACGGACATGACCTACCTGCTGCACAAGGACAACGTCTCCTGGGGTTACTACGTCGTGGCCGGCACCGAGCCCGACTGCGCCAACGACGCCGCACTCACCTGCGGCGCGGTGAAGCAGAACGCGCAGACCCCCGGCATCTGGAACCCGCTCCCCTACTTCGACACCGTCCGGGCCGACGGCCAGGAGGGCAACATCCAGTCTGTCGACAACTTCTACCGGGCCGCGAAGTCGGGCACCCTGCCCGCAGTGAGCTGGGTGGTGCCCTCCGGCGAGGTCAGCGAACACCCCCCGAGCCCGATCAGTTTCGGCCAGTCCTACGTCACCAGCCTGGTGAACTCGGTGATGTCCGGCCCGGACTGGAACTCCACCGCGATCTTCCTGTCCTGGGACGACTGGGGAGGCTTCTACGACCACGTCACCCCGCCCACCGTGGACGCGAACGGCTACGGGCTGCGCGTTCCCGGCATCGTGATCAGCGCCTATGCGAAGAAGGGCTACGTCGACCACCAGACGCTGTCCTTCGACGCCTACGCCAAGTTCATCGAGGACGACTTCCTCAACGGCCAGCGACTCGACCCGGCCACCGACGGTCGCCCCGACCCGCGCCCCGACGTGCGGGAGAACGCGCCGATCCTGGGCAACCTCACCGCCGACTTCGATTTCACGCAACCGCCGCGCCCGCCCACCCTGCTCCCGGTACACCCGGCGACCACCCTCACCGGGACCCCGGTGGCGAAGAAGCTGACCGCACAGCAGACGGCAGGCGACACCGAGGGATGACGGCTGGCTTGACCGCCCAGTCGGGGCTGCTCTAGCGTCGGCGACGCCGCGGGTCAGCCCGCGGTGATGCCTCGTTGAGCGAAGTCCGGTGAGATTCCGGCGCTGTCCCGCAACGGTGATGCCCCGGCTACGGGGATGAGTCCGGTCGCCTTGACCCGGTGTCGACGTGACCAGCCTTCGGAGCAAGGGCGGCTCGTCCGGTGCCCCCCTTTCCGGGCTCGGACGCCACCGGCGCTCCGGTCCCGCGGAGGAGCCGCTGATGTCCACCCCGAGTACCCGCATGACCCCGGCCAAGAACCTGACCGGCGCCGAACGCAGGCGCCTGGGCGGGATGGGGCTGGTCGTGCTCGCACTCAACCTCGGCGGTTGGGCCATCTTCGCGTTCGCGATCGCACCACACCACTTCCACTTCAAGGGCCTCGGCATCGGTGTCGGTGTCGCCGTCACCGCTTGGACGCTGGGCGCCCGCCACGGCTTCGACGCCGACCACATCTCGGCGATCGACAACACCACCCGCAAGCTGATGGCAGACGGCGGGCGCCCGCTGGGCACGGGATTCTTCTTCGCCCTCGGCCACTCGTCGGTCATCATGGTGGTCGGCGTCGGGCTGACCGTTGCGGCGCGCGCGGTGTTCGGCGCGGTGGTGAACCCGGACTCCGGCTTCGCCTCCGTGGGCGGTGTGCTGGGCACCTCGCTCGCCGCGTCATTCCTGTACCTGATCGCGGCGCTCAACCTCGTCGTGCTGTTGGGCATCCTGCGAGTGTTTCGCGGGATGCGCCGAGGGGAGTTCGACGAGGCCGAGCTGGAGCGCCAGCTGTCCGCCCGCGGGCTGATGTACCGGTTCTTCGGGCCGTTGATGCGTTCCATCACCAAGACCTGGCACATGTTCTTCGTCGGGATGCTGTTCGGGATCGGCTTCGATACCGCCACCGAGGTGCTGCTGCTCGCGGCCACCGCGACAGCGGCGACCCAGGGTCTGCCCTGGTACGCGGTGCTGTCCCTGCCGCTGCTGTTCGCCGGCGGCCTCACCCTGGTGGACACCCTCGACGGGTGCTTCATGAACCTGGCGTACGGCTGGGCGTTCGCCAACCCGATACGCAAGGTCTACTACAACCTGGTGATCACCGCGCTGTCGATCGCGGTGGCCTTCCTCGTCGGGACCATCGAGATCTTCGCCCTGCTCGCCAGCGAGCTGCACGTCCAGGGCGGGTTCTGGGACGTGATGGCCAACTTCGACATCAACAAGGCCGGCTTCGCGATCGTCGCCCTGTTCCTCGTCATGTGGGTGGGCGCGGTCGGCTACTGGCGGATCGCCAGGGTGCAGGACCGCTGGATGGTCCCGGCGACCGCGGCCTTCACCGCTCCGTCGGCCGCGCCCGGGCCGACGGACCTGTAAGGGAGCCGTCGCTACTCTGGCGCACGCCGTCCTGCTGCCGAGTAGGCGGCGCGCGTAGGCCGATTCGTCCCTCCCGAGTTCGCCTGATCTTCTCGACAGGCATGCTGAGAACGCTCGGGCGCCGTCGGGCGGCTGCGGGAGAATGAGCCCATGAACGCTCCCACCAAACAGCAGGACAGGCCGCGCACGCTGAGCAGTCACATCCTGCACCGCATCGACCACCTCGCATCGCGCCCGCTACTGGCCGTCGTGGTGGTCCTGGCGGACCTGCTCTGGGTCGCCGGCAGCATCGTCACCGGTTTCCCCACCAGGGTGGAGGCGGTCTTCCAGAGTGTCGTCGCGGCCCTCACCCTGGCCATCGTGTTCGTCATCCAGCACACCCAGGCTCGCGAACAGATCGTGACCCAGCGCAAACTCGACGAAATCCTGCGCTCCCTCCCGAATGCGGACAACACGTTGATCGCGTTCGAGGGTGCCTCGGATCAAGAATTGCGATCCGCGCGGGACACGCACGAAGAGCTTCGCCACCGCGCGGTGAACTCTCGTGCCGACGATGCGAGCGGTGGCCCGGTCGACGCTTGACGCGGGCCGCCGACTCGCGGCCGCCACGTGCTGGGAGTGCTCAGGCCTGGGGCAGGTGGCAGATCAACAGCACCGTGTCGTCGTCCTGGCTGGGGGCAAGGCGGCGCAGGATTTCGTCACCGAACTCCTCGGGGTCAGCCGCGAGCTGGGCGATCGAAGCGGCCGTGGCCTTCAGGCGCGCCAGACCGACATCGATGGACTCACCGCGGGTCTCCACCAGCCCGTCGGTGTAGAGCAGGATCGTCGAGCCGGCCCGCAGCGCGGTGGTCTGCGTGTGCCGCGTGCCGGCGACCCGCCCCCCCAACAGGGGGCCTAAGACCCGATCCAGATACGTCGGCGTGCCGTCGGGGTCGATCACCAGAGGGGGCGGATGGCCGGCGGAGGACCAAGTCAGCTCCCACTGACCGTTGGTCCCGACGCTCGCCGTCATGAGGATGCACGTTGCTGTCCCCTCGACCCGGAGCGTGTCCAGGCTCGCGTCGACCGCGGTGACGATCGTGCCCGGGTCGTCCGGCAGTGTGGCCGCCAAACCGCGCAGGATGTTGCGGATCGTCGACATCGCGGCAGCCGCGGCGAGGTCGTGACCCGTCACGTCGCCGACGATGAGATGCGCACCGAGACCGTCGGCGGTCGGGAACACGTCATACCAGTCGCCGCCGATGTCCAACCTGGACTCGGCGGGCCGGTAGCGGGCCGCAGGTCGCACGTGCTTCAACGGTGCAAGGACCGGGGTCAACGCCTTCTGAAGCATTGAGGAGGCGGCAGCCTCACGGTGGTACAACCGAGCGTTGTCGAGTGCCAGACCGGCGCGGCGGCCGATGTCCTCGGCCAGGGTGATCTCCTCTGCGCTGTACCCGTTCTCCGACTCGCCGCAGACCCGTACCAGCGCCATCACACCCAGCACGTGCTGGCGGGCCTTCATCGGCACGACGATGAGATCGTGGGCGTCAAGGCTGTCCAACAGGACCCGCGAGGGCGAATCGAATACGCCATCGGGATCCAGCATCTGATCGCGTGAAAGATGCCTGGTGTGGCCCGAGCGCACAAGCGCGAGAGTGCGTTCGTCACTGCTGCGGTGTTGGACATCGGGCCGGTCCAACAGGGCATCCAGCCTGGCGCGCAGCCCGTCCGCCGGTACGCCGGCGACGCGTTCGAGGCGGCCTTCGGCGGTGAGTAGGTCCATGATCCCGATATCAGCAAGACGCGGGACCACCAGCCGGGCCAGCCGTCGCAATGCCTCGTACTCGTCCAACGTGCTGGTAAGCGCGAGGGAGATGTCAGCCAGCCAGGCCAGGTCCTTCGCGACCCGCCGGGCGTCGGCGAGACTCGCTCGGGCGAGTTCGGCCTCCGCCAGCGCGCTGATCTGGCTGCGATGGCGGCGCTCGGCATCACCGAACACGACGACCACGCCCGAGGGCAGCTCATTGCGAGTCGCTGCCGGGCTCTGCTCAGGTCCGAACCAGATGGGGGCGGCGACCCACCACACCGACATCAGCGTGTGATCCGCGCACCTGAAGGTGTCCAGTTCCGCCGACATGGTGATGCCGTTCCTGGAGACACCGACTATTGGGCACTCCGCAGCAGCGCCATTGGCGTGCAGGAGGTCATGTCCCGGCGAGCCGATCAGCTCGTGCGGCGACCAACCGAGCAATGCTGTAGCGCTCGGATTCGCCGCCGCGATCAGGCCGTCGGCGTCGAGGGCATACATCCCCACGCCGGCGGCGGAGAACAGCAGCTGATCGTTGAAGGATCCGTTCAACACGTCCACATCTACTCAACTCGAAGACACACCGACCGAACGGACGCCACACTGCGTCCGCGTCGAGCACCGAGGGCGCCCAGCGACCCGTCGGAGACTATCTACAATCCGGTCAGGTCGGGTCAGACCGCGGGTCCGCCAGCGAGCACCACCGTGCCCGACTGCTGCTGGTACCCGAGGAGCCCGGGGACAAGCCAGGACAGGCTGACTTGATCACCTGGCCGATGGGCGCCCAGCGCCGCGGCCAGCCCAGCCGCGGAACCGACGGCCGAGCCGCCGAGGCCGGTGATGATGTCGCCAGAGTGCAAGCCGGCAGCCTGTGCCGGGGTGCCGGCATAGACATCCTGGACCTGCGCGCCCTGAGAGCCGGACGCATCAGTGGCGCTGACACCGAGGAACGCCGGAGTTCCGATCACGATTCGGCTCGAGGACTGACCCCGCTCGATCTGGCCGGCCACGCCAAGTGCGTTGTCGATGGGGATCGAGAACGCGACTATCTCGCCTGAGCTCACGGTCCCTCCGGCCGAATCCATGCCCACGATGTAGCCCGACGAGTTGTACAGCGGCCCGCCCGAGTCGCCCGGCTGGATCTGGGCGTTCGAGGCGATCATGTCGGTCAACGTCTCCGGATTGCCGCCGTTGGCGTCGGTCGCGGTGATCGCCTGGTGCAGTGCGGTGACCACCCCGGGCGCGGCCGACGGGGCGCCACCGACACCACCGGCGTTGCCGACGCCGACCACCGCGTTGCCGACGTGCACCGTGGTGGAATCACCGAACCGGGCCACCGCCAGCCGCGGCGCGCCGACGACCTGCAGGACCGCGATGTCGTCACTCGGGTCGGCTCCGACCACGGTCGCCTGGTAGACGGTGCCGGTGGCGACGACAGTGACGGTGACGCTGGTCGCCCCGCGGATGACGTGATTGTTGGTGAGGATCGCCCCGCCGGAGGTCAGCACCATGCCGGTGCCCGCGGCGATCTCGTTCTGCAGGGGAAGGGTGCTCGTGACGTCGACGACACCAACCTGCTCGCTGGCAGCGGTGAGCGGGACCGGCTGTTGTGCTGGCGGCGGGTGGGCCAGCGATGGCGGAATGGCGACTACGGCGCCGGCGCCGGAATGTTTCGGCGCGGGCCTGGCTGGGCTGGCCGAGGAGCGGGCGAGCACCGAGGACACGGGCGTCGCCGGGGATGTCCGGGGGCTGGCGACGGCGTGGGACGCGGTGACCCGCTTGAGCGCGGAAGCGGTGGGCTTCGGTGAGGTCAGGCTCGAGCTGGTCGAGGCAGCTGTGGGCGCCGAAGCCGAGATGGCCGGGTTGTGGCCCGACGTACACCCGGTAACCCCCAGGGCCGTCGCCAGCAGAATCGTCAGGGTCGTCCAGCTGCAGCCGTGTCGCAGACGCGGGGCAGGCTGAGCAATGCGAGCGGGCACCTGTGGATTGTCACCCGGCCAGGGCGAGTCCGCGAGCCGGGCGACCCTCGATGACCGGTCAGTCGTCGGGTAGCGCCGCGAAATCACGCTTGGCGGCCCGGTACCATCCCATCCCCGCGATGGGGTGCTTCCATCGACCGTTCATGGCGTCCAGAGCGCTCCCGTGCGCCTGGTCACCGCTCGCCACCGTCTGCTTGAGGTGCGCGTCCTGGGCCTTGATCACCTCATCGGCAGTGTTTCCATGCAGCGGGGAGTCACACGGTCCGCCCAATTGCTTGCAGGTCATGGTCTTCACAGGTTCCCTTTCGTCACATCCTGGCCGCCCAGCGGGACGGTCCCGGTCACCTATGACGGTAGGACTCCCGACCCGACGTGTGCTTCTTCATTCCTGACCGACCCGCCCAGTCATGTTTCAGGCGCCGGCCGTCGAGTGCGGCGATTCGCCGGCGTAAAGCCCCGCGTTCAGGTCGTCAAGCAGGCCAGGTCGCGTCGGCGTCCAGCCGAGCAGCGCCCGGGTCGCCGCGTTCGACGCCGCCGCATCCATCGCGAAGAACCCGCCGATCCAGCCGAAGTGTTCGGCCACTCGCGCGGTAGGGATCGACTGCGCAGCAACCCCGAGCGAGCGGCCGATGGCCTCGGCGATGTCGCGGGTGGGCACCCCCTGCTCATCGACGGCGTGCAGCACGGACCCGGCTGGTGCCGCATCTACGGCGAGCCGCACGAGCGCGGCGGCGTCCAGACGATGCACGGCGGGCCACCGGTTGCTGCCCTGTTCGACATATCCCGCGACACCGGTGCGGCGCGCGAGTTCGGCGAGGGTCGCGATGAAGCCATGGTCACCGGGACCGTGCACAGTCGGTGCGAACCGCACGAGGGAGGTCCGCACACCTCGGTCGGCTAGGGAGAGCACCACTTGCCCGGTCGCGACTCGCGGATGCAGCGCCGGGTCCGGCAGATCGCGTTCGGTCGCGAGCTGGCCACCGCCCAGGCCGAGTACCCCGCTGGCGACCACGAGCGGGCCGTCGGTGCCGGCCAGAACTTCACCGAACGTATCGACCGCTCGGCGGTCCATCTGTGCCGCCTCGGCCATCTGGGCGAAGTCGTGGTGATACCCCAGGTGCACAACGCCGTCGGCCTGCTCGGCACCGGCCCGTAGCGACCCGACGTCCTCGAGGCTGCCCCGGTGGATGTCGGCGCCCAAGGCGGAGACGGTCTCGGCCGCCTGGTCCGAGCGAGCGAGTCCGATGACCTCGTGGCCGGCGCTGAGCAGCTCTGACACGACCGCTGAGCCGATCCAGCCGGATGCACCGGTGACGAACATACGCATGGAATCCTCCTGAGAGACCGCAGGGCAAAGGACCGCTAGAGTGATGTCACGTGATGACATCACTCTAGCACGGCCATGTCACACTCTGTCATCACTAGACTGCACGAATGGGGCGATGGGAGCCGGATGCGCGCGGCCGCCTGGGGCGGGCGGCGATGGACCTGTACGCCGAGGTCGGCTATGAACAGGCGACCGTGGCCGAGATCGCGGACCGTGCCGGCGTGACCGCCCGGACCTTCTTCCGCCATTTCGCCGACAAGCGTGAGGTGCTGTTCGCCGGGTCCGACGCCTTGGTGGAGCAGCTGGTCGGCGCAGTGGACGCCGCGGCCCTCACCGACGCTCCGCTGACCGTGGTCGCCGCCGCTCTTGACGTGGTGGCGACGTTCATCGGTGAGGATCGCGACTACTCGCGTCGACGCCAGGCGGTCATCGCGGCCAACGCCGACCTTCAGGAACGGGAGCTGGCCAAACTCGCCTCGTGGTCGCGCATCCTCGCCGACGGGCTGCGTCGGCGCGGGGTCGGTGAGCCGACTGCCAGCCTCGCAGCCGAGACCGGCGTGGCGGCGTTCAGAGTCGCCTTCAACCAGTGGCTCGCGGGTCCGGCCAAGCGGACCCTGCGCGACACCTTGCGCGAGTCGTTCGACCAGTTGCGCGGTGTCGTCGGCGGGACTAGCGCCGGCGCCCCTCAGCGATGATTACCAATCACCGTGAACGTGGGAGCGTTGCCGGTGATCGTCGAACCACCGGTGATGGTGTTGTCCGAGATCGTGCCGCCAGTTGATCTGCTGATGCCACTCGCAGCGGCCAGGTCATCAAGCTTCTTGCCTGCGAGCACATTAGCGACGAAGGACTCCACGTTGAACGGCATGTGAGCGCGCCCCTCGCGGCTAGGCGCTCACCGCGCTCACGGCGCTCACGGCGCTCACGGCGCTCCAAACGGAAACGTACGTCGGGGTCGGGTCCGACGCCATCAACGGCAGATCACGGCCGCCGAAAGTGCCAGTACTGCATCTACTGGACAACCTCAACAACGACCTGGTGCTGTCGAGGGAACGCAGCGAAGTGTCTTAGGGGGCGTCGCGCCAGTGCTCGATGCGGTGGTGGTCTGGGGCGAAGCCGTGTTTGATGCCCCAGAGAACGGCTTGGGTTCGGCTGGTGACGTTGATCTTTTGGTAGATGGTGCGGATGTAGGACTTGATGGTGTTGGGGCTGAGGTAGGTCAGGGTGGCGACCTCGGAGTTGTTTTTGCCTTGGGTGATGAGGGCGAGGATTTCGGCTTGCCGGTCGGTGAGTCCTTCGCGGCGACCAGGCCAGTCCAGTCCTGGCGCGCTTTTCGCCCGTGCGGGCGGGTCGCTGATGACAGTTTCTCCCGCGTGGACGGCTTCGAGTGCGGCGACGAGGTCGCGGGCCGGCAGTGTCTTGGATATGTATCCGTGCACGCCTTGCTGGCGGGCGCTGGCGATCAGGTTGGGGTGGAAGCTCCAGGTGTAGACGACGACGCGACGCGCGCGGGGATTGTTGATGAGTACAGCGATTTCGTCGTGGTCTGACTCGGGCTGGGCGAACGAGTCGTATAGCGCGATATCCACGGGGTCAACGACAGCCTCGTTGGTGTCGATCTCGGCAACGACGACGCGGTCGCGGTAGCGCTCGAGCATGTGCGCGACGCCGGTGAGCACCACGTCGTAGTCATCGACGAGAGCGACCGTGATCGGCTTCTGTCCCGGAGGGTTCATCACTCGACAATAAACCTCCATAGGGGTGTAGCACACCCGCCCTAGGGGTGTTTGAGTAGCCCCATTGGGGGACTCCACCATCCCTCTTCAAACGAAAGGAAAGTCCATGATCGTCCTTGGCATCGTCTTACTTGTCATCGGCTTCATCGCCAAGATCGCCATCGTCTGGAGCATCGGCATCGTCGTGCTTGTCGTCGGCGCTGTCCTGGCCCTGCTGGGGGTTGCGGGGCGCGAAATCGGCGGCCGCCGCCACTGGTACTGAGCCTTGTCCGGCACTGCTGAACGGTGCCTGCGCGACCCACCCACGCCGTCGAGGCGGGTCTGTCCGAGCAGAGAACAGTCCCGCCCGAGGCGTGTGGTGGCACTCGTTGCGTCCCGCTGTAGGGCGAGGGTTCAGCCGAACCCGCGTGTACGAATTCTGTAAGGTGAGCTAGCTGCTTCTCGGGTTGGAGGAGTCGTGACCAGAACGTTGAAACCCGAGACCGCCTCGGAGGGCGAGGTCTCCCCGGCTCAGGAATCCGACTCTCGCAGCCCCGTCGATCTCACTCCCAGCTCGAAGAGCAGCGGCTGGCGCTACTACTTGCGCGCGATCGGCCCGGGATTGGTGACCGGCGCCAGTGACGATGATCCCTCCGGTATCGCCACCTACAGCCAAGCAGGCGCGGCCCAGGGCTACGGCATGTTGTGGGTCAGCCTCATCACTTTCCCGCTGATGACCGCCGTCCAAGAAATCTGCGACCGCACAGCCCTGGCAACCGGCCAAAGTCTGGGCGAGCTCGTGACGTTGCGGTGGCGTAGCCGACCCGCTCGAACGCTGGTCGGCGCGCTCCTGCTTGGCCTGTTGGCGGCCAACGCTCTCAATATCGCAGCTGATCTCGTCGCGGTCGGCTCGGGAATGACGTTGCTGCACGCAGGACCGACGTGGGTCTGGGCGTTAGTTGCCGGCGTCGCGATCACGGCCCTGGTCATGTTCGGGTCCTTCGCGCGGATCGCTTTGGTGTTCAAGCTGCTCTGCGCCACCCTGCTCGTCTACTTCGTTGTGGCCGTGCTCGTCCATCCCCCCGCCGGGCAAGTGGTGACTGGCACCTTCCTACCCCGCCTGCATTGGAACGCGACATATCTGACCCTGCTCGTCGCGGTTCTCGGCACCACGATCAGTCCATACCTGTTCTTCTGGCAGTCCGCCCATCGCGTGGAAGACATGCGCGACGAACCAGACGAAGGCCGCCGCGCAGTCCCGCTGAAAGACCGGCAACCACACCCGGCCCGGCGAAAGATGCGGGCCTGCCGGCTAGACGTGATCACCGGCATGGCGTTCAGCAACCTCGTGATGTTCGCCATCATCGTGTCCACATCAGCCACCCTGCACGCCCACGGCCAAACCAACCTCAACAGCGCCGCCGACGCCGCGAAAGCACTCCAGCCCCTGGCCGGACGGTGGGCAGGGGCACTGTTCGCGCTCGGGTTCATCGGCTCGGGCATGCTCGCCATCCCCGTCCTCGCTGGGGCGGGCGCAGCCGGGATGTCCGGGCTTTTGGGCAAACGGTTCGGGTTTTCCCGCTCAGTTAAGAAGGCGCCCGTCTTCTACAGTCTCGTCGCGGCCGGCACCCTCGGGGGCACCATCCTCACCCTCACCCACGTAGACCCCGTCCAACTGCTGGTCATCAGCGCCTACATCAACGGAATCGCCGCGGCACCATTCCTACTGCTGGTCATGCTCATCTCCAACAATCGCTCAATCATGGGCGAGCACCGCAACGGAAGACTTGCCGCGACCCTCGGCTGGACCACCTTCGCCATCATGGCCGCCGCAGCCATCACCAGCTTCACCGTAGGGGGCTGACCAGCCTCGTACTGTCCGGTCTTGCAGAATGAGCCACCCGAACGTTCGGACCATAACCAGGTAGATCGGCCGCGCCGACACGGTGACGATCCTCCCGCATCTGCATGCGCGCCACCGTTCGAACGTTTTGGCACGGCACAGGACCGCCGCCAACCGGCTAGCCCAGAACGGCCGACATTCACGCCACGTCACGGTCCAACCATGTCCCAACAGCACCTTCAATACCTAAGCGCTCGGACAATGCAGCGGACGCGGTACAGATGCATCCCTGAGTGGCCAGAACGGGCGCATCCGGTCGATCCGGCATCATCCTCCCAACGAAAGTGGTTCCAGCACCTGCCGCTGGAACCACTTTCGTGAGCACTCTCGGCCGATAACCGTGAGCACCCCGCGGTGCGGTGGAGGTGGCGGGAATCGAACCCGCGTCCTCCGTCGGTTCATCAGGACTTCTCCGGGCGCAGTGTGCGTTGTCTTTCTCGGCCCCACCGGTCATGCACACAAGCCGGTGTGACGAGCCCAGCCGCTGTGAGATGTCCCGTCCTCACCCGCGACCGGCGAGGACAGTGAGTCACCTAGCTGATGCCAGCATCCGGGCCGGTGACGAACCCGGGCTGACAGATTTGCTCTGGCTACTTAGGCAGCGAGAGCGAAATCGGCGCGATGTGAATCGGCGCTTATTTTTTTGTGCATCGCTTTTTTTACGAGGTCAGCAATGCAATCCTCGGCCCGCTTCTCCTGAATCAACGTACGGAGTCGAAACCGTTCACCCCCATTGGTGGTACGAACTTGTCTTGCCTGGACCCCTCATCCTATCGCGCATCGTCACCCAGCGGGCCGACCGAGGACCGGGGTGCCTCCAGCCCAAGCAGCCGCCGCCCGTTGTGCCAGCACACCGCTCGCAGCCAGTCGTCACCGAGGTCCAGTCGCTGCAGCGCTTCCAGCTGCTCGGCGTACGGGTAGGGGATGTTCGGGAAGTCGGTGCCGAGCACGATCCGATCACCGAGGTCGCCCAAGCGCGCCACGACATCGGCGGGCAGCGGCGCCACCGTGTCGAAGTAGCGGGTACCGGCCATCGTGGTGTCCAGGCACAGCCGCGGGTACGCCGTCGCCAGGTCGAGGTGCTCGCGGTACTCGGGCGCGCCAAGATGGGCGACGACCGCGGTCAGCCGAGGATGGGCCGCCATCACCGCGCCGAACGGACCGGGTCCGGTGTGCCGGCCGGCCAAGGGGCCGCTCCCGCAGTGCACCACGACCGGCACTCCGGCGTCGGCGAGCATTCCCCACACGGGGGTCAGCAGGGCATCGCGCGGATCGTACCCGCCGACCTGGATGTGAGCCTTGAATACCGACGTGCCCGCGTCGAGCGCCTGGCGCACGTACGTCGCGGCCGACGGCTCGGGGAAGAAGGTGCCGGTTGACACGCACCCCGGTGTGCGCGCGGCGAACTCGCGCGCCCAGGCGGACAGCGATTCGGCCATCGCGGGCTTGTGCGGATAGAGCAGTGCGGTGAAGGTCCGCACACCCAGCGACCGCAAGGTGGCCACCCGGTCGTCCTCACTCGTGCGGTACTGAACCGGCCACTGCATGCCGTAGTGCTCGGGCGCGCTGTCGAAGTAGGACCAGACCGCCTCCATCAACCGCGCCGGCATGAAATGCGTGTGGATATCGACCAGGCCGGGCAGCCCCAGGTGTTGCCACCAGCCGGGCACCTGTTCGTCGATCACGGCATTCCTTTGGCGCGGCGCCCGAGCGCCTTGCTGACCTCACGATCGGCGTCGCGGCGCGCCATGTCCTGGCGCTTGTCGTAGGACTTCTTGCCGCGGGCCAGGCCGATCTCGACCTTGACCTTGCCTGCCGAGAAGTACAGGGCGAGCGGCACGAGGGTGAGACCGCTCTCCTTCGTCTTGCCGATCAACCGCAGGATCTCGGCCTTGTGCAGGAGCACCTTGCGCACCCTGCGCGGTTCGTGGTTGGTCCAGCTCCCCTGCGTGTACTCGGGAATGTGCACATTGCGCAGGAAGACCTCGCCGTCGTCGATGGTGGCGAACCCATCGACCAGCGACGCGCGCCCCATCCGCAGCGACTTCACCTCGGTACCGGTGAGCACCAGACCTCCCTCGAAGATGTCGAGGATGGCGTAGTCGTGCCTGGCTTTCCGGTTCTGCGCGATGATCTTGCGGCCGGACTCTCGATTGCTCGACGCCGCCTGCTGAGCCATGACTACAGCCTGACGTAGAAGCGCAAGGTCACGAAGGCGGTGAGGCCGGACAGCACGACCCCCACGATCAGTCCGGCGCCGCCGGCGATGAGCACGTCGTTGATCCCCAGGTTCGGGACGACGCCACGCTTGGTGGGTCCGCTGAAGACGCTGTCGAGCACATAGTTCTTGCCGACCCAGATACCGATGAGCGACACGATGCCGCCGGCGAAGCTGGCGATCACCGCCTCGAGCATGAACGGCAGCTCCGTCATCCACCTCGAGGCACCCACCAGACGCATGATGCTGGTCTCGTTCTTGCGCTGGGACGCCGCGACCTGAATGGTGTTCGCGATGAGCAGCACCGAGGCGACGAGCACGATCAGTGCGACGACGATCGAGAACCACCGCACGCTGTCGATGATGTTCAGCAGCGTGTTGATGGTGTCGATCTGGTTGTAGACGGCCCCGACACCGGGCATCGCCGAGTACCTGGCAGCGAAAGCCGGATAGTCGGTCTGGATGTTGCGCAGCTTCACTGCGAAGGACGCAGGCAGCACGCCGACTCGCAGATACTTGGCCACGTCGGGCGCCTGGGCCTTCCCGAGCACATAGGCCTGCTGCTCGGAGACGAAGCTGATGGACTTGACCGTCGGATCCGACAGCAGCGAGGTACGCAACGAGGTGACCTCGGCATCGGTCGTCTTTGCCTTACACGGCGCCTGGGGCTCGGTGGCGCACAGGTAGATCGAGACGTTGATCTTGCTGACGTACGTCTGCTTGAACTTGCCGATCTCGGTGTTCGCCAGGAAGGCCGCCCCCACGAAGGAGAGCGCGATCGACGTGCTCAGGATGAGTGCGATGGTCATGGTGGCATTGCGCCGGATGCCCGTGGCTACGCCCGACAGCACGAAGTTGGCTCGCATGACTAGCGACCAACTCCGTACACGCCGCGGGACTGGTCACGAATGATCTTGCCAGACTCGAGTTCGATCACCCGGCGCCGCATCGCGTCGACGATGTTGTTGTCGTGGGTGGCCATGACAACGGTGGTGCCGGTGCGGTTGATCCGCTCGAGCAGGCTCATGATTCCTTGGCTGGTATCGGGGTCGAGGTTGCCGGTCGGCTCATCGGCGAGCAGGACGAGCGGGCGATTGACGAAGGCACGGGCGATCGCCACGCGCTGCTGCTCCCCGCCCGAGAGCTCGTTGGGCATGCGCTGTGACTTTCCTTCCAGACCGACCAGGTCGAGGACCTCCGGAACGGTGCGCCGGATCGCGCGCGGGGCCTTATTGATCACCTCGAGGGCGAAGGCGACGTTCTCGTACACGTTCTTCTTGGGCAGCAGCCGGAAGTCCTGGAACACACAGCCGATGCGCCGGCGCAGCTCGGGTACCTTGCGGTTGGCCATCTTGCCCAGGTTGCGGCCGTCGACGGTGACCACACCGGTCGTGGGCAGTTCCTCGCGCAGCAGCAGACGCAGCACGGTCGACTTGCCGGAGCCGGACTGGCCGATGAGGAAGACGAACTCACCCTTCTCGATGCCCAGGCTCACATCATCGAGTGCTGGGCGCGCGCCGGCCGGGTAGACCTTGGATATGTTCTCAAGCCGGATCACGGGAGTGAAGTTTACCTAACCGTGACGTTTCTCCTGACGACGCGCGCGGCGCGAGCCGGCCGGGTAACTCAGTCGTAGGCCCTTGCTAACGTCGAACGTCGTGAGCAATCTCGATCCTGGCGCGCTCTTGGCGCCCGCGCAGCCTGCGCGGGCGCAGCCGATGATCTCTGCGCAAGGTCTTACCAAACTCTTCGGCGACTTCCGTGCGGTCGACGGCATCGACTTCGCCGTCTCGCGCGGGGAGGCGTTCGGCTTCCTCGGTCCCAATGGGGCCGGCAAGAGTTCGACGATGCGCATGATCGGCTGCGTGGCGCCCGTATCCGCAGGCAAACTACGCATTTTGGGCATGGATCCGGCCGCCGACGGCCCCTCGATCCGGGCGCGGCTCGGCGTGGTGCCGCAGCAGGACACCCTCGATCTCGAATTGACGGTGCGCGAGAACCTCTACATCTACGGTCGGTACTTCGGCATGACTCGGGGACAGCTTCGTCCGAAGGTCGAGGAGCTGCTGGACTTCGCGCAGCTCACCGAGCGGGCCGATTCCAAGGTGGAACCGCTTTCAGGCGGGATGAAACGCCGACTGACGATAGCGCGCTCGCTGATCAGCGACCCCGACATCCTGCTGCTCGACGAGCCGACCACCGGGCTCGACCCGCAGGCTCGTCACGTGCTGTGGGACCGTCTCTACCGCCTGAAGCAGGACGGCGTGACGCTGGTCCTCACCACCCACTACATGGACGAGGCCGAGCAGTTGTGCGATCGGCTCGTCGTCATGGATGCCGGACGCATCGTCGCCGAGGGTTCTCCGGCGCGGCTCATCACTCAGTACTCCTCGCGCGAGGTCGCCGAGCTGCGCTTCGCGCCTGGCCGCAACGAGGAGGCCTCGACCGCGGTCAGGACAGCGGTCTCGGGATCCGACGCTCGCGTCGAGGTGCTGGCCGACCGGGTGCTCCTCTACGTCGCGGATGGGGAGGCAGCGGTCACCCGCATTCGCGATCATGGGCTCGAGCCGCTCTCGAGCCTGGTCCGGCGCAGCAGCCTTGAGGACGTGTTCCTGCGCCTCACCGGCCGGAGTCTGGTCGACTGATGACAGCGTCTGTCCCGGCCGTGACGACACTGCCGCCCGCCTCCTCGAGCTCCCGCGCCAAGGCCTCGGCATGGCGGGTCGTGGAATATCAGCTGCTCGTGTCCCGGCGGATGTGGCGCAGCGTGGTGATACTGAGTGTCTTCACACCCCTGACGTACGTGCTCGCGCTGGGCGTCGGACTCGGGATGGTGGTCGATCACCATGGCAACCAGCTCGGGGTCCGCTATCTGGTGTTCGTCGCGCCGGCGTTCCTGACGGCTGCCGCGCTGCAGATCGCGGCCGCCGATGCGAGCTTCCCGCTGATGGCCGGCTTCAAATGGGTGCGCACGTTTCACGGAATGGCGGCGACTCCGTTGTCACCTGCGCAGATCTGCGACGGGCAACTGCTGTTCATCGGACTACGGCTCATCGTCAACTCGACGATCTACCTGGCAATCATGGCGTGCTTCGGCGGCACCGAGCGGTGGTGGGTGCTGCTGGCGGTGCCCGCCGCAACCCTCACCGGACTTGCCTTCGCGTCCACCACCGCGGCACTGGCAGCTGTGCTCGAGAACGAGGGCAACGGCTTCAACATGTTGTTCAGGTTCGTGGTGACGCCCATGTTCCTGTTCAGCGGGACGTTCTACCCGATCAACCAGCTGCCGACCTGGGGCCGCTGGCTGGCGCGCGTCTCGCCCCTGTGGCACGGCACTGAACTCGCGCGCGGCGCCGGCATCGGACACCTGACGTTCCTGGCGGCTTGCGTGCATGTCGCGTTTCTGATCGCCTGGCTGACGGTCGGCCTCTGGCTCGCGCGGTGGCGCTTCCGCGTTCGGCTGGCGAAATGAGCACCCAGCTGCTCTCACCGCAGGCGCGCGCGAGTTCGGCGCTGCGCGTGCTGCCCACGGGCCTGTATGCCGGCCGCGGCCACATCGTGCTGGAGCGGGCGTTCCGGGTGTATCGACGCAGCTGGATGGTCATCTTCTCCGGCTTCTTCGAGCCGCTGTTCTACCTGTTCGCCCTGGGTACTGGCCTGCACCGGCTGGTCGGCACGGTGCTCGGCCCAAATGGGCATCCCATCTCCTATACGGCCTTCATCGCGCCGGCACTGCTGGCCTCTTCGGCGATGAACGGTGCTGTGTACGACTCGACGATGAACGTCTTCTTCAAGCTGAAGTACGCGAAGTTGTACGACGCGATGCTGGCGACCTCGATGGGGCCGCTGGACGTGGCGCTGGGCGAGATCGGCTGGGCGCTGTTCCGCGGTGGCCTCTACGCCACCGGGTTCATGGTGGTGATGGTTGCTATGGGGCTGACCGCATCGTGGTGGGCGGTGCTGATGCTGCCGGCGTCCCTGCTGATCGCGTTCGCGTTCGGTGCCGTGGGGATGGCGGTCACGTCCTACATGAAGACGTTCCAGGATCTGGATCTGGTGCAGCTGGCGGTCCTGCCGATGTTCTTGTTCAGCGGGACGTTCTACAGCCTGTCGGTGTATCCGGGGTGGCTGCGCGTCGTCGTCGAGTGCCTGCCGCTGCATCACGGCATCGCGATGCTGCGTGACCTGAATTCAGGAGTGTTCGATGCGGCCATGGTCGGCCATGTGGCCTACCTCCTGGCGATGGCCGCCCTGGGACTGGTGGTGGCCGCCCGCCGACTTGACCGGCTGCTCCTGCGCTGAGCTGCCCGCCGGCTAGGCCGTGGCGCCGCTGCGGCGCCAACGGATACCGGCCTCGATGAAGCCGTCGATGTCACCGTCGAGCACGGCCTGCGGGTTGCCGACCTCGAACTCGGTGCGCAGGTCCTTCACCATCTGGTACGGGTGCAGGACGTAGCTGCGCATCTGGTTCCCCCAACTGTTGCCGCTGTCCTTGAGGGCGTCCATGGTCGCCTGTTCTTCCTGCCTTCGCCGTTCGAGCAGCTTGGCCTGCAACACCGCCATGGCGCTGGCCCGATTCTGGATCTGGCTGCGCTCGTTCTGGCAGCTGACCACGATGCCGCTGGCGAGGTGGGTGATGCGGACTGCCGAGTCGGTGGTGTTCACGCCCTGACCGCCTGGTCCGGAGGAGCGGTAGACGTCGACACGGATGTCATCGTCGGGAATCTCAACATGGTCGGAGGACTCGACGACGGGCAGCACCTCGACGCCGGCGAAGCTGGTCTGACGGCGACCCTGGTTGTCGAAGGGGCTGATCCGGACGAGACGGTGGGTGCCCTGCTCGACGCTGAGGGTGCCATAGGCATAGGGCGCCTTGACCTGGAAGGTCGCCGACTTGATGCCGGCCTCCTCGGCGTAGGAGGTGTCGAGCACGTCGACGGCGTAGTTGTGCCGTTCGGACCACCGCAGATACATCCGCATGAGCATCTCGGCCCAGTCGGCCGCGTCCACGCCGCCGGCCTCCGAGCGGATGGTGACCAACGCCTCGCGCGCGTCGTAGGGGCCTGACAGCAGGGTGCGGACCTCAAGTTCGTCGACCGCCTTGCGCAGGTTGACCGCCTCGGTCTCGGCCTCGGTGCGGTAGTCCGCATCGTCGGCCTCCTCGGCCATGTCGAACAGCACCTGGGCGTCGTCGATGCGCCTGCGTAGGTCCTCGACGCGACGGATCTCGCCCTGCACGAAGGAGAGCCGCGACGTGACCTGCTGCGCCGCCTCGGGGTCGTCCCAGAGGTTGGGCACGGACGCCTGCTGCTCGAGGTCGGCGGCTTCGCGGCGAAGTTTCACGACGTCGACGACAGCCTCGATACTGGAGAGGGTGGCGGAGAGTTCTTTGAGTTCGGCGGCGACGTCCACGTCGGTCGAGGGTACGCGAGCGGGTCAGGAGCCCGCGCCGTCGAGCAGCGCGAGCAACTGCTTCGGCGCGACCTGGCGATAGGCGTCAGTGACGATCTCGGCGATTTCCACCCAGTCCGGATCGTTGTCGATGCGCACCCCGAGCCAGCCGCGGTGCCCGACGTAGGGCGGCCGGAAGAACTGGTCGGGATTCTCGGCGATCAGCTGTTCCTGGGTGCCGGGAGGCGCGGCACACCAGAACGCCAGGTGGTCCGCACCGTGGTGGTGATTGTCGACTGCGACGAACTGCTTCTTGTCCCGGATGAAGAAGCCGGGCTCACCGTGGCTTGCGCGTTCGGAGGTTTCAGGCAGAGCGAGGCAGACACGCCTCAGCGAGGCGACGGGGTCCGGGGTGGGTGCCATGGCTTCACGCTGCCAGGAGCGGGGCCTAGAGGCTAGGTGCTGGGTTCGCCGGCTCGGTGCCGGCGGGCAGGTCGGCGGCAGGGCATTCGGTAGCGGCGGGTTCACCGCCTATCGACGGCGCGCTGGCGCTCGCGAGGCGGTAGCCGTCATGCGTTCGGGATCGAGTCTGTCCAACCCGGTGACCTGCGAGGCCAGGATCTCGCAGGCAGACCACGGGCGGCGGGCTGTGGTTCGGTCCGCCGCCCGTGCGTTCGAGCCGCCGCCCGTGCGTTCGAGGGCGATCGTGACTGCTTGCTGGTCGAGGAGCAGCCGCGCGGGGCACTGGGAGTCAATTCCGAGGGGCACGGCCATCTTGAACGAGAACGTCGCGAGCCTGCTCAAGCTTGAGCGCGGTAGCCAGACGTGGGCCGGTCACCGTGCCGGCAATCGATTGCCACGGGCCGCCTCCCACGCTGAACTCGCCCGTCCATACCACCTGTGCTGACACCCTCATCGTTCCCGTTGCCGAGTAGACATGTCCGTAGTAGTCCGGACACCGTGGCGTCGTACAGGGGTCGGCTGCGTCGTACTTCTTGCCGGGCATCGTTGTGACGTCGGACGTCCCGTCACCGAAGTCCCAGCGCACCCGCTCGACGTGAACCCGCAACCCGACGCGTTGGCCGAGCAGGGTCACGATTCCCAGATCCTGGTCGGCGGGCGTCTCCACCCACAGCAGCGTTTGGATGTTCACCAGCGACACTCCTCCGGGCGGCGCGATGCCGACCGCGGGGTGCGGCACTAACTTCTCCAGTGCCTGCCTCACCGCCGCAGGAGTGACCGTAGGGGGCGCCGTGGTCGGAACTGCACAGTCACGTCCGACTTCGGTCCAGGTTCCGTCTGGTTGTTGTTGCAGTTCCACCATCGTCGTGGTCGGGCGCGCCGGATCTATCGGCGTGCCCTCGCAGACGAGGGCCAGTGCTCCGCAGGGACTCCCGTCGGTCCTGGAGACCACTCCGCCATGGACAGCCGGTCCGCAGTCGATCCATCGAGTGACCGGTAGGGCACCGGGACGACTCTCACCGGATGAGCGCGCGCACAAGCCGTCGTCACCGGCGAGCCCAATTGCGCCGGGCTGAGCTGTGCCGTTGAAGGATGAAGAACACGTGCCGGTGGCACCAGTTGCGCCAATGGCTTGTCCGGCTTCCAGACCGAAGACCAGGACAGATATCGCCAGGCACACCTGAACACGCGTGCTCACGCGGCCCCGATCTCGGCAACCAACCAACGCCCCTCGACCCAGGAAACAAACACCGCATGACTGCTCGTCTGGGCGGGAACCGATGACGTTACGTGACCGAAACGGTCCACGATCTCGTACGCATCTTGCGTTGCCACGACGCGGAATACCTCATCGGCCTTGATACGAAAGCTCTGACTCTCCAACTCCACCACAGGAACCCGACTACGACCGCCGATGACACGGATCCCCGTGCTGGCAAACGCCGTGATCGTGACGATCCGACTTGTACATACGCCACAGGATGGTGAACTTAGGCCGTGGAGCAAGTAGGGATCCAGCGTCGCGATACTCCAATCGAGGGCCTCGAAGTAGTAGGTGACTGAGAGCTCCGCGCCGTGGACTGTGTGTTGTGCTGCCGAAACTGGCTCCACAGGCGGCGACTCACCTGGCCGAACACCCGGACCGGTCGTCAACGGTCCGGTTCTCGTTGGAGAGGGCGACGCTGCCGACACCCTGGCGACGGACGGCGTTCGCGGCGGCGTCCCCCCACCGGCACCCGCACTCGCGCCGGAACACCCCGACAGACCGACGACCGCGGCGCAGAGGACGCAGAGGATTCGTATTTGCATTGCACCTTCCTTCGTGTGCTGTGTCCGACTCATGAGACGGGGGCTCGCGCGTAGGAGATCGCGAGGTGCCGTATCCCGTGTGCCTTGCCGAACATCGCCCCGAATGCGATCGGCAACGTCTGCGTGCACTGCAACTGGAGCGTCTGCGCATCGACAGAGACGTCAGCCTGGATCCGCACTCCGGCCAGACTTGGGTCGCGCGCCAGATATTGGTCTACGACTGCCTGCACGTTCGTGAATCGCAGCGCCACACCGACGAGTGCACTGCCCCGGTCGATGCTGGCGGCAGACGCCGCTCCCGCGGCCGCTGCGCTGTCGCAGACGTCCTGAAGGTCACGCTGCTGCACGAACGCCTGCCCGGCGGCGACGGCGCCGGCCACCATCAGTAGGGCGAGGATGAAGAAGCCCAGAATCAGCGGGACCGTCGAGCCCCGGTCATCGGTCAGGTTCATGAGACCGTCCGGTAGTCGTCGACGTGCACCAGATAACGGCCGACTGTGGTGATCCCCCGTCCGGCGACCACCGAGGGCACGGCGGGCATGTTCACCCGCCGGGTCACGCACACCGTGAACTGCTCGCCGGGCGCGAGTCGGGGAAGCACGCTTGCCGCTGTGCATGGCGATCCGTCGGCGACGAACCGGACGTCCGCATCGTCGGGCAGCCCCTGCGAAGTCATCGCTATGCGGACTGCGACCGCGACCCGGGGCATTGCCGACCCCGCGGAAGGACTGGTGGCGTAGGCGCGCCCGGCGTCGCGTGCCGCCTGCGATACGGCCAGTTGGCTGCACTGCACGACGGACACGGCGACGAGCAGGTAGACGAGCGGAATCATCACGACGAGCGCAACGAAGACGAATTCGATGATGGCTGTGCCGTCGTCTGGACCGCGATCCGTGACGCGCAGGTACAGCCGATGCCGGAGCCGACGAAGCAGCGTCATGGACCCGCCGATTCCTTGAGCGACGACGCAGTGATGTCGATCCACAGCGGCACTCGCAACGGCAGGAACACCAGCCGAAGCCGGCCGCGGCAATGCACCGTCGACACCGTCAGACCGGACGGGGCGTCGGTGGCCGCGGCGCCCACACACGGGATGAGCTCGGCCGCCAACGGGCTCAGCCCTGTCCGGATGAGCGTGCTCGCTCGGCGGCCGCCGTCAGCCGGGGAGGAGACACCCGCGCCTGCCGCATAACGTGCGCCATTCGCGGCCGCCGACGCGACGATGTTGCGCGCGTAGACGAACATGGCGGCCTGCAAGGTCGCGAACAGGAGCAGGATCAGCAAGGTGGCGATCATCACGAACTCGACGACGCTCGCCCCTCGCTCGCGTGCATGGTCACTATCGCCACCACGGCCTAGTGCCAGGCGAGCGCGCAGGCAGGCGAAGACCTGACCAGTCCGGGACACGGCTACTTGGCGCCAGTGACCGAGTTCAGCGCGGATCCGATCGCTGTCT
Source organism: Actinomycetota bacterium (assembly GCA_030775705.1). Classification (GTDB taxonomy): domain Bacteria; phylum Actinomycetota; class Actinomycetes; order Mycobacteriales; family Jatrophihabitantaceae; genus JALYIS01. Next base: position 24,162 of record JALYIS010000036.1, read on the forward strand.
TGATCTGCGGCTCGAACACGCCAAGGATCGCCACGACCAGGATCGCCGTCATCACCGTGACCATCACCCAGCCGGGGACGTCTCCGCGTTCGGCGTCCTCCGCCTCGATCCGGGACCTCACGATCGACACCCAGCAATGCAGAAATCGCCAGTCGAACATCTCTTACCTCGCTCTCATTCGGGGATGGGGGACTTGTCAACGCGCCAGCGACGTAAGCGTCAGCAGGCCCGGGTACAGGGCGAACAGCACGGTGACCGGCAGGATCATGAAGACGACGGGAAGCATCATGGCGATCTCCTTTCGACCGCCGGCGTCGAGTAGCTCGCGTTTGGTCATCTCGCGGACATCAGCCGCCTGCGCACGCAATACGTCGGCGAGCGGAGTCCCGCGCTCGATGGCGACGACCAGGCCCGAGATGAAGCGGGCGAACGGCTCGAGAGTGACCCGCTCGGTCAGCTCGGTGAGCGCCTTGGTGAGCGGCGTACCCGAACGGGTGCGCGCCAGCGCAGAGTCGAGGTCACGGGCCAACTCGCCACGCGTCATCTGCGCGACCCGGGTCAGTGCCTCGGCCGGAGCTTCGCCGGCCACGACCGCGAGGGCGAGCAGGTCGGCGACCACAGGAAACTCGGTGAGCATGACCCGTTCGCGACGGCGCAGTTGTCGGGTGAGCCACCAATCCCGGCCGAGGATGCCGAGGACGAGCCCGGCGAGCGCCGCACCACCAACGAGAACGACATCGACAGAGCCGCGGGCCGCACCAGCCAGAGCGAGCAGTAGCGCGCCGGCGACCATGCCACCGGTTCCCCAGACGATCTGCTCGATCCGGAACTCCTCAACGGTCAGAATCGAACCCAGGCCGCCGAGGCGCCGACGTACCGCAGAGCTCCCCCCGACCAGTCGCTCCAGTGCCCCGACGACCTCGCCCAACGCGGGACCGAAGATGCGTCGGGCCACCGTGAACGGCGCGGACGTGGCCGAGGGTCGCTCCAGGAGCCGGGACGGCGTGGGTGTGTCTCCGAGGTACGGCGCGACTCGTTCCTCGAGCCGGATCGGACGCATCGGAGGCGCCCCCCGCACCGCGATCACCGCGCCGCTGGACCCGAGGAGGCCCAGCAATCCACCCACCAGCGCACCACTCACCGCAGTACCCGCCGCTCCTCGGGCAGGCGCCCGACGTGCAGCATGATGCGGTAGGCGACGACGCAGACCGCTGCCCCGATCGCTAGCAGCACGCTCCCGCCGGCTGTGTTGAACGCGATCAAGGTCGTCGACTGCGTGCCAAGTAGCAACAGGACCGCCCACGGCGCACCCACTGCGAGTCGGGCGGCGTTGACCACCCACCCCTGGCGGGCCTCGAGTTCGGAGCGCGTGTACGCGTCCGAGCGCAACAACTCCGACAGCGTGCGCAGCACACTGCCCAGGTCGCTTCCGCCGACCTCCCGGGCAACGCGCATCGTCTCGCACACCCGGTCCCCGACCGGATCCGCCAGGTCGGCCTTGAGCGCGTCCAGACATGGCCCGAACCGACCGTTGGCCCGGTACGCCACGCCGAAGCGGGCGAAGGGTGCCCGTAGCTCTGCAGGCCCGCGCAGTGCGAGGGCGGACAGGCCCTCGGGTAGCGACATCCCAGCCCGGACCGCGGATCCGAGATTGTCGATTGCCTCGGGCCACACCGTGCGCAGCGCCACGAGTCGTCGGCGACGCAGACGCCGCAGCACCACGACGGGTGCGAAGAAGGCGAACGCTGCGAAGCAGCAGGCGACTGTGACTGTTGCCGTCAGGACCTGCACGATGCCGAGTGCGAGCAGCGCACACACGCCTTGCGCCCCGAGCAGCTGGGTCGATCCGACGCCTTCCACCCCTGCTTGACGCAGCAATTCGGTGCGGTGAACGAGCCACCCTGGTGCGTGCCGCGCGGCCGCTGCCCCAGCCCGGGGGCCGCAGACGCCACGCCACACGAGTAACAGGCCCAATCCGAAGACGAGGCCGACGAAGGCGCCCACGTCACGTGCCCCGCGCAGCCGCGATCAGGCTCGGATGGCCGAGGAGGCTGCCCACGTCGAACCCCGCGGACTCGTACCGGTCCAGGTGAGGTGGATATCCGGAGCCCCGCTCGAGGCGGCCGTCGCGGTGGATGAAGATCTCGCTGGTCTCGATGACGTCCGCCTCGACACGCCCGGACACACCGGCGATCTCACGCACGCGGCGGTGGCCGGTCGCGTCCATCTTGAGATGGACGACGAGATCGACCGACGCCGCCACAGTCGGCACCACGAACGCCGCCGACACGTTTTCGCCCGCTAGCAGTGGCAGCGTGCACATCTTGACCAACGCCTCGCGCGAGGAGTTGGCGTGCAGCGTGCACATGCCGGGCAGGCCACTGTTGAGGGCGATGAGTAGGTCCAGGCACTCCTCCTGTCGCACCTCCCCGACGATCAGTCGCGAGGGGCGCATTCGCAGGGCTTCCTTGACGAGCCTGCGCAATGGGATGTCGCCGGTGCCCTCGAGGTTGGCTTGGCGGGTCTGCATCGCCACCACGTCCGGGGCGCCGACGCGCAGCTCGAAGACCTCCTCGACGGTGATGATCCGCTCGCGCGCCGGGACCGCGGCGCACAGGGCGTTGAGCATCGTGGTCTTCCCCGCCTGCGTGCCATCCGATAGTAACCAGGCACATTCAACGTCTGGAGTGCCTTCAGTGAGTGTCGCTCACTCAGGTGGAACTCCCCGACGTGCCTGTCGGCAATCACGGATTCAGCATCGGCCGCCTTCCCGGAGAAATGCCTGCCCGTGCGGCCCGGTGATCAGAACTTCGGCGCCGTAATGCGTGGCCCGGGTGGAACGCGGAGGAGATCGCGACCGAACTTGAAGCCGCGTTCCCCGAATACCAGAGCTACGCGACCTGGATTCGCTTGCACCCGTGGGCCCTGCACGTCTAACCGGCGGTGAGGGTTGATCTTGAAGAACGGCGAGGGGCCTGTGGGACGGACCGGCCGCGTTGATCGAGCCGAGGGTGCAGCAGGGCCATTACGTGGGTGGCTGCTCCGGTGTCAGCCTGCACATTGCCAAGGGCGTCAACTATCGGGTCGGGGGCACGCGGGGTCATTACGTACCAGGCCCGGAGATCCAGACGCCGGTCGATCGGGGCCAGGTGTCGGTGACCTCGCAGCGAGTCGCGTTCACCGGCACCCGCACCACTAGGGAATGGCTCTATTCGAAGATGATCGGGGCCGACTCCAGCAGCGATGACCACACCGTGCTGTTGCACGTCTCCAACCGGCAGAAGATATCCGGGCTCACCCTCGGTGCGCAGGGCGCACGATTCCAGGCCTACCTCGCGCTGGGACGGGCCCTGAGCCAGGACGACCCGGCCACCGTGGCACAGCAGTGGTCCATGCGGCCGACGGTCACCGGAGCCAACAACCTGACTACCACCATGATCACCGCGAAGGGCGCGGCCGAGGGGACGACGGACGCCCAGCGGTATGGAGAGGGCGCACCCAGTATCCGCTGGCCGGCGCCGCGGCGCTGTTTCTCGCCGCGTATGCGTGGACGATCCTGAACCCTGCGCTGCCGTACCGGCGGGGTGGGGCGTTTCACACCCCGGCTCTATACGGGTCATGTTCTCCGAGGTTGCTGAAGCGTGATGGCTGCGGTCCACTTTGTTGGTGCCGAGGAATCTGCCTTCGGGTCGAGTGACGTTTGCCTTCGTTGACGTCGTGGGCAGCACTCTTGCCTTCGCCGAACATGGAGACGTCTATGTAGCTGCCGTTCGCCGCGTCCAGGCCTTGGTGGCGGAGTACGCCGAGGGTTTCGACGGGGTCGTCGTCAATACCGCTGGCGACGGCGCCTTCCTGGCGTTTCCGAGCGCACATGCCGCGGTCCAGGCGCTGCGTCAGCTTCAGGACACGATCGAACTTGGTGGTGTCGACGCCGTTCGGCTTAGAGTCCGGGCGGGCGCCCATGCTGGAGATGCCGTGCCGGTCGCGCAGGACTACCTGGCGTTGCCGGTCCACGTCGCTGCTCGAGTGGCAGCCGCCGCTGGTCCAGGCCAAGTACTCGTTTCCCAGTCTGTCATCGACGAACTGGGCGAGCCGACCGGTGAAAAATTGGGTCCATTCCTGTTGAAGGACATCGCGGACCCGGTGACGCTATGGAGGGTTGCGGGCGATCGGGCAGCGCCGCGTGCAGTTCCTCCGCGCCACACGAATGTGGCCACGCCGCGGACCAGTTTCGTTGGCAGGGAGAGCGAGCTGGAGAATTTGGCGCGGCTTTTCTCCGAGCCAGCATTGGTGACGGTCGTGGGGCCGGGCGGCTTGGGTAAGACCCGACTCGTGACGCAATTCGCGATCGATTCGGCTGACGGATTCGCCGCGGGTGTGTGGATGATCGAACTCGCCTCGATCGCGAACGAGCCGGAGATAGTGCCGATTGTTGGCAACCTCTTCGGCATCCCGGCCTCGGCGGCTTTGGACGCTGTGACCCGAGAGATAGCGCGCCGCGGTGAGATGGTCTTGATCTTCGACAATTGTGAACACGTCTTGGACGGCGTCGCCGAGGTGGTCGCTACTCTGAGTGCGGAGTGCCCCATGCTACGCGTGTTGTGCACCAGCAGGGAGCCGCTTGCGGTTGACGGAGAAGAGGTCGTTCGACTGGCGACTCTCTCGACCGCTGCAGCCCCCACGATCGGAGTTGCATCGGCCACGCGGTCAGGAGCCGCCGAACAGTTGTTCATTCGTCGCGCTGTCTCGGCCGGGGCTGCGATCGAGGCTTTGGACACCTCCGCGGTCACCGACCTCTGCCGCAGGTTGGACGGCCTTCCCCTGGCTCTGGAGCTTGCCGCCGTTCACGCCGGAGCCACCCCCATCCCCGATCTCGTCATCGCCCTGAGCGAGGGTGACGTCGAACTTCGCAGGCGAGGCGGCCCCGAACGACTGCGAAGTCTGGACGCGCTGGTGTCCTGGAGCACCAATCTGCTGACTGATCCAGAGCGCCGTGGGCTACATGCGCTCTCTGTTCTTCCTGGCAGGTTCACAGCCCGTACAGCGCAGCAGCTGCTAACGGCCGTCGCCGAGGGTTCCACCGAAGTGACCGCTGATTCGCTGGCCCGCCGCAGCCTGCTTGACCTGGATGGCTCCGAATACCGAATGCTCATTCCGGTGCGAGATGTCGTTCGACGACAACTCGATGAGCAGAGCACCCGCACCGCGATGGCAGCCCTGCTTACCTGGGCGTCGGAAACCTGCGCTCCGCGGGGCCAGATTGAAATGCTCGATGATGAAGTCCGCGCATTGGAAAGCGCGCTTGACTGGGCGATCTCGAACAACATTCCGGGCGGCGGCCGAATCATGCAACAACTCGCCAACCGGTTGAAAGCGACCGGCGTCACCCCCACTGCGCTGGACCTTGCAGCCCGATGCCTTCGTGCCGGCGAACCGCACACCATCGACGAAATACACCTCCAACTTGGCGCGCTTCGACTCCAAGTCGGCCTGGGCACCGCCGCGAACCCGACTTTCTTGAAACGCGCCGGCGCGCTCGTCGACGCTGCGAGGCTTGCTGGGGAATCACACGCACTCCGCATTGCCTGTTCTCTCCTTGCAGTCCTGCTGGATCGCGCCGGGCGGCATTCCGAAGCACACACCTTGTACCGTGAAACACTCGTCCTGATCGAAGAAAATCAAAACCCTGATAGTCCGCAGGAACGAACCCGAGTCCTTTGCGACCTCGCCGTCTCCTACCATTTGCAGGGCGACCTGCAATCGGCAGAACAGCAATATCGGCATGCGATCTCGACCGCTTCCCCCACCGACGTCAACGCTCTCGTACTCATGATCAACCTCGGAGAGCTGCTCCTTGACCTGGGCCGCCCAGAGGAAGCCGCAGCCCATCTGAGCACGACGCTGCAAAGCGCGCGGGGCCGACCCGCCCTGAGCGCTATCACGGTTGCGCTACTTGCCGAAGCGGAAGCCAAACGCGGCGCCCTCGATGAAGCCAGAGCGTTGGCCGACCAGGCCGAGCGCGAATTTGCCGACATCATGAGCCAGGATCCGAGCACCGCCTACGTCCGTGACCGCATGCGCTCAACGCTGGAACATCACGTCACGGACGTTTCCAACGCGATAGGTACGAGTGGCCCTGAGGCAGTTCGCGACTGAACGCTTGTGTAGCCGGGGCGAGGCGCCGCGGTAGACCGACCACAACGACCCATCAATTGCGCGTAACAGCCCTCCGGGGGGCGTTTCACACCCCTCTATCCCCTATCCCATCAGTCGCGAGGGTCGCATTCGCAGCGCTTCCTTCACCAACCTGCGCAGCGGGATGTCGCCGGTTCCCTCGAGGTTGGCCTGGCGAGTCTGCATCGCCACCACGTCCGGTGCCCCGACGCGCAGCTCGAACACCTCTTCGACCGTGATGATCCGCTCGCGCGCCGGGACTGCCGCGCACAGGGCGTTGAGCATCGCGGTCTTACGCGCCTGCGTGCCACCCGATGGCAACCAGGCACATTAATTCAGCCCTTCGCCTATCTTCCACAAGCGAGTTGACAGCCGACCTGCTGGGTCAACCTCCCAGCGCCCCATCGCACACTCGGGCCTTTCCCCCTGGAGATGCCTACAGAGGCCCGACCGTTTCAATACCTGCGATGCGCCGTTGCCTGGCCGATTCGAGGCACACTTGGGCGGTGGCCCTCGTGAAGCGATACCTCATCCTTCGGCTGGCCGGTGACGATGCTGAGGCTGCGCTCGAAGCACTAAACACGCTGCCTGGGTTCATGGCCGAGATCGACCCGGACCACTTCGCTACGCCCCCGGAACCATCCTTCTGAGGTCCGCTATGTGGTACCAAACCGCGGACCTAGATCGCCTTCGTGCGGGGCACTGACCTCGCCCTGACCACGCTCATCAAGGGCGGCATGGCCAGCGTGAACGTAGGCAATGGTGTTGTTGCCGCCGGGGGCGGTCCCAGAGCCGTTGGCTAGTGGCGGTCAACCGACACACGGGAGAGAGCTACGGCA
>JALYIS010000037.1 GCA_030775705.1 Actinomycetota bacterium
CGGCGAAGCAGATCGAAGATCTGCTCGCGGCGGCGGCCGCCGCCGATGCCGAGGTCGAGGCGGCCCGGCTGGGCGCGCGCCCGGCCGGCGATCCCGACCCTTACCGAAAGCCACGGGCGGACGACGAAGCCGAGGGCGGAGCAGCTACCGAAGAATTCGGATAGGCCGCCTAGGCGAAGATTGCACCGTGGCGCTTGACGAGACGACGACGCGGCGCGTTCTGGCGCTGACCATGTCGGCGTTCGTCGTCCTCGCGGCAGAACCGCTCTATCTGCTGGTAGACACGGCCGTGGTCGGGCACCTCGGCCCCGTCCCACTGGCCGGGCTCGGGGTCGCCGGGGCGGTGATGGCCGTCCTGACGATTGTCGGGACGTTCGTGGAGTACGGCACGACTGGGCGCGCTGCGCGGGCGTTCGGCGCGGGCGACCTGGACGGCGCAATCAACGAGGGCGTGCAGGCATCGTGGCTCGCGGTGGCGATCGGCGCCGTGGTGGCCGGAATCGGCGAGGCTTGCGCCGTTCCCCTGACGACCGTGTTGGCTGGCGGGTCCGGGGCGACCCAGCATGCCGCGCTGGAGTGGTTTCGCATCGCTGTGCTCGGCATGCCCGGGGTGCTGCTGGTGCTGGCCGGTAACGGCTGGATGCGCGGCGTCCAGCGCACCAGGGAACCGGTGAGGATTGTCCTGCTGGCCAACGCTGTCTCGGCGGTCGCATCACCGATCCTCGTCTATCCAGTGGGGCTCGGGCTGAACGGCTCGGCGATCGCCAACGTCGTCGCACAGCTGCTCGGTGGCGCGTTGTTCGTCCGCTCACTGCACAGGGCGACGCCGCACCGGGCCCCGAATCGCACGATCATGCGCGCGCAGCTGGTGGTTGGCCGAGATCTGATCATCCGATCGGCTGCCTTCCAGGTCGCGTTCCTGACCGCGGCCGGCGTCGCGGCCCGCATGGGGATCGCGCAGATCGCCGCCCACCAGATCGGACTTCAGCTCTGGGAGTTCACCGCGCTGCTTCTGGACTCGTTCGCGATCGCTGCCCAATCGCTGGTCGGCGCGGCGCTCGGCGGAGCCGACGGGGTCACCGCCCGGAGATTGGCCTGGCAGGTCTCGCGCTGGGGTTTGTATGCGGGCGCTGCGTTCGCCGCGCTGTACGCGGCGGGCTGGGCTGTCATTCCCGAGGCGTTCAGCTCCTCGCCGGCTGTTGTCCATCAGGCCCACCTGCTGTGGCCCTGGTTCGTGGGCATGCTGCCGGCGGCGGGGGTGGTGTTCGCGCTGGACGGGGTGCTGATCGGCGCGGGCGATGTCGGGTACCTGCGTACGATCACGCTCATCGCCGCAGTCGGAGCCTTTGCACCCTTGAACCTCGCAGCCCTGCGCTGGCATTGGGGGATCGCCGGAGTCTGGGCGGGGCTGGCTGCCTTCATCGCGGTGCGGTTCGCCGGGATGGTCGCGCGCACACGGGGGGATCGCTGGCTGGTGTTGGGGGCGATGCGGTGAGCGACGGCTTGGTGATCGTCGACAAACCGGCCGGCTTGACCTCCCATGACGTCGTGTCGCGGGTACGACGGATGGCGCGCACCCGCCGGGTCGGTCACGCGGGAACCCTCGATCCGATGGCGACCGGCGTCCTCGTGCTCGGCGTCGACAAGGCGACCCGGCTGCTGCACCATCTGGTGCTGACCGACAAGGCGTACACCGCGACCATCCGGATCGGCGAATCGACGATCACCGACGACGCCGAGGGTGATCTGATCCTGGCCCGCTCCACCGCAAGCGTCGTGGACACAGACATCGACTCCGCCGTGACCCAGTTGACCGGTGATCTAATGCAAGTGCCGAGTTCGGTCTCGGCCATCAAGGTTGACGGCCAGCGGTCGTACAAGCGAGTTCGTGACGGTGAGGCCGTCGCCCTGTCCCCACGGGCGGTGACCGTCTCCCGCTTCGACGTGCTCGCGATCACCCGGCCCGGTGAGCACGTCGTAGATGTGGAGGTCAGCGTGGAGTGTTCCTCGGGGACCTACGTCCGCGCACTCGCCCGCGATCTGGGCGAGGCACTGGGAGTCGGCGGACATCTGACCGCGTTACGCCGCACTAGGGTCGGTCCCTTTGCCCTCGCCTCGGCGGGCACCCTGGATGAGCTGACGCTACTCGATGACCCAGTCACGCTGCCGCTCGCCGCCGCCGTACGGGCGGCCATGCCCACGAGGTTGCTCGAGCCGCAGGAGGTGCGCGAGTTGTCCTACGGCCGGTGGATCGAAGGGCGGGGCACGCTCGGCACCCACGGCGCGCTGGACGCCGGTGGTTCGGTCATCGCGCTGCTGAGTGAGGACGGCGGACGAGCGCGGCCCATCCTGGTCTTCGCACCCGCCGGCTGAGGCCGACCTCGCCGAGGATCGCCCGATAGGCTCCCGGCTGTGCTGCGCTGGCGTGGACTCGATGGTGTACCCACCGACTGGGGACGCTGTGTCGTCACTATCGGCGTGTTCGACGGCGTCCACCGCGGTCACACCGAGATCATCGCCAAGGCCGTGGCGCTGGCACGCGAGCGCGGCGTGCCCAGCGTGCTGCTGACGTTCGTGCCGCACCCATCAGAGGTCGTGCGGCCGGGCTCACATCCTCCGGAGCTGACGACGATCGTTCGGCGGGCCGAACTGGTCGAACGACTCGGCGTCGATGTGTTCTGCGCGCTGCCGTTCAGCCTCGAGTTCTCCCGGCTACCTCCTGACGAGTTCGCCCACTACGTACTGGTCGAGAGACTGCGGGCGGCGGCCGTGATCGTCGGCGAGAACTTCCGGTTCGGGCACAAGGCTGCCGGCGATGTCGCCCGGCTGCAAAGCCTCGGCGCGGCGTTCGGTTTCACTGCGGCGGGCATACCGTTGCTCCGCGATGGCCAGACGCCGATCAGCGCGACCTTGGTTCGCTCCTGCGTTCAGGCCGGGGACATGACCGGAGCCGCGCACGCACTCGGGCACCCGCACCGCGTGGACGGCATCGTGGAACGGGGCGACCAGCGTGGGCGAGAACTCGGCTTCCCGACGGCCAACCTGAGGACCGAGGCGTGGACCGCGGTTCCCGCCGACGGGGTCTACGCGGGTCGCGCTTGGCGCTTGGACGAATGGGGTCGCACGTTACCCGGGGAGCAGTTGGGCCTCGCGGCGATCTCAGTCGGTACCAACCCCACCTTCGACGTCCGTCAGCGCCGCGTCGAGGCCTACATTCTGGACTATTCGGGCGACCTCTACGGCAACGCGCTCGGCGTTGAGTTCGCCGACCGATTGCGGGGGATGGAGAAGTACGACGACATCGCGGCACTGGTGACCCAGATGCACGCCGATGTGGAGCGCACCAGGGGTCTGCTCGCCTGAGCGCGGCTACCCGTCGGGCGATTCGTCTGGCGGCGCCCGGCGCTGATAGCCTTAACGCGAGGCCTGTGAAAGTGGGCCCGCGCAGCGTGCGTTCATCCCTCCCGCCGTGACGAATTCCGGTGGGGCGCCCTGCAACGAATGACAAGGAGTCGTCCGTGCCCCTGGCTAGCGACGTCAAGAAGAAGATCATCGCCGAATACGGGTCCACCGAGGGCGACAGCGGCTCCGCTGAGGTGCAGGTGGCGCTGCTCTCCAAGCGCATCAGCGATCTCACCGAGCATCTCAAGACTCACAAGCACGACCACCACAGCCGACGCGGCCTGTTGCTGCTTGTCGGCCAACGGCGTCGGCTGCTCAACTACCTGGCCCAGACCGACATCAACCGGTACCGCTCGATCATCGAGCGTCTCGGCCTGCGCCGCTAGCCACGAAGGGCGGCCCAATCGGGGTCGCCCCCGCGGTCAAATGCGCGGTTTCCGCGCCGCGGCGTGCACCACCGACAACTGAACACCCAAGCCGGACGCACACACGCGCGTCCCTGCGACTTCGAGGACGCCGGTCCTCGGTAGTGGCGGACGGTCTGCAACCGCAGGAGCGTCCGCTTCGATCGAAGACCGGCACCCATCAGAGGTGTGAGCTCGTACGTCGCATGTGCCACCGGCGCTGACTGGGCAGTCGCGACAGCCGTGACTGCCGACGTACGAGAGGGGTACTCCGTGACGGAGTCCAACCAGAACAACGACGGCATCTACGAGACCGTCGCCACCATCGACAACGGCAAGTACGGCACGCGGTCGATCCGTTTCGAGACTGGCCGTCTTGCCAAGCAGGCTGCAGGATCGGTCGTCGCCTACCTCGATGACGACACCATGCTGCTGTCGGCGACGACCGCGGGCAAGCACCCACGCGAGGGTTTCGACTTCTTCCCGCTCACCGTGGACGTCGAGGAGCGCATGTATGCCGCCGGGCGCATCCCCGGGTCTTTCTTCCGTCGTGAAGGGCGCCCCAGCGAAGACGCCATCCTCACCTGCAGGCTCATCGACCGCCCGCTGCGTCCCACGTTCATCAAGGGCCTGCGCAACGAGGTCCAGGTCGTCATCACCGTGATGGCCCTCAACCCCGACCATGCCTATGACGTCGTCGCCATCAACGCGGCCTCCGCCTCCACCCAGATCTCAGGCCTGCCCTTCTCCGGTCCGGTGGGGGGCACCCGGGTGGCGCTGATCGACGGTCAATGGGTCGGTTTCCCGACCTTCTCCGAGATCGCGAAGTCGACGTTCAACATGGTCGTCGCCGGTCGAGTGCTCGAGTCCGGCGACGTCGCGATCATGATGGTCGAAGCGGAGGCGACTGAGGGTGCGATCGAACTGTTCGCCGGGGGAGCCACCAAGCCGACCGAAGAGGTCGTTGCTGAGGGCCTCGAAGCAGCGAAGCCGTTCATCGCCGAGTTGTGCCGGGCACAGGCTGAGCTGGCGAGGTCGGCGGCGAAGCCCACCGCCCACTTCCCGGTGTTCCTCGACTACCAGGATGATGTCTTCGCCGCGGTGAGCGACGAGGTGTCGGCTGCCGTCGCCCAGGCGCTCACGATCGCGGACAAGCAGGAGCGTGAGACCGAGCTCGACCGTCTCAAGGATGAGGTCAAGCTCAGCGTCGCACCTCGGTTCGAAGGACGCGAGAACGAGATCAGTCCCGCCTACCGCTCCCTGACGAAGAAGCTTGTCCGGCAGCGGACCCTGCGCGACAAGGTTCGGATCGACGGTCGGGGATTGGCCGATATCCGCACCCTGTCCGCAGAGGTCGAGGTCATCCCGCGGGTGCACGGTTCCGCGCTGTTCCAGCGCGGTGAGACGCAGATCCTCGGTGTCACCACCCTGAACATGCTGGGGATGGAGCAGAAGCTCGACACCCTCTCTCCGGAGAAGTCCAAGCGATACATGCACAACTACAACTTTCCGCCCTATTCGACCGGTGAGACCGGCCGGGTAGGTTCGCCCAAGCGCCGCGAGATCGGCCACGGCGCTCTCGCGGAACGAGCGCTGGTTCCAGTGCTGCCGAACCGGGTCGAGTTCCCCTACGCGATCCGCCAGGTCTCCGAGGCGCTCGGGTCCAACGGCTCGACATCGATGGGTTCGGTCTGCGCCTCGACACTCGCACTACTCAATGCCGGGGTGCCACTGCGCGCGCCGGTCGCGGGCATCGCGATGGGTCTGGTGTCTGACACGGTCGACGGCACGACTGAGTACGTCGCGCTCACCGACATCCTCGGCGCCGAGGACGCATTCGGCGACATGGACTTCAAAGTCGCCGGCACCAAGGAATTCGTGACGGCGCTCCAGCTCGACACGAAGCTCGACGGCATCCCGTCCGAGGTGCTGGCTGCGGCGCTGACCCAGGCCCGTGATGCTCGGCTGCACATCCTCGACGTGATGGCCGAGGCGATCGACGCCCCAGATGAGATGAGCCCGTTCGCCCCGCGCGTCACGGTCGTCAAGATCCCGGTGGACAAGATCGGCGCCGTCATCGGGCCGAAGGGCGCGATGATCAACTCGATCCAGGACGAGACCGGTGCCCAGATCACCATCGAGGACGACGGAACGATCTACGTCGGTGCCTCCGACGGCCTCTCGGCGCAGGCCGCGGTCGATCAGATCAATGCGATCGCCAACCCGCAGATGCCGAAGGTTGGCGAGCGTTTCCTGGGCACGGTGGTGAAGACGGCGGCCTTCGGCGCCTTCGTCTCCCTCCTTCCGGGTAAGGACGGTCTGATCCACATCAGCAAGCTGGGTCGCGGCAAGCGCATCGGCAAGGTGGAGGATGTCGTCAATGTCGGCGACAAGCTCCAGGTCGAGATCGCGGAGATCGACCAGCGGGGCAAGATCAGCCTGGTGCTCGTTGACGAGGATGCTCCGACAACCAGCGGTGCGCCAGTCGCGGCCGCCGAGGCTGTCGACGCCTGACCGGCTCGCGACGTCAAGGGCGGGAGGCTACGGCTTCCCGCCCTTGTGTTTTCGGCCAGCTGTGGTTGTTGAGCTTGTCCCGTAGCTGAGGAGGTCAGGTGCCGCCACTGCGTGGGTTGCCTAGCGAAGTGCGCGCACTCGCAGTGGTCGCCTTCATGGTCGCCCTGGGGTACGGCGTCGTGGCGCCCGCGCTGCCCCTGTTCGCGCGGCAGTTCGGCGTGAGCAAGACCGCCGCCGGTGCGGTGATCAGTGCGTTCGCGCTGATGCGGCTGATTACCGCGCCGTTTGTCGGGCGCCTTGTGAACGCCCTCGGTGAGCGGGTGATCCTCGCGGCGGGAATCGGCGTCGTGGCGGTTTCCAGCCTGCTCGCCGGGTTCTCCCAGAGCTACTGGGAACTGCTCGTGCTGCGCGGGGTCGGCGGCGTCGGCTCCGTGATGTTCAGCGTGAGTGCGGCCAGCATCTTGATCCGAGTCACACCCAGTCATCTGCGCGGGCGAGCACAGGGCGCGTGGGCGGGAGCATTCCTGCTGGGCATGATCGCCGGGCCCGCTGTCGGCACGGTAGCAACGATCTCGCTTCGCGCACCCTTCTTCCTCTACGCGGGCACCCTGGTGGTGGCAGGTTCGCTCGCGATGACCAGCCTGCGCCACAGCACCTTCGCTGCCAAGCCGTCCGATCGTGGGACGCCACTGCCGTTGCCGTTGCGTGCCGCCCTGCGCAACACGGCCTACCTTGCTGCTCTCGCTGCGTCATTCGCGGGAGACTGGGCGGTCGTCGGCGCTCGGACGGCGATCGTCCCGCAATTCGTGCACGACCGGTTGGGGCTCGGCCCGGGGTGGGTCTACGCAGGGTTTCTGATCGTAAGTGTCGTCAGCGGAGCCCTGTTGCTCCCCTTTGGCCGGATAGCAGATTCCCGCGGCCGCCGACCGGTGATCGTCGGGGGCCTCATCCTCGGCGCCACGGGATTCCTGCTACTTGCCACTGTCCCCAGCATCGGCGGCCTGTTGATCGCAATGTCGCTATTGGGCGTCGCCGGCGCGGCAGACTCGGTCGCCCCCGGGGCCGTCATGGGGGACGTCGTTGCCGGTCGGGGCGGCACCGTGGTTGCCGTGTTCCAAATGTCGGGCGATCTCGGAGCCGTACTAGGCCCGATCGCCGCGGGCTGGATCGCCGATTGGCGAGGCTACGCGGCAACTTTCATCGTCAGTGCGGCCATCTCGGTGGCGCCGGTGCCTTTGGTGGTCGCAGCCCCGGAGACGTTGACCGGGGAAGCCTCGAAAGCGGTCGAAGCCAGCGCGTAGATGTGATCTGAGGCTCCCTCCTCGTCGCATTGTCTTGCGTATCTGTATTGTCTATCGCGCAGATAAAGATACTAGAAGCAATTGGGATTCGCGTTCACGAATGGAGCTGGAATGATCATGCGTCGCAACCCACGTCGTCACGTGGCCAAGGTGCTAGTCGCGGTGGCTGTTGCGGGGATCGGCGTGAGCGCATGTTCGTCCTCGGCCGCCGGTGGCGGATCCGCCACCACGGTAAATCTGGTCGCGTACTCGGTGCCCAAGCCCGCCTATGACGCACTGGCCTCCGCCTTCGAGAAGACCCCGGATGGCAAGGGCGTGTCCTTCGCCTCCTCCTACGGACCCAGCGGAACGCAGAGCAAGAACGTGCTCGCCGGGCAGAAAGCAGACTACGTCGCCTTCTCGGTCACACCCGATCTCACCAAGCTCGTGCCCAAGCTGGTCGACGGCGCGTGGAACCAGGGCTCGACCAAGGGCATCGTGTCAGACTCCGTCGTCGTCATCACCGTTCGCAGGGGCAACCCGCTGCACATCACGGGGTGGGCAGATCTCATCAAGTCCGGCGTGAAGATCGTGACTCCGGACCCTGCGTCGTCGGGCTCCGCGAAATGGAACATCCTTGCCGCCTACGAGCAGGTGCCCGCGCAAGGGGGCACCGACGCTCAGGCCAAGGACTATCTCGCGAGCTTCTTCAAGAACGTCGTGAGCCGCGCTTCGAGTGGAGCCGTTGCGATGACTCAGTTCCTCAGCGGCACCGGGGATGTACTCATCTCCTACGAGGACGAGGCCATCGACGCCCGCCAGGTCGGCGACAACATCGACTACATCGTGCCCGACCAGACAATGCTGATCGAGAACCCCGCTGCCGTCACCAGTAGCGCACCGGCGGCGGCGTCGAAGTTCTTGAGCTTCGTCAAAAGTGCGGCCGGGCAATCGGTGTTCGCCAGCAAGGGCTTCCGCCCTGTACAGCCCGGGGTGACGGTTGGACCCGTCCCCGGTGCCAATGACCCCGGCAACCCGTTCCCGACACCCCGGAAGTTGACGACGATCGCGGACCTGGGCGGATGGACCGCGGTGAACAAGAAGTTCTTCGACGCCGCCACGGGCCTGGTCACCGGGATCGAGAGGTCAACCTGACCAGCGTCGACACCGATCAGGACCCCGTCGGGGTCGCCTCGGGCCTCGGCCTGGGTGTCGCCCTGCTGTGGATGAGCCTGGTCGTCGCGCTGCCGCTCGCCGCAGTGGTCGGTCATGCGTTCTCCGGTGGTTGGTCCGGATTCTGGTCCGCCATCGCAGATCGCGAAGCGCGCGACGCCCTCGTCCTGACGGTGCTGCTCGCCGCCGTCGTCGCGGTGGTGAACGCTGCCATGGGAACGCTGGTCGCCTGGGTCCTGGTCCGCGACGACTTTCCGGGCAAGAAGCTGCTCGACGTCGTGATCGATGTGCCGTTCGCACTGCCGACCATCGTCGCCGGGTTGGTGATGCTGGCCCTCTACGGGCCGCATAGTCCGATCGGGATCGACCTGTTCGGCACCCGCACCGGGATCTTCGTCGCGCTGTTGTTCGTCACGTTGCCATTCACGGTCCGCACCGTCCAGCCGGTGCTGCTCGAACTCGAACGCGACGTCGAGGAGGCCGCGACGTCCTTGGGAGCAAGCCCGCTGACCAGGTTCCGGCGGATCGTGCTACCGCCGATCCTGCCCGGGCTCTTCGCCGGGGGCGCACTCGCGTTCGCGCGAGCATTGGGCGAGTACGGCTCGGTGGTGTTGATTTCGAGCAACTTGCCGTTCAAGACCGAGATCGCCTCCTCCCTCATCTACGGCAAACTGCAGGACGCGGAGAATCCGGCGCAGTCGGTGCGCCAAGCTGCTGCCATAGCCACCGTCCTGTTGGCGACGAGTGCGTTCGTCCTGGCCACCCTCACCACCGTTCAGCGCGCGATGGCGCGTCGTGGCTGAGGCGGCGGTGACGCGCGCCGGTAGGCGCGAGCGGCGCGGGGCGACCCGGTGGGCGCTGCGGGGCCTGTCGATTGCCTACGTCGGGGTCTTGGTCCTCGTCCCCCTGGGTGTGGTCATCTACCGCACTTTTGCGCCCGGACTGCACACCTTCTTCGGCGCACTCGGCGACACGGGCACGAGCCACGCGTTCACCCTGTCGGCCATCATCGCCCTGTCCGCCGTACTGATCAACACGGTGTTCGGGATCGGAGTCGCGCTACTCCTTACCCGATACCGATTTCCTGGGAAGCGGGTGCTGAGCGCCCTCGTCGACCTGCCGGTGGCTATCAGCCCCATCGTCGTCGGGCTGGCCCTCATCCTGGTGTACGGCAACAAGGGCTGGTTCGGGTCGCTGCTGTCCACGATCGGCCTTCACGTGATCAATTCCACGCCGGGCATGGTGCTGGCAACGGTGTTCGTGTCGTTGCCCCTCGTCGTGCGGGCCGTCGCGCCGGTCCTGGAACAGGCCGGCACCGAGCAGGAACAGGCGGCCAGATCACTCGGGGCCAACGCAATGGCACGATTTCGACGCGTCACCTTGCCGACCATCCGGGCAGCGGTCGCGTACGGCGTGGTGCTCAGCCTGGCCCGCTGTCTGGGCGAGTACGGCGCGGTCCTCGTGGTCTCCGGAAACATCCAGGGCCAAACCGAAACGGCCACCCTGCGCATCGACAACCTCTACGAGACCGATCTGCGACCCCAGGCCGCCTACGCGGTGACTTTCGTGCTGGTGGCCGCAGCGATTCTGGCAATCGTGGCGATCACCTTCATTCGACGGAGAGTGGACCGATGAGTATCGAAGCCCGAAAGGTCGGCAAGCGGTTCGGTGACTTCGTGGCACTCGACGAGGTCGATCTGTGGGTCAAATCGGGTGGGCTGACTGCGCTCCTCGGCCCCAGCGGGGGTGGAAAGTCCACCCTGTTGCGCATCATCGCCGGGCTGGAGCGAGCCGATACCGGCGCCGTGCTCATCGAAGGAGTCGACTCGACAGGCGTACCCGCCCAGCGTCGCGGTGTCGGCTTCGTGTTCCAGCACTACGCGGCGTTCAAACACCTGTCCGTGTTCCGGAACGTGGCGTTCGGGCTGGAGATCCGCAAGCGGCCGAAGGACGAGATCCGCGCGCGCGTGCACGAACTCCTCGAACTCGTGCACCTGAGTCAGTTCGCTGACCGGCTGCCCTCCCAGCTGTCCGGTGGCCAGCGGCAACGGATGGCGCTGGCCAGGGCGCTCGCCGTGGAGCCCAAGGTACTGCTGCTGGACGAGCCCTTCGGCGCGCTCGACACCCAGGTGCGCAAGGAGCTGCGGGACTGGCTGCGGCGCCTGCACGACGAGGTGCAGGTCACCACGATCTTCGTCACTCACGACCAGGAGGAGGCGCTCGAGGTCGCGGATCAACTCGTTGTCATCAATCACGGGCGCGTCGAACAGGTCGGCTCGCCCGATGAGCTCTACGAGCGCCCGTCAAACCCATTCGTGATGGGTTTCCTCGGCCAGGTGACCAGCCTCGCCGGCCGTTTGATCCGGCCTCACGACATCGAGATCTTCACGGCGCACATCGACGACGGCGTGCCCGCTCGCATAACCAGGCTGCACCGGGTCGGCTTCGAGGTGCGTGCCGAGGTCGATTCCCCGGTCGGCGAGTCGTGGGTTCAGCTGACCCGGGGCCAGGCCGAGGGGCTCGGGTTGAGCGAAGGTTGCGACGTCTGGCTGCGTGCCGCACCGCACGCGGCGGCGTTGTCTTTGCAAGACTACGAGAGTGCAGATCTCAGCAAAGACGGATTACGCGGTTCGAGCGTTGCTGAGTCTGGCGGCGCGGGAGCCGGATCTGGTCAAAGTGGACGCGATCGTCTCGGAGCAGGGACTGCCGCGCAAGTTCGTCGAGGCGATCCTCGGTGAACTTCGGCGCGCGAACCTGGTCCGCAGCCAGCGGGGCGCCGAGGGTGGCTACGCACTTGCTCGTCCGGCCAGTGAGATCAGCCTCGGCTCGGTGATCCGGGCCGTCGATGGTCCGCTCGCCGAAATCCGTGGGCTGCGTGCGCACGAGACCGAGTACTCGGGCGTGGCCATCCATCTTCCCGAGGTATGGGTAGCGGTGCGCGCCAGCCTGCGTCGAGTCCTCGATGAGACGAGCATCGCCCAGGTGCTGACCGGCAAGCTGCCGGCACACGTGCGCAAGATGATCGACAGCCCCGACGCGTGGCTGCCAAGATGAGGCTCGATATCGTCCAAGCGGATATCACCGATCAACGAGTCGATGCCATCGTCAACGCCGCCAACTCGTCGCTGTTCGGTGGCGGAGGGGTCGACGGCGCGATTCACAAGCGTGGCGGCAAGGCGATCCTGGCCGAGTGTCGTGAGCTCCGGAACACGGTGTATCCGGACGGGCTTCCAGCCGGTCAATCGGTGGCCACCACAGCAGGCAAGCTGCATGCCAAATGGGTAATCCATACGGTGGGGCCAATCTATCGGCGTGGCGACGCGGCGACCCTGAGATCGTGCTACCGGACGGCGCTCGACGTCGCGGCCGCCGTGGGGGCTCAATCGATCGCGTTTCCGCTGATCTCTGCGGGCGCCTTCGGCTGGCCCGCCGACGACGCCATTCGGCAGGCCCTCGCCGAGATCCGGGCAACGAACCACCCGGGCGTCGCGACCCTCGTGCTGTGGCAGCCCGACACCTATCAGCTCGCGCGCACGATTGCAGGCGCTTGAGCGCCGCACCCTCGGGTTGACGCCGCCCCAGGTCGGCGTAACTTTGAGCCAGTCGACCTGGGAGCGAGCAATGGGCAACATCGGAGCGCAGCGCATGCTTCTCGACGTGCTGGGTGACGAGGACCTGGACGGGCGCTCTCAGCCCGGCAAGCGCTCGTCTGCCAACACGCCTAGGGGCATGTCGGTCGGGGACCGCCACGATGACGCGCGAGTCCGGCAGCCTCGCGCCCCGCGCGATGGGGGAGTCTTGACACCGTTGCGTTCGCGCGACTGACCCGATGCGCCCGTTCTCCGGCGTCGAGCCACTGGTTGGCGACATCGTCGGGCTCCGGACCTTCCGGGTCGACGACAGCGGGCTCCTGCTTCCCCTCTACTCCAATCTGTCGTGGTACGACGGGCCGAACACCGCGACCTGTTCACCGCCGACAGGCGAGCGCGGCGGTGAGGCCAACGGCGCAGACCAGATGCATTCCACGCCGTCACCGGATTGCGAATGTGGCTTCTACGCCTATGGCAGCGAGAGTGCGGCTATGCAACACCGGCACATGCGCTATGTGCAAGCCGTCGTCTCGTGCTGGGGGACAGTGGTCGCCGGCACCCAGGGTGTGCGCGCGGAACATGCGCGGATCGACGCCATCTGGCTGCACCCCAACGTGCCGACCTGGGCGCGTCGGAGGGTGTCGAGCAAGTACCCGTCGGCGCAGATGTACACCGAGCGGTCGGCGATGCTGGCCGAACATCCGCTCAGCACGCTGGAGTGCTACCAGGAACCGGCGCGCCGTCGGCTGCTTCCCTGGGCCGGAGCGGGCGCGGCCGGGGCAGCGTTTCTCGGCCTGGGGCTGGTCCCGCCGAGCCTGTTGCACGGATCATCCTTGCTGTGGACGACCTGGCTCGCTGCGGTCATCACCACTGCCCTTGCCGTCGTGTGGCTGCTGGTCGGCGTGCACGCAATCGGGCACCGCGCCGCGGCGCTGGTGGCTCTCGGGGTACTTGCCTGGCTGATCTCGCCCGCGTTCGGCCTGCCGGGCTGGCTGCTGAGGCTGCCGTTGCTGCGCGCGATGATTGTCGCCGCGGCCGGCTTCGTGGCCTCGTTGCGCCCGGGCTACTTCCCGATCGATCGAGCACCGCGCGAGCGGGTGTTCTGCGGTGTCCGAGGGTGACGGGTGCTCCCTCTAAGATCGGCCCATGATCGCCGCCCGCTCGCCAACATTAACCAGCACGCGATCACGCGCGCAGACGCGGCGGCTGGCCGCAAGCGGCGGCGGCGAGATCAGTCGCACGGTGCTCCCCGGCGGTCTGCGCATCGTCAGCGAGCAGATGCCCGGTGTGCGTAGCGCCAGCATCGGAGTGTGGGTGCCGGTCGGATCGCGCCACGAGACCGTCAGCCTGGCGGGTACCAGTCACTTCCTAGAGCATCTGCTCTTCAAAGGCACCGCGCGGCGCACCGCTCTGGACATCGCGAGCGCAATGGATGCCGTCGGCGGTGAGTTCAACGCCTTCACCGAGAAGGAACACACCTGCTTCTACGCGACGGTGCTCGACCGTGACCTCCCGCTGGCGGTCGACATCGTCAGCGACGTGGTTCTGAACGCGACGATCACCGCGCAGAATGTCGACATCGAGCGAAGTGTCGTCCTCGAAGAGATCGCGATGCGCGACGACGACCCCTCCGATCTGGTGCATGACGAGTTCGCGACGGCTCTGTACGGTGACACGCCCATCGGCAGACCGATTCTGGGCACTGTCGAGTCGATTGCGGCCCTGACCCGGCCCCAGATCGCCGGTTACTATCGTCGCCGCTACGCACCGGGATCGATGGTCGTCTCGGTCGCCGGAAACATCGATCACCGCGAGGTGGTCCGGTCGGTGCGCCGCGCCTTCGACACTCGTTTGGACGCCGGAGCCGAAGCCGCGAGCGCTCGAGATCCTCGCCCGTCCACGCTCGCCGACCCGGCGCGCGCCATCACCGTCGTCGCCGACGACACTGAACAGGCCAACATCGTCGTCGGCTCGCACGGTGTGTCTCGGCACGACCCGGCGCGCTTCGCCGTCGGGATCCTGTCTGCAGCCCTCGGCGGCGGCATGAGCTCGCGGCTGTTCCAACGGATTCGGGAGGAACGTGGGCTCGCGTACTCCGTCTACTCGTGCACCGGCGGCTATAGCGACACCGGCAACTTCGGGGTCTATGCGGGTTGCCAGCCGGGTAAGGCCGATGAGGTGCTCGGCCTGATCGTCGATGAACTTGACTCTGTCGCCGACGCAGGCTTGACGTCCGCCGAGATCGAGCGTGGCAAGGGCCAGATGCGCGGCGGGATCGTCCTCGGTCTGGAGGACTCCGGGTCGCGGATGACCAGGATTGGCAAGAGCGAGATGGTGTACGCGGACATTCTCGGCGTCGACGAGCTGCTGTCGCTGGTGGATGCAGTGACGGTCGAGGACGTGTCGAGGGTCGCGCAGCGGATACTGCGCCGCCCGCGTTGCCTCGCAGTGGTCGGCCCGTTCGGTGATCACGACTTCGACGGGGTGGTCTGATCGGCGCGCTGGTCCCGCAGTGGGTGAGCGTTCACGACACATCTGGGAACGCCGACGACGATGAACTCCTGCCGCAAGAACGCGCCCGCATCTCACGCGCAGGTCCGGGTGCCGTGCCGTGACCGTGCGCCCGTGCGCACGAGTCGCAATGGACCGCCTCGGCCAGGCGCCCACGCGGACCCTGCGGGGAGGGTGGTGCTCCGATCTTTGCGTTCGCGGCGCGCTATGACGTCTTCGGTGACTGGCGCTCACTGCCGTTGCATTGTCTCTGCGCAACGCCGGGTTTCGACCGCCGAATAAGCGCGGTCCCTGAAATTCGCCATGCTGCCCGACGTCTCACTCTCGAGAGCGCGATTCGAGGGGGACCGGTGACCACAGCGACGGCAACCCGCCAGATGGTGCGTGAGCCCGACGGTCGCGAATGTCTCCCGGCGGCATTGGACCGGCTGTGGCCGGTATTCCTGCGGGTCTTCGGAAGTGCGAGATGCGAGCGAGCCCGGCTAGCGGTTCGGTTCGGCCTCCAAGAGACCACCAAAGGTCAAGCGCGAGACGCATGGCGCAAGCGCATGATCCCTCGTGTGCGTGAGCTCGGACTCACGGTGCCCGCCGAATGACGGCCAGCCCGATGACCCTCGGTCCGCGGCCCCTGGACCGTTCCGAGGTGAAGGCGCGCACGAGGGAACTACAGAGCTGGCGGTCGTCCCTGTCGGTCGTGCTGTTCCCGCGGGAGTTGGACGGGCACGTGAGCTTCGGCCGGCTCCTCGAACTGGTGTGCAAGACCGCCGGCGTGCAATGACTCATCGCGCGGTGGTCACGGGTATGGGTGCGATCACGCCTCTGGGCGTCGGCGCAGACGTCCTGCACCGCCGTGCCGTCGCGGGGGAGAGCGGCATCGTAAACGGGGTCGCATTGTGCCGCGACTTCGAGCCGCAGGCCATGCTGAGCCGGCACGAGATGCGGCGTACCGACCGCTTCGCTCAGCTCGCCCTGTGTGCCGCGAGCGAAGCAATCGGGCAGGCCGGGTGGACGGAGCACATGCCCTACCGTCCGGAACGCGTCGCGTGCATCGTCGGAACAGGACTCGGTGGCATCGACAGCCTCCTCAACGCCCATCGCACGATGGCCGCCGACGCTCCCGATCTTGTGTCCGGCCTCGCCATCCCCATGGCGATGCCCAACAGCGCCGCCGCATCGATCGCCATCCGGTTCGGCCTGCTGGGTGAGTCGTTCGCCCTCTCCTCAGCCTGCTCGGCAGGAGCACAGGCGATCGGCGCGGCGCGGCGCCTCATCGCCGCCGGCGAAGTCAGTGCTGTTGTCGTCGGCGGAGCAGAGGCGGCCCACCACGAGACCATGATCGCCGGCTTTCGAAATATGGGCGCGCTGTCGGTCACCGGTCGTTCGGTTCCGTTCCACGCCGCGCGCGACGGCTTCATCCTCGGCGAGGGTGCGGGCATGCTGGTGCTCGAGAATGCGGAGGCTGCGCAGGCGAGAGGCGCGCAGGTTCTGGCCGAATTCATCGGGTACGGCGCCACGAGCGACGCGTTTCACCTGACCGCGCCCGATCCGAGCGCGGCCCGCGCCGCGGTCGCGATCACCGACGCCCTGCGGGAGGCCGGACTTCGGCCGAGCGACATCGACACCATCTATGCCCACGGCACCGCAACGCAGTTCAACGACGAGACCGAAGCGAAGGCGATACTCGCCGCACTCGGCCCGATCGGCGGCGCGATCCCGGTCACCTCGACAAAATCGTCCATCGGACATCTGCTCGGGGCCGCGGGCGCGGTCGAGGCGATCGCGCTCATCCAGGCGTTGCGCGCGGGGGTGGCACCGCCCACCGTCGGGCTACGCGAGATCGACGAGCAGATCGACGTGCTCGATCACGCCACCACGGCGCGCCGACTGTATGCCCGGGGTGGCGTTCGGATCGGGATGTCCAACGCCTTCGGATTCGGCGGCCACAATGCGGTGCTGATCGCCCGGGTCGATGCCATGTCGGGCAGTGCATGACCCTCGACCTGACGGGGCGCGCGTACTTGGTCACGGGCGTTCTCACTGCGCCGGCTGCGCCAAGCTGTCGCGGTCCAAGATGCGCTGCGTCGCGTTCGCCGATACGACGGCGGCCGGCTGACCCTGCACCGCTTCCGATGGGTTCGTTACACCAGCCGCTGGTCGCACAAGTCGTTGGCTGGATCGCCGAGCTCGACCTACCGTTGGTCGATCCGAGCCTGCCGGGCTCTGCGTGTTCCCGGATAACACCTTGAGGAGGATCGTGTCCAGCACCCTTCAGAC
>JALYIS010000038.1 GCA_030775705.1 Actinomycetota bacterium
GGGATCGCCAGGCGCGCGACGTCGACGAAGGTGCCGGCCCAGCGATCCGCGACGGACCGGAACAGGGCCGCCGTCTCCTGGGTCAGGACCGCATCGGTGCCCACGACCCGTTCGAGGTAGGCGAGCCTGCCGTCGTGTTCGCTGGCGGCGCGGCGTTCGAGGACGTAGGCGTCCACCAGCCGGCCGGCGAACCTGACCCGCACCCGAGAGCCGGCCTGCACCGAGGCATCGAGGGTGGCCGGCACGAGGTAGTCGAAAGGCCGATCGAGATGGGCGAGCGTGACGTCGACCATCACGAGCGCGACCGGGTTGCCCGGGGCGGGCTCGCGCCCGGCGCGGGGCTGCGCGCGACTGCTCACCTGTGCACTTCTAGCAGCATGCGGCGACGGTTCGCACAATCAGGGGCGAACGAGCACCGTCCCCGTCCGTGCCGAGGAGTGACTTGCGCGACCCGGATCTTGCGAGCGGCCGCCCGGGCTCGCGGAGCCTGACCAATCAGCCTCTGGCCAACTTGCCCAACTGCTCGGCACGGTCCGTCCGCTCCCACGTGAAGTCGGGCAGTTCTCGGCCGAAGTGCCCGTAGGCCGCGGTCTGTGCGTAGATCGGGCGTTTGAGATCGAGGTCGCGGATGATCGCCGCCGGACGCAGGTCGAATGTCTGCAGGACGGCCTCGGTGATGCGCTCGCCGTCTACGGTCTCCGTGCCGAACGTCTCGATGAACAGGCCTACGGGCTCGGCCTTGCCAATCGCATACGCGACCTGAACCTCGCACTTGGTGGCGAGCTTCGCCGCGACGACGTTCTTGGCGACCCAGCGCATCGCATAGGCAGCCGACCGGTCGACCTTCGAGGGGTCCTTGCCCGAGAACGCCCCGCCGCCGTGGCGCGCGTACCCGCCGTAGGTGTCGACGATGATCTTTCGTCCGGTGAGGCCGGCGTCGCCCATCGGGCCGCCGATCTCGAACTTGCCAGTGGGATTGACCAGCAGCCGGTATCCCTCGGTGTCGATTGCGAGGTCAGCGATGATGGGCCGCACGACATGCTCTTCGATGTCCGGCTTGAGAAGAGTGTCCAGGTCGATGTCGCCCGCGTGCTGCGAGGACACGACGACGGTATCGAGCCGGGTCGGCTTGCCGTCCACGTACTCGATGGTGACCTGGGTCTTGCCGTCGGGGCGCAGATAGGGGACCGTGCCGTCCTTACGAACCGCGGTGAGGCGCTCCGCCAGACGGTGCGCGAGCGAGATCGGCAACGGCATCAGCTCGGCGGTCTCGTCACATGCATAGCCGAACATCAAGCCCTGATCGCCGGCGCCCTGTCGCTCAAGCGGATCCTCGACGTTCTCCCCCGTACGCGCCTCGTAGGCGTTGTCGACCCCCTGCGCGATATCGGGCGACTGGGATCCAATAGACACGCTCACCCCGCAAGAGGCTCCATCGAAACCCTTGCGTGAGGAGTCGTAGCCGATCTCCAGGATGCAATCGCGGACGATGGTGGGGATGTCGGCGTAGGCCTCGGTGGTCACCTCGCCCGCGACGTGGACCTGGCCAGTGGTGATGAGGGTCTCCACAGCGACTCGGCTGTGCGGATCCTGGGAGAGGAGCGCATCGAGGATCGAGTCGCTGATCTGGTCGGCGATCTTGTCCGGATGGCCCTCGGTGACTGACTCAGAGGTGAACAGGCGGCGGGTCACGAACACTCCGAAGGTAGGGCGGGCTGGATTCAGGAGGAGTCTACGGGGCGTGGGCTTCGGGGCGGCCTATCGGTCGAGCCGGGAGGAGATGACATCCCACACAGCGGCAGCAAGCACGGCCTTGGGTCCGAGCGAAATCGGCACCTCGGACCCGTCGGCGCCGAGGATGACCGCGGCATTGTCAGCCTGCCCGAACGCCACCCCGGCCCCGACCGCATTGACCACAAGCAGGTCGCAGCCCTTTCGCTCCAGCTTGGCGCGCCCGTGCTGGAGCACGGTTGCTGCGGCGTCGCCGGTCTCCGCGGCGAACCCGACGAGTACCTGGCCCGCACGGCGTCCGGCGACGAGCTCAGCCAGGATGTCGGGATTTTCCACCAGTTCGACGGGCGCCGGACCGGACTCCGACTTCTTGATCTTGTGTGCCGAGTGTCCCGACGGGCGGAAGTCGGCCACTGCCGCCGCCATCACCACCACATCGGCGTCGTCGGCGGCCTTGCCGACCGCATCCCGCAGGTCGAGCGCGGTGCGTGTGCGCACGACGTCCACGCCGGCAGGATCGGCGAGCCCGACATTCGCCGCGACCAGGGTGACGCGCGCGCCGCGGGCCGCGGCAACAATGGCGATGGCATAACCCTGGAGCCCCGACGAGGCGTTGCCCAGGAACCGGACCGGGTCGATCGGCTCACGAGTACCGCCGGCGGTGACCACCACATGCCGACCCACCAGATCGCGGGGCAGCGCGTCGGGTCGTATCAGCAGCAATTCGACCAACTGAGCGATCTCCGCTGGGTCGGGCAACCGCCCCTTGCCGGTGTCAGTGCCGGTCAGCCGGCCGCTCGACGGCTCGAGTACGACACAGCCTCGGCGACGCAACGTCGCCACGTTCTCGACTGTCGCTGGGTGTTCCCACATCTCGGTGTGCATCGCCGGGGCAAACACGACCGGACACCGCGCGGTGAGCAGGGTGTTGGTGAGCAGATCGTCGGCGAGTCCGTGGGCAGCCCGCGCCAGCAGATCCGCGGTGGCCGGGGCGATGACCACCAGGCCCGCGCGCCTGCCGAGTTCTACGTGGGGAACGTCCTGCGCGTCGGTCCACAGGTCGCAGGCCACCTTTCGGTGCGACAGCGCCGACCAGGTGGCCTCGCCGACGAACCTGAGGGCCGCAGAGGTGGGCACGACAGTGACGTCGTGCCCTGCTTCGGTGAGCCTGCGCAGCAGCTCGACCGCCTTGTACGCGGCAATCCCGCCGCCGACACCGAGGACGACCGTGCTGCTCACCGGCGAACCTCTCCGTCGGACGTCTAGCTCTCGGAAGGCTTGAACTCGATCAGATCCGCGTTGATCTCACGAAGCGCGATCGACAACGGCTTCTCCTGCGGCGCCGTCTCCACCAGCGGTCCGACGTACTCGAGCAGACCCTCGCCGAGTTGGCTGTAGTAGGCGTTGATCTGGCGAGCCCGTTTGGCCGCGATGATGACCAGCGCGTACTTCGACTGGGTTCGGTCGAGAAGTTCGTCGATCGGCGGGTTGGTGATGCCCTCGGGGGCAGACACGATTCCGGACACGGCTGACCTGTCTTGTTGAGTGAAATGGACGGCAATCGCGAACTAATCGCAGGCTTGCTCGATCAATCCTACCAATTCCGCGGCCGCCCGCCCTATTTCATCGTTGACGACGACGGCGTCGAATTCGGTCTCGGCCGCCAGTTCGACCCGAGCCCGCTCGAGCCGCTCGTCAATCACCGACGCAGATTCGGTGCCGCGGCGGGTGAGTCTGCGCTCGAGCTCGTCCCACGACGGGGGCGCGAGGAACACCAGGAAGCAGTCCCGCATAGCCTCCCGAACCTGTCGCGCCCCCTGCAGTTCGATCTCCAGAAGTGCCGGGACGCCGGCGGCGAGATGTTCGAGCACGGGTCGCCGTGGCGTGCCATACAGGTTTCCGGCGAACTCCGCGTACTCGAGCAGCTCACCCCGTGCGGCGAGGTCGCGGAACTGCTCCGGACTGACGAACCTGTATTCGACGCCCTCGCGCTCCCCCGGGCGCGGCGCGCGCGTCGTACAGGACACCGACACCCAGATGTGGGGATAGCTTTGGCGCACCGCACGCACGACGGTGCCCTTGCCGACTCCCGAAGGCCCCGACAGCACCGTCAGGCGATTCGACATTGGCGTCGGTCCTAGCGTTCGCGCAGAGCAGCCACACCGGCGCCGCTCAGTTCGTCGAGACTGACCTTGCGTCCGGTCATCGCATACGCGAGCGACGAACCCGGACCTCTGACGAGCGCGCCGTCGCCGACCGCCCAGTCGACGTCCACCGCCTCGAACCTCAGGCCACGAATAATCCCGCGAGGCACGAACCCTCGCGCGGCTTTGGGGCTGGCCAACAGATCCAGCACGGTGGGGATCGACGTGAGCGGGAATCCCCACGTCAGGCCGAGCGGGCGGCGAATGTCCTGGCCGTGCAGCAGCATCTCCGCGAGCGGGGCCTCCAGTCCAAATGTCGGGGCATGGAACCGATTGCGAGCATTCGCCCGTAGTCCGGCCGAAATCTCTGAGATCGACCTTTGTGCGAACCTGCGCGACGCGCGGTCGTTGGCGGTATCGAAATTGCCCCGGGCCTTCAGCGCTTCGAGGGCAAAGGCACGCAGCGGCGTGACCAGGGGCATGAGAAGGTGGCCGGCGACTTGCTGAACGGTCCAGTCTCCGCAGAAGCTTGGTGTCTGGAGCTGCGCAGGCGTCAGGGTGTCCAACAGGTCGGCTAGGACGAGACGTTCGTGACCGATGGCGTCGAGCAGCGACATCGCTAGATCGTAAGGGCAACGGGGGCCGCGTCACCCACGCCACCGCGTCATCCCGGTTGCGCTGGTCTACATTCGCCCGGACCGGTTTTTGCAGGCGGTATTCATGAATGGAGTGTCTGTTGCTCATCGGAGTGGTCCGTGAAACCCGCGCCGGAGAGACCCGCGTCGCGGCGACGCCTGCGACCGTGGCAGCCCTGCAGGCGCTCGGTTATCAGGTCGTCATCGAGTCAGGCGCCGGCACGTTGGCCACCCTCGCGGACAAGGCATTCGTCGATGCTGGCGCCGCTGTGGGCACGCGGGCGCAAGCGTGGGGGGCCGACATCGTCCTGAAGGTGAACGCGCCCTCCGGCGCGGAGATCGACCAGCTTCGCGAGGGCGCCACCCTGGTCAGCCTTATCAGCCCGGGACTTGACCCGGAACTCGTCGACGCACTCGCTCGGCGGCCGATCACGGTGCTCGCGATGGATGCGGTACCGCGGATCTCACGGGCGCAGTCACTGGACGTACTGAGTTCGATGGCCAATATCGCCGGTTACCGCGCGGTCATCGAGGCGGCGCACGTGTTCGGCCGGTTCTTCACCGGCCAGGTCACGGCCGCGGGCAAGGTGCCGCCTGCCAAGGTGCTCGTCGCGGGCGCCGGAGTTGCCGGACTGGCCGCGATCGGCGCCGCCGGGAGTCTCGGCGCGATCGTTCGGGCGACGGACGCGCGCGCCGAGGTCGGCGAGCAGGTGCGGTCGATGGGGGCGGAGTTCCTCGCTGTCGACACGGCGGATCAGCAGGCCAGTGCGGACGGTTACGCGAAGGAGACTTCGGCGGACTTCAATCGGCGGGCCGCGGAGCTGTATGCCGAGCAGGCGCGAGACGTGGACATCATCATCACGACGGCCCTGATCCCCGGCAAGCCGGCTCCGCTACTGATAACCGACGCGATGGTAGCCAGCATGCGGCCCGGCAGTGTGGTGGTCGACATGGCGGCCGCCCAAGGCGGAAACGTGGCCGGATCGGTCGCCGGCAAGGTCGTCGTGACCGACAACCAGGTCTCGATCATCGGATACACCGATCTGGCCGGGCGCCTGCCCACCCAGGCTTCGCAGCTGTACGGGACGAACCTTGTCAATCTGATGAAGCTGCTCACGCCTGGCAAGGACGGCGTGCTCGTTCTCGACTTCGACGACATCGTGCAGCGATCGATGACCGTCGTCCGTAACGGCGAGAAGACCTGGCCCCCACCGCCGGTTCAGGTGTCGGCGGCACCGGCCTCGTCCCAAGTGCGGGCGCGGGCGGAGAAGGTCGAGAAGCCACCACCGCCGGCCAGCCGCAAATACCTGATCGTGGGCATCGGCGTGGCGGCGTTGTTCCTGCTGACGGCATTCGCACCCAATCAGCTCATCGGCAACTTCACCGTGTTCGTTCTGGCGATCGTCATCGGCTACTACGTCATCGGCAAGGTGCACCATGCACTGCACACGCCGCTGATGTCGATCACCAATGCGATCTCAGGCATCATCGTGGTGGGCGCCCTGCTCCAGATCGGGCATCACGACACGGTCGTCACGGCCGTCTCGTTCGCAGCGATCCTGCTCGCCAGCATCAACATCTTCGGCGGATTCGCCGTCACCCGACGCATGCTCAGCATGTTCTCGAAAGGCTGAGCGACGTGACTGCTGCCACCGCCGCGCAGGCGGCCTACATCGTTGCCGCGCTGCTGTTCATCATGAGCCTCGCGGGGCTGTCCAAGCATGAGACGTCCCGCTCGGGCATCGTCTTCGGGATCTCCGGCATGGTCATCGCACTTGTGGCCACGGTCGGGCTGGCGTCGCGGAGCATCGCCGCCACCGGCCTCGGGCTACTGGTGCTCGCGACCGTCATCGGCGCGGCGATCGGGTTGTGGCGCGCCCGCCAGGTCGAGATGACCGGCATGCCCGAGCTGATCGCGATGCTGCACAGCTTCGTCGGCCTGGCCGCCGTCCTCGTCGGCTGGGACGGGTACTACGCGGTGGAGGCTAAGGGCCGTGCGCAGACCGAGATCGCCCACTCGCTGCTGCGTATCCATCATGCCGAGGTGTTCATCGGCGTCTTCATCGGCGCCGTCACCTTCACCGGCTCCATCGTCGCCTTCCTCAAGCTGTCCGCCCGCATCAAGTCCAGCCCGCTGATGCTCCCAGGACGCAACTACCTCAATCTGGGCGCACTGGTTGCCTTCGCCGCGC
The DNA here is from genome assembly GCA_030775705.1 of Actinomycetota bacterium. Lineage (GTDB taxonomy): Bacteria > Actinomycetota > Actinomycetes > Mycobacteriales > Jatrophihabitantaceae > JALYIS01. The sequence continues at coordinate 6,703 of JALYIS010000038.1, forward strand.
TCACGGTGGCCTTCGTCGCGCGTCCGAGTCTCGGATTGCTCATCGCGGTCACCGTGGTCGCACTGGCCCTCGGGTGGCACCTGGTCGCATCGATCGGCGGGGGCGACATGCCGGTGGTGGTCTCGATGCTCAACAGCTACTCCGGCTGGGCCGCGGCCGCATCAGGGTTTCTGCTCAACAACAACCTGCTGATCATCACCGGTGCGTTGGTCGGGTCTTCCGGCGCCTACCTGTCCTACGTCATGTGCACGGCGATGAACCGCTCGTTCATCTCCGTCATCGCGGGCGGCTTCGGCATCGAGGTGGCCAGCAGCGACGACACCGAGTACGGGGACTACCGCGAGATCACTGCCGAGGACACCGCTGCACTGCTCACCGACGCGTCCTCGGTCATCATTACGCCCGGCTATGGAATGGCGGTGGCGCAAGCCCAGTACCCGGTCGCGGACCTGACCAGGAAGTTGCGCGAGCGCGGGGTAGATGTCAGGTTCGGCATCCACCCGGTCGCCGGCCGCCTGCCAGGCCATATGAATGTCCTGCTTGCCGAGGCCAAGGTTCCCTACGACATCGTCCTCGAGATGGATGAGATCAACGACGACTTCGGGGCGACCACGGTCGTGCTGGTCATCGGGGCCAACGACACCGTCAATCCCGCGGCGATGGACGACCCGGCGAGCCCCATCGCCGGCATGCCCGTCCTGCACGTGTGGGAGGCAGCCAACGTCGTCGTCTTCAAGCGGTCGATGAATACCGGTTACGCGGGCGTGCAGAACCCCCTCTTCTTCAAGGAGAACAGCCAGATGCTTTTCGGGGATGCCAAGGAACGGGTCGAGGACATCCTGCGCGCGCTGTAGCCAGCTTGGGTTGTCTGTCGGCGGCGGGCATTGCCGCCAGCGCGGTGCGACAGCCTGGCTATGGTGGAAATATGGAATTCCGACGCCTTGGCCAATCCGGCCTCGTTGTCTCGGTGGTTGGCCTGGGCACCAACAACCTGGGCATGAAGCTCGACGAGGATCAGAGCCGCGAGGTCGTCGAAGCGGCCCTGGACGAGGGCATCACGCTGTTCGACACCAGCGACTCCTACGGGGCTTCCGAGCAGCGGCTTGGCGCCCTGCTCAAGGGACGCCGTGACGATGTCGTGTTGGCGACCAAGTTCGGCAGTGACGTGCGCAATAGGGGCAATGACAACGGTGAGGACTGGGGGGCTCGCGGCTCACGGCGCTATATCCAGCGAGCCGTCGAGTCATCGCTGCGCCGCCTGCAGACGGATTGGATCGATCTCTACCAGATCCATCGGCCTGATCCGGCGACACCGATCGAGGAGACTCTCGGCGCGCTGACCGAGTTGGTGCGCGCCGGCAAGGTCCGCTACCTCGGTAATTCCAACTTCGCCGGATGGCAGGTCGCCGATGCCGAGTGGGTGTCGCGGACCAGGGGCTTGGAGCGCTTCGTCAGCGCCCAGAACGAGTACAGCCTGCTCAACCGCGACGTCGAAGAGGATCTCGTGCCGGCGTTGGGCCATTACGGCATCGGTCTGCTGCCCTTCTTCCCGCTCGCGAGCGGCCTGCTCACCGGCAAGTACCAACGGGGCGAGCCGCCACCCGGAGGTAGCCGGATCCAGGCGTGGGGACGCGAGTCCGTGCTGACGGAGGAGGTCTTCGACACCCTGGAGGGTCTCACCGCGTTCGCCGAGGCACGCGCACGCACGCTGCTCGACGTCGCGATCGGCGGACTCGCGGCCCAGCCCGAGGTGGCG
>JALYIS010000039.1 GCA_030775705.1 Actinomycetota bacterium
GTGCTGGCCCGGCTGGCCTGGGATGCCCCGCGCAGAGCGGCGGCCCAGCGCGCTACCGCTGAGTCGGTGCTGGCCGAGGCGGATGTTCTCGGTGTCACCGCGGCCGGCGGCCTGACCGGGTACAGCCGTACCCTGCTCGACGGGTCGCGGGCCGCCGCGCAGCACGCATTGCAGAATGCGCTTCCTGACCCGGTCGACTACTTCCTCGTGCAGCCCGACCTGACGGTTGTCGTGCCGGGGCCGCCGACCGCGGAGCTCGCCGACGAATTGGCCCTGGCCGCCGACCTCGAGTCCTCCGGCGGGGCAAGCGTCTATCGCATCACGGAGGCATCCGTGCGGCGCGCCCTCGACGCTGGGCGGAGCGCGGCAGACCTCGCGGCGCTGGTGACCCAGCGCTCACGCACACCCGTACCGCAGGCACTCAGCTATCTCATCGCCGACTCCGCGCGGCGTCACGGCGTGCTGCGCGCCGGTTTTGCTTCGGCCTATCTTCGCTGTGACGACGCCGCGCTGCTGGACCGTGTCGTTGCCGATCGAGACGTCGCATCGCTGCAATTGCGCCGGCTGGCACCCGCGATCGTCGTCTCCACCGCGCCACTGGCCAAGGTGCTCGAGTTTCTGCGCGATGCCGGCTACGCGCCGGCGGCCGAGGCTGCCGATGGGGCAGTGATGACCCTCGGTGTCGAAGCCCCGCGCGCCACGTCACGGACCGCGGTCCGCGTCATCCGGCCCCGATCCTCGGTCGAGTCGGCGAGCCAGCTGGCGGAGGTGGTCCGCCGGATCAGGTCCGGCGACACCCTGTCGGAGCTCAGCCAGCGGGTACAACCGATCATCGCGCAGGTGCCGGGTGTCACCTCGGCGAGCACGATGGCTCTACTGCGCCAGGCGATCCGGGACGGGCGGCGGGTCCTACTCGGTCACGCCGAACCTGATGGCACCGTGACTCGACACACCATCCTGCCGATCTCCCTCGCTGGTGGCTTCGTCCGCGGACACGAGTCCTCGACCCAACGCTTGCAATCCTTCGCTCTGCACCGGCTCACTGCGGCCAGCCTCCTCGCGGAGGACGACTTCGACGACGGCGACGACGACCCGGCGTGAGGCCCCCCTACGTCGGGCGGGCGCTCCCGGTGGTGAACCGCGAAACCACGAAGGTCGAGATGGCGACCACACTGAACAGGATCCCCGCGAGCGGGTGGTGTGGCAGGGCCAACGCGCCGACCCCAAGGAACAATGCGATCTGGGCGACGAGGCGCCACGGGTGCTCGAGGCGCCGTGACGACTTCGGTGCCATCCACACACCCCACACGAGAATCGCGAGGGCGGGGTAGAACACCGACAGTGCGATGCTCATCAAGCCGCCACCACCGAGTGCCCAGCCCGCCACGGCGAGCAACACGAGCATCGCCAGCTCGCACAGGAAGGCAAGCAGCTCAACCGCACCGCGCACCATTGGTCTCTCCTTGTCGAGCCGCGGCCGCAGGCGAGCTCCGGTCGGTGACTAGAGGCTACAAGGCAATCCGGTACGAGGTCGCCGCGAATGTTTGGGACACTGGTAGGACACCAATCGCAGGAGACCCATGACCGACGGACCGTTGATCGTCCAGTCCGACAAGACCCTACTTCTCGAGGTCGACCATCCGCTGGCCGGTGAGGCGCGCGCGGCCATCGCGCCGTTCGCCGAGTTGGAACGCTCTCCAGAGCATGTGCACACCTATCGGCTCACACCGCTAGGCCTCTGGAACGCCCGTGCCGCCGGGCACGACGCGGAACAGGTCGTGGATGCGCTGGTGCGCTACAGCCGGTATTCCGTGCCGCATGCGTTGCTGGTGGACGTCGCGGACACCATGGATCGCTACGGTCGATTGCAACTGGTCAAGCACCCGGTCCACGGCCTGGTCTTGGTCAGCCTCGACCGGGCGGTCCTCGAGGAGATCCTGCGCCAGAAGAAGATCGCGCCGATGCTCGGCGAGCGCGTCGAGGCCGACATCGTGCTCGTGCACCCGTCCGAGCGCGGACGACTGAAGCAGGCCTTGCTCAAAGTCGGCTGGCCGGCCGAGGATCTTGCCGGGTATGTCGACGGTGAGGCGCATCCGATCGAGTTGGCCTCCGAGGACGGCTGGGTGTTGCGTGACTACCAGCGGCAGGCGACCGACATGTTCTGGGCCGGAGGGTCCGGAGTGGTCGTCCTGCCGTGCGGAGCCGGGAAGACGATCGTCGGTGCGGCGGCGATGGCCGAGGCCAAGGCGACGACCCTCATCCTGGTCACCAACACCGTGGCCGGTCGACAGTGGAAGCGCGAGCTGATCGCGCGGACCACCCTCACCGAGGAGGAGATCGGCGAGTACAGCGGTGAGAAGAAAGAGATCCGGCCGGTCACGATCGCGACGTACCAGGTCATGACAACCCGCCGAAACGGCGAGTATCGGCACCTGGAACTCTTCGACAGCCGGGACTGGGGCCTGATCATCTACGACGAGGTGCACCTGCTGCCCGCACCGATCTTCCGGCTCACTGCCGACCTGCAGTCACGCCGTCGCCTCGGACTTACCGCCACCCTCATCCGCGAGGACGGGCGAGAGGGAGACGTATTCAGCCTGATCGGCCCCAAGCGCTACGACGCGCCGTGGAAAGACATCGAGAACCAGGGCTGGATCGCACCCGCGGACTGCACCGAGGTACGGGTGACGCTGACCGACGCGGAACGGATGGCCTACGCGACTGCCGAGCCGGAGGACCGCTACAAGCTCGCGGCAACCGCCCGCACGAAACTGTCAGTGATCCGCACCATCGTCGAGCAGCATCCCGACGATCAGGTTCTCGTGATCGGCGCCTATCTGGATCAGTTGGATGACGTGTCCGCAGAGCTTGGCGGCGCGCCGATCATTCAAGGGTCGACACCCAACAAGGAACGCGAGCGGCTGTACGACGAATTCCGCCGCGGGGAGAACCGCGTGCTCGTCGTGAGCAAGGTCGCGAACTTCTCGATCGATCTACCCGAGGCCGCGGTCGCCGTGCAGATCTCGGGTACCTTCGGCTCGCGCCAGGAGGAGGCTCAGCGGCTGGGCCGGGTGCTTCGGCCCAAGCATGACGGCCGCCAGGCGCACTTCTACACAGTCATCGCCCGGGACACCCTCGACGCGGAATACGCGGCACATCGACAGCGATTCCTCGCCGAGCAGGGCTACGCCTATACGATCGTCGACTCCGACGATCTCAACCGACATATCTAGGCCTGGTATCAGCCGCCAGCTCCACGATATGGCCGGACGCGCCCGGGACGCCTCGTTCGATCGCGGGCTCACCGCAGTCATCGGCCAGCGCGATATTGCGCCCGGAAACGTCGTCCTCCGTGCTGGTGAGGCCTTGGCCACGGTCGGCCGGTGCGACGGCATTGGCGACGAGGTGGCCAGCATGGGTGGGTGTTGTCAGACTGGAGAAATGGCAGCGCCAGATATCGATAGCTACCTCGCGGATCTCGACGAGACCAAGCGAGTCACGCTGCAACACCTTCGCCGGGACATCGCCGCTGCGCTGCCAAACGCGCAGGAGTGCATCTCATACGGAATGCCGGCCTTCAAAGTCCAGGGCAAGGCCGTTGCCGGGTTCGCTGCGTTCAAGGATCACCTCAGCTATCTGCCCCACAGCGGCTCGGTACTTGCTGCCCTCGAAGCCGACCTCACCGACTATGAGCACACCAAGGGCTCGCTGCACTTCCCCGACGACCAGCCTCTGCCCCCCTCTCTGGTGAACAAGCTGATCTCCACGAGGCTCGCGCAGCTAGGACTCCGAGCCTGACCAGAACAAGACCGACGCTGCACTGACTCGCGCTGGCAATCCCACCGTGGTCGGCGCCGCTCTAGGGTCGAGGGTGTGATCGCTTGGCTGGCTCCCGTGTTGGTCATTGTCCTGGTGGCGGCGACCGATGTCTGGGTGTACCTCGACGCACGGCGATGCGCGGCCGCGGGATCGCCCGCTTTCCTCAGGATTGGCGGGTTCGCAATCGACACACCGGTTGCATGGTTGGTTGGCTGCGTCGTCCTGTGGATCTTCATCTTCCCGATGTATGTGGTGAGTCGTTCGAGGGTTTGACCTACATCCGCACGGGCCGCGCAGCGTCTGTTAGCGGGATCGGGCGACGTCTGTTAAATGGGACCGGGCGACGACTGGGCACCCCGTCCCCGTAGGCCGGGGCAGATTCATGCGGCACTCGGCCACGGTGTGAGTGCATCAATTTGGTCCCGGGGTAGGGGCCGGCGGAGTGCCGGATCGGATGTCGGATGTGCTGCCGAAGATGGACTGTCGGATAGTTGATCTTGCTGCGCGGTAGTTTTGGGTGATGGAGCAGCGAGTCAGCCTGATCACGTTGGGTGTCGCCGATCTGAACCGTGCTTGGTCGTTCTATCAGCAGTTGGGCTGGGAGGGCCAGGAGGTCGAGGAGACCGTGTTCATTCAGGCTGGGGCCGTCGCGGTCGTGCTCTGGTCGCGCGCCAAGCTCGCGGTGGACGGCGGGATCATGGACAACCCGAGCGCGGGATTCAGCGGTGTTGTGCTGGCTCACAACGTTCGCACCGAGGCCGAGGTCGACACGGTGATCGCGGCGGCCGAGGCGGCGGGCGCGACGGTGACCAAGTCGCCGATCAAGACCTCTTATGGCGGGTACGCGGGCTACTTCCTTGATCCAGACGGCCACGCCTGGGAGGTTGCGTATAACCCTGGCTTCGCACTCGCGGCAGACGGTTCCATCACCATCCCTGATCTCACAGCGTCCTAGCTTTCGGCTCCCAAGACTGGACAAGCGCGGTCATGCCCCCGTCAGCGTGCGGATCTAGTCGAGTTGAGGATGTGCGGGTTTAGACATTCACCGCAGTCGGTAGTCGAGGAAGACGACGCCGTTGCCGAAGCGATGTTCGCAGACCAGGTCCAAGTCGAGTCGAACGTCCTTGGGCAGTGCGGACTTGCCGCCGCCAACCAGGACGGGTGTCAGGAACAGTTGGCAGTGATCAACGAGCCCGGCCCGGAATGCCTGAGCAGCAAGTTCTGGGCCACCAATCGAGATGTCGCGATGTAGCGAGTCCTTCATGGCTCGCACTGCGTTCGGCTCAAAATCACGCTCGATGCGGGTCCTGGTACTTGACGTCGATTCCAGTGAGCCCGAGTAGACGATCTTGTCAGCCGAACGCCACATCTGCATCCAGTCCCACTCCACAGGCGCCTGTTCCCGGTGAACGTCCGCGGTTTCCCAGTAGACCAGCGTCTCGTACATGCGGCGTCCATAGAGGTACGTGCCGACCGGTCGTTCTAACTCGTTCAGGAAGGCGAGCACCTCATCGTCTGGGGCAGCCCAGTCGAATCTTCCCGCTGAATCCTCGATGTACCCATCGAGCGAGGTAATCGCGGAGAAGATCAGCTTGGCCATAGCGGCAAGTATCCCGAACCACCACACGAAGAACCATCCGCAGAGCCGCGCGGAGGGCGAGCGTTCCGTGGACCCTCAGTTGCCGCGCCGATCTCATGTTCGGCGCGAGCCGATGGCACGGGTGACGTACCCGCATAGCGTCGAATGAATCTGTCGAGGACCGTCCAGCGGCGCACCATTGGTTGACATCCGCGACAAGCGGTGGACAGTGAATCTATGCAGTGGCCCCATCTTCTTCGTCGTCGCAAGACTGGCCGCACAAAGCATGGCTCCGCGGACATGACACGCCTGCGCGAGGCCAAGCGCGATGCCCGGGCCATCGACAGCATGCCCGGCGGAGGTCTCGGAATGAATCCCGACCTCTCGTGGACAGACCGCTCCCGCCAGGATCGACGATCGGGCCAGTACTAGCTACCAGCGTGCCGGGCCTCGCCTACACCCGACTTCGCCGCGCTAGCGTGGCGCGATGGGCAACGCACAGTTGGACGAGTTGGTCGTCTCGGATGCCGAGGGGCTGCGTGCGTGGTTGCTGGACCACCACGCCCGATCTCCCGGAGTATGGCTTGCAATTACCAGGAAGGGCGGCGCCGTCACCACGCTGACCTGGCAGCAGGCGGTAGACGAGGCGCTGTGTGTCGGTTGGATTGACGGGCAGGCGCGAAAGCGCGATCACGAAACGTCCTCGATCCGATTCACACCGCGTGGGCCTCGCAGCTCATGGTCCCAGCGAAACGTAGCCCACGTCGCCCGGCTGGAGTTGGCGGGCCGGATGACGGCCGCTGGCCGCGCGGCGGTTGATGCGGCCAAGGCCGACGGGCGCTGGGCGGCTGCCTACGCTCCACAGTCGGAGGCCGAGGTGCCGGACGCTCTCGCGGCCGCGATCGCCGCCAATCCGGCAGCCCAGGCGATGTTCGAGCTGCTCACCGCGACCAACCGCTTCGCGCTGATCCACCGCCTCGGGTCGGTGAAGCGGGCTGAGACCCGTGACCGCAAGATCGGCGAGTTTGTCGCGATGCTGGCCCGTCACGAGACGATCTTCCCCCAAAAGGCGAAGCCGGCGCAGCCCCCCACCTAGTCAGCCGAAGCATCCGTAGCGGTATTGGCTGACTGCCGGATGCGGGAGACGACCCGCCCGATAGCGCGACCCCAAGCGGCAACGCAGCCCCAGGTGGATGCGTGACGCCAGGAGCTGGGAACCACGGGTACACGAGTCGCACACGTGCGGCTAGCAGAGATCGCGGTGCGCGGGTTCCAGGTGCTTGCGCTGAAGCTGACCCGCACCGGACACGACACTCAGTGCAGGCACGTCCTTGGCCACGACAGCTCCAGCTCCAACGACAGAGTCATGCCCGATCCTCACCCCAGGCAGGACTGTGGCGGCGGCACCGATCCAGACGTCCGCTTCGATCACGATGGGTGCCACGGTGATGAAGTCATACCGTTCAGCAGGCTCGACGGGGTGCCCCTCAGTGATCAGGGTGACCTTCGGAGAGATCATTGCTCGGTCACCAATGGTGATGCCACCGAGATCAAGGAACGAGCAGCCCTGACCCACGAAGACCCGCTCACCGAGCTCTGTATCGAGGCCGTAGTCGCTGTAGAACGGTGGGTGGATGATGGCGGTCTCAGGCAACGGCTTACCCAGCAGCTCGCCGAGCAGAGCCTTCCGCGAAGCAAGGTCGCTGAACGGCAGCACGTTCAGGCGCGAAGTCAGCTCCATCGCGACTTGGATACGGGCGTAGACGGTTCGCCACTCGGGGGTGCGGGTCCGAATGCGCCGCTGTTGCAACATGACTTCGATGCTTGCACAGCGGACCGGAGGAGCGCCGTGACCCGCCGTCGGTCCGCGCACACGACCGTCGACCTCCGTTGTGCGGCTGGCGACGGGCCGCGACGCCGCCCGCGCGGCAACCTACTGGCGGCGGGCTGAACCTTTGATCGTCGGGCGGACGCTCGGAAACGCTCGTGGCATATGACCGCGTTCGAGTCGCTCGACATTAAGGGTAGAGGCGGCAAGCAGCTCCTCCGTCCGCCGGTTCGGATAGCACCCGGCGGCGAGGTAACGGTGCGGGACCTCCACCAGATCCTGGAAGCGGGCGAGCACGGCGTTGTCAGGTGAGCGCACGTGCTCGAGGAAGAGGTAGCGCCCGTTGGGCCGCAGCACCCGCGCGATCTCGTTGAGTGCCGCCGGCGGGTCGGGGATCGTGCAGTGCACGAACGTAGCCACGACGGTGTCGAACGAGGCGTCCTCGAATGGCAGGTCCTCCACTCCGAACTGCGCCAACTCCCACGACCCGACTGGGGGCGGGTCGGATTCAAGACGGCCGCGCAGCTGCGCGACCATGTGGGGGCTCGGCTCGCTGACGACGAGAGCGCTGACCGATGACGTGTAGTGCGGCAAGTTGTGCCCCGCCCCGGCGCCCAGTTCTAGAGTCCGCCCGGTTGCCTCGACGAGCAGGTCGTGCCGATCGTTTCGCTGTCCCGCCGCTTCGGACAGGCCGATCACGATCGGGTACCAGCGGGCGAACGCCCGCTCGTTCAGTCCCAGGGGATCACGCATGGCCCTAGACGCTAACACTCCGCCCAGCCGTCACCCTTCTGTCGCAGATCCGCGTTGCGCCTCGGCGATGGCTCTGATCCGTTCGAGGGTCTGGCGCATCCCGCGTTCGTTGGTCAGCCTGCGCCGCCAACCCGCCACTGCCCAGTACGCGCGCAGCACCGGCGACGGGCTCAGTTCAAACGACTCGGTCACGTCGGTGCCGCCGTCCGGACGAGGGGCGAGCCGGTAGCGCCAGTTGTTGACCGCGCGGCCGCCCGCGTACACGGCAAAGCCGAAGTCGCGCTCGGGCTCGCACGAGGTCACCTTGCAGGCGGTCCAGTAGATCGGCCCGATCCCGTTCCGCTTGACGTGGCCGCGGAAGTGCGCGCCGAGCGCCGGTCCTGACGCGCCGTCAAGCCACTCGGCTTCGAACGTCTCAGGGCTGAACTCCCCGATGCGCGTCACGTCGCTGATCAGCTCCCACACGACTGTCGGACTTGCCGTCATCCCTACCATCACCGATCCGCGCATCGCCTGATCGTATGCGGTGCACCGAGGCGGGGGGCCGGCCGATACCTTGTCGTCGTGCACAGCGATGCGACTCCCGAACCACAGGGTGTGCCCGCGCGGACTCGACGGACTCAGCCGATTCGGATAGGAATCCACTGCGGCTACACCGGGGGTTTCACCGACATCGCCGCTGAGGTCACCGAACTCGAGTCGCTCGGACTCGACTCTGTTGTCGTCGCCGAGGGATACAGCTTCGACGCGGTCAGCCAGCTCGGCTACCTGGCTGCGCTCACCTCCCGAGCGACTCTGGTCTCCGGAATCCTGCCGATCTACACCCGTACCCCGTCCTTGACAGCCATGACCGCGGCTGGCTTGGACTTCGTCAGTGATGGACGATTCATGCTCGGCCTGGGCACATCAGGCCCGCAGGTAATCGAAGGCTTCCATGGCGTGGCCTACGATTCCCCGTTGCAGCGCACGCGCGAGGTGGTCGAGATCTGCCGGCAGGTGTGGCGCCGCGAGCCGGTCGTGCACGATGGCAGCGCCTACACACTGCCCCTTCCCCCGGATCAAGGTCGCGGGCTGGGCAAGCCGTTGAAGCTGATCAATACTCCGATACGCGCGGACATACCGGTGTCCATTGCCGCCATCGGGCCGAAGAATGTCGCTCTCGCCGCCGAGATAGCGCAGGCCTGGCACCCGATCTTCTTCCTGCCCGACCGGGCTCATGAGATCTGGTCACAACCACTCGCCGCGGGCACCTCGCGGCGCGATGAGGGGCTCGGTCCCCTGCGCATCGTGACGAGCGTGCCGGTCGCGATCGCCGAACACCCAGAGACTCTCATCGATGCGGCCCGACCGAATCTGGCCCTATACATCGGTGGCATGGGCGCGCGCGGACGCAACTTCTACAACGAACTCGCCTGCCGCTACGGCTTTGCGGAGCAGGCCGCCCGAATCCAGGAGTTGTACCTCGCGGGCCGCAAACGGGAGGCCGCCGCGGCGGTGCCCGACGAACTCGTCCGCAGGACCACCCTCATCGGCCCCCGCGGATACGTCGCGGAACGGCTGGCCGCGTTTGCTGACGCGGGCGTGACGACGATCTTCGCGCAACCGATCGACCACAGCCGCGCGGGGCGACGGTCCGCAGTCCAGTCGCTGATCGAGCTCGCCTCGTAGGCCGAGACCCGATCAGCCCGCGACCCGGCGCGGGGGTCAGCCCGCGACCCGGGCGGCGACCTTCTCGACCAATGCCTGGCCAATCGTCGAATCGAACTCGGCGCCGACGTTCTGGAAGTCGACCTCTGCTTCGATCTGCGGGCCTTTGAGGAAGGCCGCATCGACGTAGACGGGGGTACTGGTGCCCCCTCGGGTCACGGTCACCTTTGCCGTCGCGAAGGCGACCAGGTTGGCGGGACCGCCTCTCGGACCGGGCGTCACCGCCACCTGGAGGTCGCCGACCGTCGTGCCTGCCGGCAGGCCCGACTTCACCTGTGCAGTGAGCAGGCTCTTGAAGCACGACTGTGCCTTCGAGCCGGTGAGGGCTGAGACGTCGCTGTCCACGTCGCTCTGTGACGCGAAGCTGGTGGCCTGCGACGAGATCGAGGCGTTGCCCTTCGCGAAGTCGGCTGAATGCACCTCGGCCACCTGGTGCGGGGCAGAATCCGGAACGCCCGCACACGCCGCGAACGCGGCATGGTCAGCCGCGTCGGTTGGGCTCGCCTGGTAAGGCGTGCCGGTGTAGCCGGTGGGCACTTCGCTCGCCTGCAGCACCAGTGCCGCCAATTGGGCTGACGTTGCGGCGGTGGTCGGGCTGGACGACGTGGATGTGGTACTCCCGGCCGACGTCGCCGCGGCGGTCGTGCTCGCTGCAGACGACGCTGCGGTCTTGGCGCTGCCCGAGCACGCCGTGAGGCTCACGGCAACGAGAACTGCGGCAGCGGCGATCAACAACGTGCGATTCATCCGGCAACTCCTCGTGGGTTATCCGCGCAGTTCGGTCCGCTGAGGCTATGCCACCACCACACGAGTGTCGCTTTGCACGGCGTTGTCGAGCCGCCCCGCGATGAGCGTCCGCTGATATTCGACGCGCCACGGCACCATGCCGGCGATAAGACATAGCTCACGGTTCACCACGCCCCACGGAGTCAGCCATGAGCAGAGCAGACATCCCAGATCCGCAGACGCCGGACGCCCGGGATATCGAGGACCCGACGCCGGACGACAAGGACTGGACCTGGGTTTTGCAGCGGTCGTGCCCGGAGTGCGGCTTCGATGCACAGGCGCTCGACCGTACCCGGATCCCCGCGCTGGTCGCGGGCGTCATCGCGCGGTTCGAGGCCGCCCTCGCGACCGATGACGCCGCCCGCCGCCCGCAGCCGCGAGTCTGGTCGACGCTCGAGTACGCCTGCCACGTCCGCGACGTCTGCGCGATCTTCGCAGAACGAGTACGCCTGATGCTCGCGTACGACGACCCGCTGTTCACCAACTGGGATCAGGACGAGACCGCACGTGTGCAGCGTTACTGGGAACGGGACCGCGCGGAGGTGGCGCGCGAACTCGGGTCTGCCGGTGGGCAGATCGCAGCCTGCTTCGAGGCCATCGGCGCGGATCAATGGGCCCGTTCGGGTCGTCGATCGAACGGGTCGATCTTCACCGTGGATACGCTCGGCCGCTACTTCTCGCACGACCTGGTGCACCACCTGCATGACATCGGCGGCTGACCCGCGGCAGTAGAGCCCGGCACAATGGGCTGACGCATGCGGCTCTCGACATCCTCGCCGGCATCGAGTGGGGCGAGGCCGGGCGGTGGTGCTCTCCGCGCGAGTTGCTGGGCTGAGTCACGCCGACGTCGTCCAGCTTCACCGAACGGGCAGCCGGACCGCGGCAAGCAGCGCGGTGTAGGACGCCACGAGCTCTGCACGTTCCAGGTCCAGAAGTGGAGCGGTCAGCGCGCATCCTGCCGCGACCCAGGCGTCCGAGTGCGCCATGGCCAGGACGCGGTGCGTCGCGGCCGATGTGACGGAGGCACGGTCAACTCGATACACATAGCTGTAGAGATCGACCAGTGCGCGCACCAGCTCACTATCGGTTCCGTGGAGCCCATGCTGACGCGCGCGATGGACTCGCCACCACTCGACCTCCAATCGCGCCGCCACGGCCGGGTCCAGGCTAAGTCCGCCGTCGCGTGCCACCAGCGCATAGAAGCGGCGCATCTGCGCGCGCGCAGCGTCGGCATCGTTATCCGGATAGGGGGCCCACGCCTGATTGGCGCGAAGCACGAACCATGCCCCGCGCAGCGTGCGCGCCCAGTTCATCCCGAAGCCGAGCCGCACCATCGCCACCGATGCAGTGAGCACGCCGCGCCAGTCGCGCCGGTAGTACGCCGCCCAAGCGTCGGTCTCGCGGCGTCCGAGCGCGGCAGGATCGAAGTCGCGAGGTCCCACGTCGTGACGCTATACGAAAGGGGCGGGCCTGGAATCCAGGCCCGCCCCTCGCGAGATAGTGCGTTGACTACCTGGACGTCTTAGAAGTCCATGTCTCCGCCCGGCATCCCGCCGCCGCCGCCACCGGCCGGCTGCTTCTCCGGCTTCTCGGCGACGACTGCCTCCGTGGTGAGGAACAGTGCCGCGATCGATGCTGCGTTCTGCAGCGCGGAGCGCGTCACCTTGCACGGCTCGACGATGCCGACCGCGAACATGTCCACGTACTCACCGGTCGCGGCGTTGAGGCCGTGACCGGGGGGCAGGGACGCGACCTTCTCAGCCACGACGCCGCCTTCGAGACCGGCGTTGATCGCGATCTGCTTGAGCGGTGCGGTGAGTGCAACCTTGACGATGTTGGCACCCGTCGCCTCGTCGCCGACCAGGTCCAGCTTGTCGAACGCGGTGCCGACAGCATTGGCCAGGGCGACGCCGCCGCCTGCGAGCAGGCCCTCCTCGACGGCCGCCTTCGCGTTGCGAACGGCGTCCTCGATGCGGTGCTTACGTTCTTTGAGCTCGACCTCGGTTGCAGCGCCGACCTTGATGACCGCAACGCCGCCGGCAAGCTTCGCCAAGCGCTCCTGCAGCTTCTCACGGTCGTAGTCCGAGTCACTCTTCTCGATCTCGGCGCGGATCTGGTTGACGCGACCCTGGATCTGGTCGGCGTCACCCGAACCCTCGATGACCGTGGTCTCGTCCTTGGTGACGACGACCTTGCGAGCCTTGCCCAGCAGTTCGAGGCCGGCGTTCTCGAGCTTGAGACCGACCGTCTCGCTGATGACCTGACCACCGGTGAGGATCGCGATGTCGTTGAGCATCGCCTTGCGTCGGTCCCCGAAGCCCGGTGCCTTCACGGCGACAGACTTGAAGGTGCCGCGAATCTTGTTGACGACCAGGGTGGCCAGGGCCTCGCCCTCGACGTCCTCGGCGATGATCGCGAGCGGCTTGCCCGACTGCATCACCTTCTCCAGCAGCGGGAGGAGGTCCTTCACGTTGGCGATCTTCGACTCGACGATGAGGATGTATGGGTCCTCCAGAACGGCTTCCATACGCTCGGTGTCGGTCACGAAGTACGGGCTGATGTAGCCCTTGTCGAAGCGCATACCCTCGGTGAGCTCGAGTTCGAGACCGAAGGTGTTGCTCTCCTCGACGGTGATGACGCCTTCCTTGCCCACCTTGTCCATCGCCTCGGCGATGAGCTCACCGACGGTGGTGTCAGCAGCCGAGATCGACGCCGTGGCAGCGATCTGCTCCTTGGTTTCGACGTCCTTGGCCTGGTTGCCCAGCACCTCGGACACCGACGCGACAGCAGCCTCGATGCCACGCTTGAGCGCCATCGGGTTGGCTCCGGCAGCCACGTTGCGCAGTCCCTCACGCACCAGGGCCTGCGCCAGAACGGTGGCCGTCGTCGTGCCGTCACCGGCAACGTCATCGGTCTTCTTGGCAACTTCCTTGACGAGCTCGGCGCCGATCTTCTCGTACGGGTCGTCGAGTTCGATCTCCTTGGCGATGCTCACGCCATCATTGGTGATGGTCGGCGCACCCCACTTCTTCTCCAACACGACGTTGCGGCCCTTCGGCCCCAACGTCACCTTGACGGCATCAGCGAGAATGTTCATGCCGCGCTCGAGGCCGCGGCGGGCCTCTTCGTCGAACGCGATCAACTTGGCCATGCGGTGTCGTCCTTACTCGTAGATGGACACGCTTGAGATTGCCGGCCTCAGTGCCCGCGACGGATGGCGCTCAACAGAGCCCCTCACTGCAACCAGCTGGCACTCAGCCTAGCCGAGTGCCAATTCAGGTTTAGCACTCACCCCGGTCGAGTGCAACCTGCTGCGGCCTGGAGCAGGCTGCCCTCCGGGCTGGAGCAGTCCGGGCTGGCCCTAGAGCAGTCCCGCCTCGCGCATAGCCTTGACCGTCGGCGCGATGACCGCGGTGGGACGCGCGCCGTCGCTGACCGCGTCGATGGTCTTGAGCCCGTCTCCGGTGTTGTAGACGACGGTCTCCACGGACGTGTCGATGGCGCGTGATTCGACCAGCTTCTTCAGCACGGCCACCGTCACGCCGCCGGCCGTCTCGGAGAAGACCCCGGTCGTGCGCGCAAGCAGGCGGATGCCGTCGCGGATCTCCTCGTCGGTCACCGACGCCATCGCACCGCCGGTCGATCGCACCACGTCCAGGGCGTAGGGGCCATCAGCGGGGTTGCCGATGTTCAGCGACTTGGCGATCCCGGTCGGTTTGACGGGCTGGACGACATCCCAGCCGTTCTCGAACGCGGTCGCGATCGGGGAGCATCCCGCGGACTGGGCGCCGAAGACACGCCAGGAGGATGGCGGCACCAGGCCGGCCGCCAAGAGCTCCTTGAACGCCTTGTGCACCTTGGTCAGCAGCGAACCCGACGCCATCGGCGCCACGACCTGGCCGGGCAGGCGCCACCCGAGCTGCTCGGCGACCTCGAACCCGAGCGTCTTGGAGCCCTCGGCGTAGTACGGCCGCACGTTCACGTTGACGAAGCCGGTGTTCTCGAACTCGTCGGTCTCGGAGAGCTCGGAGCACAGCCGGTTCACGTCGTCGTAGGAGCCGTTGACACCGACCAGCACACCGCCGTATATCGCAGACTGCACGATCTTGGCCGGCTCGAGATCGGCCGGCACGAAGACGATCGACGCCATGCCGATCCGTGCGGCATGGGCCGCCACCGAGTTGCCGAGGTTACCTGTCGATGCACAGGCGATCCGCTCGAAGCCGAGCTCGCGGGCGGCGGTGATAGCCACCGAGACGACGCGGTCCTTGAACGAATGAGTGGGGTTCGCCGAATCGTCCTTCACCCAGACGGGTGCGGTGAACCCGAGTTCGTCGGCCAGCCGGTCCGCGCGGATCAGGGGCGTCATCCCGGTGTGCGACTCGACCCGGGTAGCCGGATTCTGGCCCACCGGCAGCAGACCTGCATAGCGCCAGATCGAGTTCGGACCGGCGAGGATCTCGTCGTGCGTCACGCGGGAAAGGGCGGAGGGGTCGTAGCCGATCTCCAAAGGGCCGAAACACTGCATGCAGGCGTGTTGGGCGCCAAGGGGGAACTGGGCTCCGCAGTTTCGACAGACCAGATTGGCTGCGGGCGATGGAACGATGGGGCGGTCGACCAGGGCGGTCATTGGATTCGAGGCCTTTCTCCTCATCTTCCCCAGGACATGGTCACGCCTGGGCCGGAGTTGGCACCTGCGAACGTGGGCCTCACGTCCACTACCTGGACGCAAATTGCAGCGCGCGCGGTTGCCGGGGCTTCGTCGGGCCGGTCCCTCTGCCCCTCTTGATGAGCGGTGCTATTCGGTTGTCCTGCCATCTTCGCACAGCCGATGACGGAGTTAGCCGGATACGTAGTCAGACGTGAGCACCACCACGATCGGGCCGCTGGGCAATCCGGCGAACTTCGGCGCGGTGCGCTTGATAGCCGGGAACTGGGCCTGCAGCGCCGCAGCACCCGCCTGGGCCCCGGCAGCCGTCGGATCGTAGTAGGCACACGTCGAGATGATGTCGTTGCGCAGATTGCCGATGTTGGTCACCGTCCACCCTCCGGCCTGGAACGACGACCGGGCCTGTTCGGCCAGTCCCGACGTAGTGGTGTTGTTGAGCACGACGAGCGCAAGGCGCGCGGCGACGGCCGTGCTCGCAGTCGTCGGACGGGCGGCGGTCGTGGTCGACGTCGTCGGCCGGGGAGGTGCGGAGGACGCACTGTGCGAAGCGGACGGCGACTGCCCGGAACTGGAAGTGGAGCTCGGGCTCACCGTAGAGG
>JALYIS010000040.1 GCA_030775705.1 Actinomycetota bacterium
CTGGAGGGCCTGGCCGCATTCGCTGAGGCTCGCTCACGCACGCTGCTCGACGTGGCGATAGGCGGTCTGGCCGCGCAACCCGAGGTGGCGAGCGTGATCGCCGGGGCGACTTCGCGCGAGCAGGTGCGCCAGAACGTCGCCGCCGGCTCCTGGCAGCCGGCCCTCGACGACCTGGCCGAACTGGACGAACTCACCGGCCTGTGAACCTCGGCCGCTGCCTGGAGGAGCTGGGCTCAGGAGCCCGAGCGCAGGAACGCAAAATCGTCGATGAGCCGCCGAACCGCCGACCGCAGCGCGGTCACGTCCGGCCCGTGCTGCAACGCCTCTCGCGACACGCTGGGCACCACGTTGCGGGCCGCGCCCCCGAAGATGCGCGCCACGTCGGCGGCGGTGCCGCCTTGGGCACCGACACCGGGTGCCAGCAGCGGCCCGTTGAGCTGACCCAGCTCGACATCGGTCTGCCCGATCGTGGCCCCGACGACTGCACCCAGTGAGCCGACCGGGCTCGCGCCCCGGTTGCGTTGAGCGAGCTCGTCGATAACGACCTGCGCCACCGAACGGCCATCAGCGGTACTCGCGCGCTGGAGTTCCGGCCCCTCGGAGTTCGAGGTCAGCGCCAGAACGAACACCCCGGCGTCGTGGCGCGTTGCCTCGTCGAAGGCAGGCTGCAACGATCCGACGCCCAGGTATGGCGAGGCCGTGATGGCGTCTGCGGCGAGTGGAGAAGCCGGGTCGAGGTACGCCTGGGCGTAGGCAGCCATGGTCGTGCCTATGTCGCCGCGCTTGACGTCGAGGCAGACCAGCGCGCCAGCCGCCCGAGTGGCGGCCACCGTCTCCTCGAGCACCGCGATCCCTCGGGAGCCGAATACCTCGAAGAAGGCCGACTGGGGCTTGACCACAGCGGCCACGTCGCCGAACGCGCGCACGCAGATGTCGCAGAACCTCGCCAGCCCCTCCGGGTCCGCTGTCAGGCCCCACGAGCGCAGCAACGCGGCGTGCGGGTCGATACCGACGCACAGCGATCCGCGGGCGCCCAGCGCGGCGTCCACCCGGGTGCCGAACGTCATCGGGCGGCCACCGGACGATTGGCAGGAGCGGCTCGGGTCGCCGCCGGGCGGTGTGCATACCCGACCGCGGCGGACAGCGATTCAAAGCCCCGCTGTGCAAGCGCCACCTCCAGTTCGCGCAGGATCCGGATCGGAGCACCGGGGTCGCCGAACACGGCGGTACCTACCGACACTGCAGCGGCCCCGGCCAAGACAAACTCCAGAGCGTCAAGCCCGCTGCGGATGCCACCCATCCCGAGGATCGGCAGGTAGGGCACGGCTTGATGCACTTGCCACACACATCGCACGGCGACCGGTCGGATCGCGGGGCCCGACAGTCCTCCCGTCACTCCCCCGAGCGCCGGCGCCATCGTGTCTGGATCGATCACCATGCCGAGCAAGGTGTTGATCAGCGAGAACCCATCTGCGCCGGCCTCGGCGCAGGAGCGGGCGATGGCGGTGATGTCGGTGACGTCGGGCGAGAGTTTGGCGAACACCGGTACCGCGGGGTCGGCTGCCCGGCGGACGGCGCCGATGACCCGGGCCGAGGCGATGGGATCGCAGGCGAACACCTGGCCGCGACTCTCCACGTTCGGGCACGAGATGTTGACCTCGATCATCGACACCGCCCGATGGCCGCGCAGCCTGCGCGCCAACTCAACGAACTCGTCAGTGTGCCCACCGGCGATCGACACGACGGTTCGCGCGCCGCGCTCGGCCAACCACGCAAGGTCGTCCTTGATGAATGAGTCGATACCTGGACCCTGCAACCCGATCGAGTTGAGCATCCCACTCGGTGTCTCGGCCATGCGCGGAGTGGGGCGTCCCGATCGCGGTCGCGACATGATCGACTTGGTGACGATCCCGCCGAGTTCGGCGACGTCGAAGAACTGGCTCAGCTCCTTCCCGGCCGCGGCACAGCCGGAGGCGGTCAACACCGGGTTGGGCAGCTGGAACCAGGCGAGGCTCGTGCTCATGTCGACCATCAGTGGCCAGCTGCCATCGCATCGGCGCCCACCAGGTCAGGCGGCAGGGTGCCGACGTCGGCCCAGCGGACCCGGGAAGCGTCGAAGACCGGCCCGTCGACGCACGAGCGCACGAATCGGGATCGGCCGTCAGCGCCCTTGACGGGCAGTACGCACGTCATGCACACCCCGATTCCGCACGCCATCGCCTCCTCGACCGCGACTTGGGCCGTGATCGCGTGCTCGCGGGCCACGGCTGCCACCGCTGCGAGCATGGGCATCGGTCCGCACGCATAGATCACCTCTGCGCTCACTCGCGAGATCGCCGCAGGCAGCACGTCCGTGACGCGGCCCTGGGTGCCCGCCGAGCCGTCGTCGGTGGTCACCGTGACAGCGCCTAACGTTCGCTTGACGACCAGCTCCCCGAACAACCGGGAGGCGGTCGTAGCCCCGAGGATCATCTCGACCGCAGACCCGGCAGCGACCAGTGCGTTGGCCAACGGAATCAGCGCGGCACTGCCGTAGCCCCCGGCCACCAATACCGCAGGTGCGGGTCCTGAGGGCATCGGGAAGGGGTTTCCGAGAGGGCCGACGATGTCCAGGATGTCACCAACCTTGCGCTGCGTGAGCCACCGGGTTCCCGGACCGTGCTCGGCAACGACGAACTGGATGGTGCCGGCGAAGTCCGAGCCTGGGGTCACACCGTAGATGGCGAATGCGCGGCGCAGCACCATGGCCGAGTTCTCGCCGCCTACGGCAACAGCGACGAATTGGCCCGCCTCGAAACCGGCCGCGATACCCGCAGCGATCACGGTGAACTGTAGATAGTCGCCGTGGCGCTGCATCGCGAAGATCTCGCCGGCCTCCTGCACCGGACTCACGAGGCAGCTCCCCGCCATCGAGCGAGTTGGGCGTGCAGATCCTGCAGGGACCGGACGCCGATGCCCCCGCGGATCAGTTCCTCGATCCCCTGCACCGCGGCCGCTGCGGCCTGCACGGTGGTCAAGCACGGGATCCCGACCGACACCGCTGCGGTACGGATCTCGTAGCCGTCCACCCGTGGACCCGAATTGCCGGGGGCGCCCCAGGGGGTGTTCAGGACGAGATCGACCTCGCCGCCAAGGATCCGCTCGACGATGCTGTCCTGGCCATCGCTGAACTTGCCCACGATCTCGGCGTGCACCCCGTTGCGTCGCAGCACCTGGGCGGTCCCTACGGTGGCCAGGATGCGGAACCCGAGGTCCGAGAGCCGCTTCATCGGGAAGATGATCGCCCGCTTGTCCCGGTTGGCGATGCTGACGAACACCGTTCCCTTGATCGGCAGCGAACCGTAGGCCGCGGCCTGGCTCTTGGCGAACGCGGTCCCGAACGTGGCGTCGAAGCCCATGACCTCACCCGTGGACTTCATCTCGGGGCCGAGCAGCGAATCCACGTGCGAACCATCGGCGCTGCGGAAGCGATGGAACGGAAGCACGGCTTCTTTCACCGCGATCGGCGCATCGGGAGGCAGGTCGCCGCCGTCGCCGACGTGCGGCAGCATGCCTTCGGCCCGCAGCCCGGCGATGGTCGCGCCGAGGGCGATCCGGGCGGCAGCCTTCGCCATCGGCACTGCAGTGGCCTTGGAGACGAACGGGACGGTCCGGCTTGCACGGGGATTGGCCTCGAGGACGTAGAGCACTTCGCCGGCCAGGGCGTACTGCACGTTGATCAAACCGCGGACACCGACCCCCTGAGCCAGGGCCAGGGTGGAGGCCCGAACCCGTGCTATCTCCGAGGCGCCCAGGGTGATCGGCGGCAGCGCGCACGCCGAGTCCCCGGAGTGGATACCGGCCTCTTCGATGTGCTCCATGACGCCACCGAGGTACAGCTCGCTGCCGTCGTACAGCGCGTCGACGTCGATCTCGACCGCATCGTCGAGGAAGCGGTCGACCAGCACTGGATGCGTCGCGGTTATCTCGGTGGCCCGCGCGATGTAGTCAGACAGATGCGATTCGTCGTAGACGATTTCCATCCCCCGGCCGCCGAGCACGTAGGACGGGCGAACCAAAACCGGATACCCGATCATGTCGGCGACTGCCTTGGCATCTGCGAACGAGGTGGCCATCCCATGCTGGGGGGACGGCAGGCCGGCAGCCTCCAGCACCCGCCCGAAGGCGCCCCGATCCTCGGCGAGGTCGATAGCCTCGGGCTGGGTACCCAGGATCGGGATGCCGGCGTGCTTGAGTCGCTGGGCAAGCCCCAGCGGCGTCTGTCCGCCGAGCGAGCAGATGACGCCGGCCACGTCGCCGGACTCCTGCTCGGCGTGGATGACCTCGAGCACGTCCTCGAAGGTGAGTGGTTCGAAGTAGAGCCGGTCCGCCGTGTCATAGTCGGTGGACACGGTCTCCGGATTGCAGTTGATCATCACTGTCTCGAAGCCGGCATCTCGCAAGGCCATCACTGCGTGCACGCACGAGTAGTCGAACTCGATGCCTTGCCCGATCCGATTCGGGCCACTACCCAGAATGATCACCTTGCGGCGCTCAACCTGCGCTACGACCTCGCTCTCCTCGTCGTAGGACGAGTAGTAGTACGGCGTGGCCGCCTCGAATTCGGCGGCGCAGGTGTCCACGGTCTTGAACACCGGACGGATGCCGGAGCGCAAGCGCAGCAGTCGAACTCCGTCCTCGCCCGCGAGCTCGGGGCGCAGCGCGGCGAGCTGCCGGTCTGACAGGCCGTGTCGCTTGGCCTTGCGAAGCAGCGTGGGAGTGAGCGCGGGCGCCTGGACAAGTTCAGCGCGCAACTCGACCAGAGATGCGATCTGGTCGACGAACCAGGGATCGATTCCGGTCGCAGCGGACACCTCGTCGATGCCGGCACCTGCCCGCAGGGCGCGTTCAACGTCGTACAGGCGCCCGTCAGTAGGGACTGCGGCGCGGGCGACGAGCTCGGCGGCGCCGGCCGTGTCATCCGGTGTGGTCCAGAACCCACCGGCCTTGGTCTCCATCGAACGAAGGGCCTTCCCCAGCGCCTCGGTGAAGTTCCGCCCGATGGACATGGCCTCGCCGACGCTCTTCATGTGTGTGGTGAGGACGGGATCTGCGCCGGGGAACTTCTCGAAGGCAAAGCGCGGCACCTTGACGACCACATAGTCCAGCGCCGGCTCGAAGGCAGCCGGGGTCTTCTTGGTGATGTCGTTCGGAATCTCGTCGAGGGTATATCCGACGGCCAGCTTGGCCGCGATCTTCGCGATCGGGAAGCCGGTTGCCTTGCTGGCCAGGGCAGACGATCGAGATACGCGCGGGTTCATCTCGATCACGACCATCCGCCCGGTACGTGGGTCGACGGCAAACTGGATGTTGCACCCGCCGGTGTCGACCCCCACCTCGCGCAGCACCGCGATCCCGACGTCACGCATGTGCTGGTACTCGCGGTCGGTGAGCGTCATGGCCGGAGCGACGGTGATCGAATCGCCGGTGTGTACCCCCATCGGGTCGATGTTCTCGATCGAGCACACGACGACGACGTTGTCCTTGCGGTCGCGCATGAGCTCGAGCTCGAACTCCTTCCACCCGTATACCGACTCCTCGACCAGCACCTCGTGCACGGGACTGGCAGCCAGTCCGCGGACGACCATCGCCCGTACCTCGGCAGCGTCGCTAGCCATCCCCGACCCCAGACCGCCCATGGTGAACGACGGACGGATGACGACCTTGTTGCCGACCGAAGCCGCAAAGCTGACCGCGTCGTCCAGGCTGTGGCATACCAGCGAGGCGGGTGTGTCCGCACCGACGGCGCGCACGATCTCCTTGAATCGCTGCCGGTCCTCGCCCCGCTGGATGGCGTCGATGTCGGCGCCGATGAGCTCGACCCCGTAGCGCTCGAGCACACCCGCATCGTGCAACGACACGGCGAGATTCAATGCCGTCTGCCCGCCGAGGGTCGCTAGCACTGCATCGGGGCGTTCTACGGCGATGACCCGCTCCACGAATTCGGGAGTGAGCGGCTCGATGTAGGTCGCATCCGCGAATTCGGGATCAGTCATGATTGTCGCCGGATTGGAGTTGATCAGGCTGACTCGATACCCCTCGGACCGCAGGACGCGGCACGCCTGCGTCCCAGAGTAGTCGAATTCACACGCCTGACCGATCACGATCGGCCCGGATCCGATGACCAGGATGTGGTGGATGTCGGTGCGTTTGGGCACTTACCCGGCCCCTTCGAGGAGGTCGACGAACCTGTCGAACAGATATGCGGCATCGTGCGGGCCAGCCGCGGCCTCTGGGTGGTACTGGACGCTGAACGCGCGTACATCGCGAGCGCGCAGTCCCTCCACGACCCCGTCATTGAGACTGACGTGGCTCACCTCGACCCCCCCGAAGGCGGTGTCAGAGATTGCGTCCACCGGCGCGTCCACAGCGAAACCGTGGTTGTGTGCGGTGATCTCGACCTTGCCGGTGCGCCGGTCCTGTACCGGCTGATTGATGCCGCGATGGCCGTAGCCCAGCTTGTAGGTACCGAAGCCGAACGCCCGGCCCAGAATCTGGTTGCCGAAGCAGATCCCGAAGATCGGTATCTCGCGTGCGAGCAGTCCACGCACGACGGCAACCGCCGCGTCCGCGGTTGCCGGGTCGCCAGGACCGTTCGCCAGGAATACGGCATCCGGCCCGGAGTCGACTATCTCCTCGACCGTGGCACTGCAGGGCAGCACGTGGGTCGTGATACCACGCTCGGCCATCCTGTGCGGAGTCATCGACTTGATGCCGAAGTCCAGGGCCGCCACGGTGAACCGACGCTCACCGGGGGCCTCGACTCGATAGGGCTCGGCGGTGCTCACCTGGGCGCAGAGATCGGCCCCCGCCATCTGCTGCGCCGCCCGAACGACCTGGAGGAGGGCGCCTGGATCGCCGTCGACGCTGGAGATTCCGCATCGCATGGCACCACGCTCGCGCAGGTGCCGAGTCAGCGCTCTGGTGTCGATGCCGCTGATCCCGACCACGCCCTGGTCGGCGAGGTCCTGCGCCAGCGAGCGCTGGGACCGCCAGTTGGACGGGCGACGGGCGGGGTCCCGGACGACGTAGCCGGCAACCCAGAACCTGCGCGACTCCTGGTCCTCGTCGTTCATGCCGGTGTTGCCGACGTGCGGCGCCGTCTGCACGACCACCTGGCGGTGGTACGAAGGATCTGTGAGTGTCTCCTGATACCCCGTCATGGCGGTACAGAACACCGCCTCCCCGACGGTCTCGCCCACTGCCCCGAACGCCTCACCGGTGAAGGTCCGGCCGTCCTCGAGAACCATGATTGCGGGGCCGCTCACGTCGCACTCCCTTCGTTCACAACGCTGCCCCCGCCCTCGCGAGGGTGCCGTCGAGGACAGTCGCACGCCCGCGCAAGAAGGTCGCGACCACGCTGACCGGCAGGGTCCGACCGGCGAACGGCGTGTTGCGTGATAGCGAGGCGAGGGCTTCCGCGCGGACGGTCCAGCCTCCGCTCGGATCAACCAGTGTCAGGGTCGCCGGTTCGCCCACCTCTATCGGACGCCCGTGTCCGGCGACCCGGCCGATCTGTGCCGGGCGGACACTCATTCGATCTGCGATCCCCGCCCAGTCGAGCAGACCGGTAACGACCATGGCTTGCGCGACTGCGCCGATCGCCGTTTCAAGCCCCAGCATCCCGAAGGCGGCGTCGCCGAAGGCGTGGTCCTTGTCGTGCGCTGCGTGGGGCGCGTGGTCTGTCGCCACGGCGTCAATCGTCGCGTCGGCGAGCCCGGCGCGCAGTGCCTCGACGTCCTCCTGCGGTCGCAACGGCGGGTTGACCTTGTACACCGGGTCATAGCTCGCCAGTAGATCGCAGGTCAGCAGCAGGTGGTGTGGTGTCACCTCGGCAGTGACAGCGATCCCCCGCTTCTTCGCCCATCGGAGCACCTCAACCGTCGCCCCGGTGGACACGTGGCACACGTGCAGTCGCGATCCGGTGTGCTCGGCCAACATGACATCGCGGGCGACGATGCTCTCCTCGGCGACGCCCGGCCATCCACTGAGCCCCAGCCGGCCGGACAGCTCGCCCTCGTGCGCGCAGGCCTGTTGGTCCGCGAGCCGCGGATCCTGAGCGTGCTGGGCCACCACGGCATCGAAGGCCTTCGTGTACTCCAGTGCGCGACGCATCAACCGGGCGTCGTGCACGCAGTGGCCGTCGTCACTGAACACGCGGACCGCGGCCCGCGAACGCGCCATGTTGCCGATCTCGGCGAGTTGCTTGCCCCGCAGGCCGCGCGACACCGCGCCCACCGGCCGCACGTCCACCAGTCCGGTCGCGGCACCCAGTCGCGCCACCTGCTCGACGATCTCCGCATTGTCGGCGACCGGGGTGGTGTTCGCCATTGCGTGCACGGCGGTGAACCCCCCCGACGCTGCGGCTGCCGACCCAGAGGCGATCGTCTCCGCGTCCTCACGACCGGGTTCGCGCAGATGGGTGTGCAGATCGACCAGGCCCGGCAGCAGGATCAGGCCGCGCGCATCGATCACGTTCGCGTCGTCGCCCGCGCCACTGTTGCCGATCCGAGCAATGACACCGCCCTCGACCAAGACATCGGTGGCCGCTGCGCCGAGCGGGCTGACCCCTCTGAGCAGGTAGTTCATTGCGACATCTCCGTGAGCGCCATGGCCGGCTCGTCTACGCCGGCAAGCAGGCGGTACAAGACCGCCATGCGCACTGCCACACCGGCCTGGACCTGATCGAGAATTGCCGAGCGCGGTCCGTCGGCCGCGGCCGAGGAGATCTCCAGACCCCGATTCATCGGACCAGGATGCAGAATCGCGACATCGGGACCCAGCATGAGCAGACGCTCTGGCCCCAGGCCGTAGCCGATCGCGTACTCGCGTTCGGTGGGCATGTATTGGGCACCGGACCCGGCGCCCATCCGCTCGCGTTGCACGCGCAGCATCATGACGGCGTCGACGTCGCCGAAGGCCTTGCCGGACAGCACGAGGTCAAGATCCCAGCTCGTCGCGCAGGTCCAGCACGAGACGCCGGCGGGCATCAAGGTGGGTGGTGCGACGAGCGTGACTCGCGCCCCGAGCGTCTCGAGCAGGATCACGTTGGACCGCGCCACCCGGCTATGGGTGATGTCGCCGACGATCACGATGTGCCGGTCGACGAGCTCGCCGAGCCTGTCCTGGAGGGTGTACGCATCGAGCAGAGCCTGGGTGGGGTGCTCGTGCGTACCGTCACCGGCGTTGACGACGTGGCAGTCCACCCACGACGCCACTCGCGCGACCGCCCCGGAGGCGTCGTGCCGGACGACGAGGGCATCCACGCCCATCGCGGCGACGGTGAGCACGGTGTCGCGCAGACTCTCCCCCTTGCTGACGCTCGAGCCTTTCGCACTGACATTGATGACATCGGCAGATAGCCATTTGCCGGCGATCTCGAACGACGAACGCGTTCGGGTCGAGTCCTCGAAGAAGAGGTTGACGATCGTGCGTCCGCGCAGTGGGGGCAGCTTCTTGACCTCACGGGTCTGGATGGCGTGCATCTGCCGAGCCGTCGCCAGGATCGCGAGTGTTTCCTCGCGGCTCAGATCGGCTGCCGAGAGCAGGTGGCGCGGCGCGGTGGCGGACATCGTCACGTCTGGTCACCGCCGTCCACTGTGACCACGTCGTCCCCGTCCGATTCGGCGAGACAGACGCGTACCACTTGGGTGGAGGCGGTGGGGAGGTTCTTGCCGACATAGTCGGCCCTGATCGGCAGCTCGCGATGCCCGCGATCCACGAGCACGGCCAACTGCACCGCGCGGGGGCGTCCCAAGTCGTTGAGTGCATCCAGTGCGGCACGGACGGAGCGCCCGGAGTACAGGACGTCATCGACCAGGATGACTGTCTTGCCTGCGATCCCGCCCGCAGGCTCGACGGTCTGCGCCAGTGGCCGCACGCCCCGCAGCCGCAGATCGTCGCGATACAGCGTGATATCGAGGGCACCGACCGCAAGCCGCGCGCCGGAGAAGACGGCGATGCGCTCGGCCAGCCGTCGGGCCAGGGGAACTCCGCGCGTCGGAATGCCTACCAGTACGGCGTCGTCGAAGCCGACCTTGGCAATGTTTTCGATGATCTGGTGAGCCATACGGTCGAGCACCCGAGCGCCGTCGGCAGCGG
>JALYIS010000041.1 GCA_030775705.1 Actinomycetota bacterium
GTCCAGCAGCGAGCGCACGTCAAGGGAATCCATCCCCTCCGGCGGCACGAACAGCTGGAGGCTGCCCACGTGCATCGGATGTTCGCGGCTCTCGGCCATCAGAAACATCGAACTCGTCGGCGACATCGGCAACAGCATCGGCGCACCCCTCGGCTCCGCGAGTGCCGCGCACCGAACACCCGCCCAAGCGATTCTCGCACTGTGCGTGGTCCGCGCGCAGCCCTGCTAAGCGTCACATCACCAACCGGCGTAGATGGGGCGACCCTCCGCATAACCCGACGCGCTCTGGACCCCGATCACGGCGCGCTCATGCAATTGCGCCAGATTGGCGGCGCCGGCGTAGGTGCACGCAGAGCGAACGCCGGCCGTGATCGAGTCGAGCAGGTCCTCCACCCCGGGCCGCGCCGGATCCAGGTACTGACGTCCGGTCGAGATTCCCTCCTCGAACAACGCCTTGCGACTGCGGTCGAAGGCGCCCTCGGCGCTGGTCCGATACGCCACCGCGCGCGCGGACGCCATCCCGAAGCTCTCCTTATAGCGCCGTCCGTCCGGGTCGGTGTGCAGGTCTCCTGGCGATTCATACGTGCCGGCGAACCACGACCCGATCATCACCGCGGAGGCCCCCGCGGCCAGTGCAAGCGCGACATCGCGGGGGTGCCGCACTCCCCCGTCCGCCCAGACGTGCCCGCCCATCTCGCGCGCCGCCCGGGCGCACTCGAGCACCGCGGAGAACTGCGGGCGCCCGACCCCGGTCATCATCCGAGTCGTGCACATGGCCCCCGGCCCGACACCCACCTTGACGATGTCCGCGCCGGCCTGTACCAGATCGCGCACGCCATCCGCGGAGACCACATTGCCCGCCACGACCGGAACGGCAGGCGCCAGCGCCCGCACCGCCGCCAGGGCGTCCAGCATGCGCTGCTGGTGGCCGTGAGCGGTGTCGATGACGAGCAGATCTACCCCAGCGGCCAGCAGACCCGCCGCCTTGCCCTCGACATCGCCGTTGACGCCGAGTGCGGCGGCGACCCGCAGGCGGCCGTTGGCATCGACGGCCGGGCGGTAGATGGTCGATCTCAGGGCTGACGTCCGGGTGAACACGCCAACGAGCAGACCTTGCGCATCCACGACCGGGGCAAGCTTGCGGCGAGCCGAGTCCAGCACCGCAAACGCCTTCTCGGGATCTACTGGGTCGGTGAGCGTGACGAGATCCGGCGACATCACCTCGTGCAGCTGGGCGAAGCGGTCAGAGTTCGCGCAATCAGTCTCGGTCACGACCCCGACCGGGCGCCCGTCGGTGACCACGATGACCGCCCCGTGCGAACGCTTCCACATCAACGCCAGCGCGTCACTGACCGGGCTGTTCGGCCCCAGGGTGAGAGGTGTGTCGACAAGCAGGTGCCGATTCTTCACCCAGTCGACGACCTCAGCGACCACGGGACCCGGGATGTCCTGTGGCAGGACGGTGATACCGCCGCGTCGGGCGACGGTCTCGGCCATCCGCCGCCCGGCCACCGCCGTCATGTTGGCGACCACGATGGGGATCGTGGCGCCGCTCTCATCGCAGGTGGTCAGGTCGACATCGAACCGCGATGCCACCGCAGAGCGGGCTGGCACCATGAAGACGTCGTCGTAGGTCAGTTCGAATGGCGGCGGAACCGCCTCTAGGAAGCGCACAAAGCAGTGAGTCTACCGGTCACATAGGGTGTCGGGATGCTCGCGGTGTTCGATATCGACGGCGTCGTCGCCGATGTCCGGCACCGGCTGCATCATCTGCAGCCACGAAAGTCATGGCAGCGATTCTTCGCCGACGCGGCCGACGATCCACTGCTGGCCGACGGCGCACGCCTGGTCACCGATCTCGCTGCCAGTCACGAGATCGTCTGGCTCACCGGACGCCCGGAATGGCTGCGCGACATCACCCGCGACTGGCTGGCCCTGCATGGGCTACCGGGGAGTGAACTCCACCTGCGTCCGCCCAACGACTACCGGCCGGCGCGGGTGTACAAGGTGAATGCGCTCAAGCGGCTGGCGCCGCGACAGATCGCCGCCTTCGTCGACGATGACGATGAGGTCGTTGACGCTGCCCTCGCCGCGGGATTCCCCGCCATCCTCGCTGACTGGGTCCCCCGCAACGACACGCTGCGCGATGCTCAGGAACGACTCGGCAGAACTTAGCGCCGGTCTCAAAAGGTCGCGCAAAAATTACAAAATGATAACGATCACACACTTACTTTACATGAATGTCCCACTACGTCCGGATTCTGGGCGACACGCATTTGTGCGCGTGTTGGACAAAGCCAGAATTCGGCCCACACTTGTGAGATTGGCAATACTCCGAAAACGATTACAGGGATCCAAATGATCACGCATGAGACGCCGGCCACCCCGGCTCGCAGCACGTGCCGGCACACCCCGCCGTGCCCGAACGCCGAAGCGCCTGACCGCGATGCCGCCCACGTCCTGTCGGCACACCCTGAGCAAGGCTGGAGCCTGCTCTGCAATGGGGTGGTCCTATTCGAGGACTTCGGCGAGCTACTTCCGAACGGGGAGAGCTGCGCGGCCCGTCGGCGCGAACTGCTCATGGCGTCATCGCACCGCCGCGCCGGCTGACCCACACGGTTGGTCAATCCGCTGGACCTGACGTACGCCGTCGCTCGACGGGGGCGGTTCTCCTACTGACTGACCCGCGCCCGGTCGAGAATCGTCGAAGTGTCCAGCCCCGTTGGTAGCGTCCCGTACGCCACACCCCAGTCGCGGCTCAACCGGGTAGCCGCGAACGCATCGGCAACCGCCGGATCTCCATGCTGTAAGAGCAGCGCGCCCTGCAACAGCAACGCCATCCGCTCCACCACCCGTCGCGCCCGATACTGCAACTGCTCCCCATCGGCGAACTCCTTGCGCAGCAGGGCGAGCGCATCGTCGAAGCGGGCGTCGGACCCGGACGCCAGCTCCAGCTCCTCGAAGAACGACTCGATCGTGTCAGGTTCCTTTGCCATGGCACGCAGCGTGTCCAACGCCGCCACATTGCCGGAGCCCTCCCAGATCGAGACGAGCGGAGCCTCTCGATACAGCCGGGGCATGCCACTGTCCTCGATGTAGCCATTGCCACCGAGGCACTCGAGCGCCTCAGCGACGTGACTCGACAGGCGCTTGCACAGCCAGTACTTCGTCACCGCGAGCCCGACCCGTCGAACGGCGGCTTCCCTGCCGTCGCCGCGGCTGGCCCTGTCGACGGCACCAGCCAGCCGCATGACCACCGTGGTCGCAGCCTCGCAGTCGATGGCCAGATCAGCGAGCACGTTCACCATGGCGGGCTGCTCGATGAGCAGCTTGCCGAATGCCATCCGGTGCGAGGCGTGATGCACCGCGGTCGCGACACCGATCCGCATGCCGCCGGCCGCCATGATGGCGCAGTCCAGGCGAGTCATGTTCACCATCTCGATAATCGTGCGAACGCCACGGCCCTCCTCGCCCACGAGCCAGCCAACCGCGCCGTCGTACTCCACCTCGGCGGAGGCGTTCGACTTGTTGCCGAGCTTGTCCTTCAGCCGCTGCAGGTACATCGCATTGCGCGCACCGTCGGGCAACGCCCGGGGAACGAGGAAGCACGACAATCCGGTGGATGTCTGCGCCAGCGTCAGGAAGAGATCCGACATTGGTGCCGAGGTAAACCACTTGTGACCGGTCAGGGCGAAGGTGTCGTCGCCCGCGCGGACGGCGCGCGTCGTGTTCGCCCGAACGTCGGAACCGCCCTGCTTCTCGGTCATCGACATACCCGCGATCAGACCCCGTTTGGTGAGCGGTGCCCGCAGTCCGTAGTCGTACTCGCGCGAGGTGAGCAATGGTTCGAACTGGGCAGCGAGTCCTGGCGTCGTGCGCAGCGCGGGTACGACGGCGTACGTCATCGATATCGGGCACAGATGTCCCGCGTCGGCCGCGCCCCAGGACAGCATCTTCGCCGCGCGCGCAACGTGGGCTCCCGCGCACTCGTCGACCCATGGGGCGGCATGCAGGCCATGTCCGACGGCAACCTGCATCAGCTCGTGGTATTGCGGCAGGTAGTCGACCTCATCGATCCGATGCCCGAACCGGTCGTGGGTGCGCAGTACCGGCGGATGTTCGTTGGCCAGCCGTCCCCATTCCTGGGCAGGGTCGCTACCGGCGAGCAACCCGAGGGCACGGATCTCGCCCTCTGCCCAGCCGGCTCCCTCACGATGCAGGCCCTCGATGAGAGCGGGATGCATCGCCAGGTCGTGCCCAACGAGGGGTGGAACCTGGTTTGTGACCTCATGCGTGTGCGGCATCGAATGCTCCCAAGGATCGATGGGCGAACTGAACAAGGGTCGAAATGATGACCGGGTCGTCGTCGCGGGTCGCGAGCGGCCCCACAAGAGCCTCGGCGATGGCGCCGATGAGTGCCGCGGCGACGATAGCTTCATTTTGGGGCGGGAGGCGGCCATCTTCGACGCCCTCTACGATCGCGGCGGCGACGATGTCGCGGAACTCCGTCCGGAATTCCAGTCGCAGCGCAGCCACCCGGTCCTCCACCGGTTCAGCGAGTAGCGCGTAGGCCAGGCGCGGCGACGCGAGCGCCCGACGGGCGAAGGTGGTGATCACGGCGGCTATCTGGTCCAGGCTCTGCGACTCGCCGCGCACGCAATTGCGCACGGCCTGCACCTCTCGCCCGACTACGGCGCGGAAGACCTCTGCGACCAAGGCACCCTTGCTGTCGAAATGGCGATACACGGTTCCGGCGGCGACGCCCGCCCGACTCGCAACCGCCGCGACCGAGCATGCGCCGTACCCATCCGCTGCCAGCACCGCGGTCGCAGCTTCGACGATCGCAGCGCGCTGGGCGTCCAAGCGAACCTGGATGGCGGGCGTTCGGCGGTAGGGCACGGTACAAGTGAATCAGGATTCATCACTTCGGTGCAAGATTGCGGCGCCCTGCGTAAGTACGGGGCCTCAGCGCGCAAGGCTCGACGCGCAACCGGCGCAGGTACCGAAAAGCTCCACCGTGTGCTCCACCTCGGTGTAGCCGTGGCTGCGCGCCACGACCGACGCCCACCGCTCGATCGCCGGGCCCTCGATCTCCTCGGCACGTCCGCACCCGCGGCACACCAGGTGGTGGTGGTGCCCAGGCCCGGGCTCGCCGCAGTACCGGTACGTCGTCTCGCCGTCGGGGGTGTGGATGACGTCGACCACCCCGACGTCGGCGAAAGCCTGCAGATGGCGATACACGGTGGACAGTCCGACCGCGTCCCCGTGGGTGCGCAACGCCGCGTAGATGTCCTGAGCACTGCGAAACCCTCCGGCGTCACGCAGGGCGTCCTTCACCGCGCCGCCCTGCCGCGTCGAACGATGCCTGACTGCCGCCATCGTCCCACCCTACCGGGAATCATTCTCACCTGCGGGGGCCTCGGCCGTCAGACGTAGTCCCCGACCGGTGGGCACGAGCACATCAGGTTCCGGTCCCCGTACGCACCGTCGATGCGACGAACCGGCGGCCAGTACTTCGAGCGAGGATCCACACCGGCTGGGAACACCGCCTGTGCGCGCGTGTAAGGGCGATCCCAATCGCCGACGAGCGACGCTGCCGTGTGCGGCGCGTTGGCCAGCGGGTTGTCCAATGCTGGCCACTGCCCGGTCTCAACCTTATCGATCTCGGCGCGGATCGCGATCATGGCGTCGATGAAGCGGTCGAGTTCGATGAGGTCCTCGGACTCGGTCGGCTCGATCATGAGGGTGCCGGCCACGGGGAACGACATCGTGGGCGCGTGGAAGCCGTAGTCGATCAATCGCTTGGCGACGTCGTCGACGCTGACGCCGCTCCTCCTGGTGATCTCGCGCAGGTCGATGATGCACTCATGCGCGACCAGCCCACCCGCCCCGGCATAGAGCACCGGATAGTAGGGATCGAGCCGGCGCGCCACGTAGTTGGCCGAGAGGATCGCGGCGCCGGTCGCGGCGGTGAGGCCTTCCGCGCCCATCATCCGGATGTAGGCCCAGGTGATAGGCAGAATGGACGCCGACCCCCAGGGAGCCCCCGCGATCGCGCCGCTGCCCGATACCGGCCCGGCCAACGGCTGCAGCGGGTGGTTGGGCAGGTGCGGTGCAAGGTGGGCACGCACGCCGATCGGCCCGACCCCCGGTCCCCCGCCGCCGTGCGGGATGCAGAAGGTCTTGTGGAGGTTGAGGTGTGAGACGTCGGCGCCGAATCTTCCGGGGCGGGCCAGGCCAACCATCGCATTGAGGTTCGCCCCGTCGACATATACCTGACCGCCGGCATCGTGCACCAGTGCACAGACCTCGCCGATGTGGTCTTCGAAGACCCCGTGGGTGGACGGGTACGTGACCATCACGGCGGCCAACTCGGCAGAATGCCCAGCGATCTTGGCGCGCAAATCGTCCAAATCGATCTCACCCTGCTGGCCACCGGTCTTGACGACCACTACCCGCATGCCGGCCATGACCGCACTTGCCGCGTTCGTGCCGTGGGCGCTTGCCGGTATCAGGCACACGGTGCGCTGCGGTTCACCGTTGGCCAGGTGGTAGTCGCGAATCGCGAGCAGGCCGGCGAACTCGCCCTGTGAGCCGGCATTGGGCTGCAGCGAGACAGCGTCATATCCGGTGATCTCTGCCAGCCACCCCTGCAGGTCCGTGAACAGGGACAGGTAGCCGTCGAACTGCTCTACCGGGGCGAAGGGGTGCATGCCCGCGAACCCGGGATTGGTGATTGGCTCCATCTCGGTCGAGGCGTTGAGCTTCATCGTGCAGGACCCGAGTGGAATCATTCCGCGGTCCAACGCGTAGTCGCGGTCGGCGAGTCGCCGTAGATAGCGCAGCATCGAGGTCTCGGAGTGGTGCGCTGAGAACACGGGGTGAGTCAGGAACGGCGACGTACGCGCCAGGTGTTTTGGGTAATCGACGTGGCCTGCGTCCAGACGCTCGACGTCGTCGGCGCGCAGTCCGACGCCAAAGGCGCGCCAGACACCTTCGAGATCCTCGCGCCGCGTCACCTCGTCGCAGGCCACCGTGACGGTGTCCTCGTCCACCAGCCGCACATTGATCCCGCCCTCGCGAGCGGCGGCCACGACCTCGCCCGCCCGGCCCGGGACGCTCACGGCAATCGTGTCAAAGAACGGGGCCTGCTCGACGGCGACGCCAGATTCGATCAGGCCCGCCGCCAGCGCATGCGCGAACCGGTGTACCCGACGCGCGATGTCACACAATCCGGCCGGACCGTGGTAAACCGCGTACATACTGGCGATCACGGCCAGCAGCACCTGCGCTGTACAGATGTTGCTGGTGGCCTTCTCACGCCTGATGTGCTGCTCGCGCGTCTGGAGTGCGAGTCGGTATGCCAGGGCACCTTCGGCGTCGACGGAGACGCCGACCAGGCGACCGGGTAGTTGGCGCTCAAGCCCCGCACGCGCAGCGAGATAGCCGGCATGGGGGCCGCCGAAGCCGAGTGGGACTCCGAAGCGCTGCGTCGTGCCGACAGCCACATCGGCGCCGAGATCCCCCGGGGCGGCGAGCAGAGTCAGCGCGAGCAGATCTGCGGCAACGACGAGCAAGGCCCCGCGAGCGTGCGCGGC
Organism: Actinomycetota bacterium; assembly: GCA_030775705.1. Lineage (GTDB taxonomy): Bacteria > Actinomycetota > Actinomycetes > Mycobacteriales > Jatrophihabitantaceae > JALYIS01. The sequence goes on from JALYIS010000041.1 coordinate 7,599, forward strand.
TGCAGCGACCGGGGCGAGGTCGCGGATCGCCCCCGATGCTCCCGGATACTGGACGAGCACGCCGAATACGTCCCCCGCCGGCAGCGGCTGCGACATGTCATGGACCGCAACCTTCAGCCCGAGCGGGACCGCGCGGGTGCGTAGGACCGCGAGTGTCTGCGGGAACACGTCGACATCAACGAGGAAGGTGTCCGCGCCGTTGGTGGCGCGGTGCACCAGCGCCATTGCCTCGGCTGCCGCCGTGCTCTCGTCGAGCATCGACGCGCCGGCCACCGCGAGCCCGGTGAGATCCTCGACCATGGTCTGAAAATTGATCAGAGCCTCGAGCCGGCCCTGGCTGATCTCGGGCTGGTACGGCGTATACGCGGTGTACCAGGCGGGGTTCTCCAGTACGTTTCGGCGGATCACTGCCGGCGTGATCGTGTCGTAGTAGCCCAACCCGATCATCGATGTCAGGACGTGGTTGCGATCGGCAAGATCGCGCAGCTCTGCCGCCGCCTCGACCTCGGTTGCGGCGCTGGGCAGCGCGAGGGCCAGTTTCTCCCGGATGCTAGCGGGCACCGCGTCGGCGAGCAGGTCATCCATCGTGGGATAGCCGATGACGTCAAGCATGTGTTGCTCATCGGCACCCGCACAGACGCCGATGTGGCGGTGGGCGAACGGGGTGCCCTGCTCGAGATCGCTGAGGCGGCGCTCTGGCATCAATCGCCCTTCGACGAGGATACGAGTCGGCATACAGCCGTTGCCGACTCCCCCTCTGTCAGGCGGCGCCCTTCAGAGTGGTCTGACTCGCGCGGTTCCTTTGCCTGAGAGGTTCCGGGGATGTTGCCCCTTCGGCGCTGGCGACGACTTCGGCGACAGACTCTCCCGAACGAGATGAACGACCGCCTCTGACGGTACCAGCCCGGCGGACCGGGTTCGGGTGGCGCGCAGCCGCAGCGCCACCGATACGCGACGCGTGTGCAGGGATCAGGCGGTGGCGGTGCGCTGTCGGCGGCGCTGGGACAGCTCGTCGTCGCCGGTCACGGTCACCGTCTCGTCGATCGCTGCTCCGTCCGCTCGTTCGCCGGGCAGTTGGGCAAGTGAACCAACCAGCTCCCGCAACGCTCCACTCACCGCGATGCCGAAGACACCTTGACCACCGCGCAGAAGGTCGACGACTTCTTCGGATGACGTGCACTCGTAGACGGTCGTGCCGTCGGACAGGAGTGTGATGTGGGCCAGGTCATCCACACCACGGGCCCGTAGCG
>JALYIS010000042.1 GCA_030775705.1 Actinomycetota bacterium
GCAGAGTGCGGCGGCGGGACGGCCTTAGCTGGTCCAGGCGTCGGTGGCCGGCGAGGTGGTTGCGGTGGCCTGCCCCCCGCTGGCTGCCACGCCGGTCAGTGACGGCATGGAGAAGAAGCTGTTCTCGCAGGCGGCCGGGGAGCCGGCGCCCATGAGGGCGTCGTTGGTGAATGTGACGGTGAGTGTCCCGCCGGCCCCGACGGTGAGCGGGGTGGTGAACGTGTGCGTCGAGCCGCTGGAGGCGGTGGAGAAGTTCCAGCCGACCGTGCTGGTGGTCGCGTCGCAACCCGGCACGGTCGTGGAGAGGGCGGAGTTGCTGTACCCAGCGCCGTAGGTCGCGTTGGTGGGCAGGTTCACGGCCGTAACGGTGACCGGGAAGGGGTTCGGGTTCGAGATCTGGGCGACGACGTCGCCTGTACCGCCCGGGTAGAGCAAGTTCGACGGTGAGGGCGCTGCGATGGCAGCGATGGTGACGTTGCTGACGGTGCTCGAGCGTCCCTCGGCGTTCGAGCCCGCGTTCAGTCCGACGATCCAGGATGTCGCGGCGTACGAGGCGGTTCCCACACACAGCGCCCCAACGATCCCGGAGATGACCTTCGTCGTCAGCGACCAGCTACGCAGCGGGCCGGAACGCCCCTTGCGCGAAATCCCACTGACGGCGTGCGTCTGCCTTCTTGCCACGGTTCTGTCTTCCGTTCTGTGCTCCAGCCCGGGTCGAAGCAAGTACCGCGGACGCTCGATGCTGTTATAGCTTTATCCTCAAGCAACTGGAGCGTCGCAATGCTTTGAAGCGAAGGCAATACCCCACTAGTGGGGGACCGATGCTCACGGGGATCGCCGTAGCTTCGCGGACCATAGGGCGAGGCTTGCGACCACGGAGGGACATGACATGCTGCTGGACGAGATCGACGTCGACGTCTGTCAGGAAGGCGTCCGCGCGCTTGCCAACGCTGTGCGGGGACTCGATTACGAGTTCCGGGAGTTCCGGCAGCGGATCGCTGCCGCCACCGGTATCAGCCTCGCCGAGTTCGACGCGTTGTCGGCAGTCGCGTGGGCAAGCGGTGACGTGACCCCGAAGCGAATCGCGGAGGTCGCCCACCTCACGACAGGCGCGATGACCGCCATGCTCGACCGTCTCACCACGGCGGGACTCCTGCAGCGCCAGCCCCACCCGACCGACAGGCGGAGTGTCCTCATCACCCTCACGGATGCCGGTCACGACATCGTCGCCCAGGTATACCGGTCCTACGTCCGCGCGTTCGAATCAGTGGCCGCACGAGCGGGCCAGCAGGACGTACGAGCCATGATCGACTCACTCGGCCACCTCGCGGACGCAGTCAGCCACGCCGACGACGAGTTCCACCCCGCAGAGCCGTATGCCGGCTCTCCTACTGCTTCCCTCAGTCGTCGCTGACCTGACGGCGTCAAGGCCACGGCACTCGACCCCCACCACGCCAAATGGCAATGGCGGATATCCGAACTCCTCAACGAGAGCTGCCCAACAGGACCACTTCGGCGCCAGGAATGCTCCGGCCTCGCGGATCGAAGCAAATGCCCGCCAAGAGCGCGGGCACGGGCGCAGGACGCCCGTTCAACTGAGGGAACTGCAGATCCAAGGTGAGACGAATCGCGTAGAGCGACGCGTGCTTTCCGCCCTGGGACTTGACGTCGAGGTCCCGAACCTCGAGACGGCCGGTCTCTGTGACCTCCAGAAACAGACCCGGAATGTGACCCCGCCTCGTCCAGCAGTCGCGAGTGTCGATGCGGTGCAACCATGCGCCGACTCGCACCGAACGAGCGGTACAGCTAGGCAGGCCCTGCCTATGGCAGACAGATCAGTCGATAGCGACCGACCCAACGGCGAAGATCAGACTATCCGCGCCGGCCGGTGCCCGAACGGATGAGCCACGCGCCATGTCCGAGTGCCAGGGAGGGGGCCCAGCACCGGCCCCGCCTCAGATCACTGCGATGAACGCGCCACCCAGCCCAATTTCCGCACCTGGACGGTTCCAGCCGCGACGATCAGGGCTCGCGCGGCAGCGCGGGAAGCTGGCGAATGGCCCTAGTGAGAGCTCTTAGCGCGCTTCTTGGGCTGCGGGGCGCGGTTCTCGGCGCTGACCATCCAGGCAAGCTGCTCAAGTCGGACGAGGATCGCGTGCAGCAGGTCAGCACTTGATGGATCGGCGTCGTCGACGTCGTCGTGGACCTCTCGGATCGTCCTTGCGGTCGCTTCGAGACGCGCCGTGATCAGGTCGACCGTTTCTGTGGTCAGGATCTCGCCGTGCGGATAGTTCGGCAGCGTGGTCGTCGCGGCGACCGTGTCGCTCCGTCCGTCCGGAATCGCGTGTAGCGCGCGGAGCCGCTCAGCGATTGTGTCGCTGAATTCGCGCGCATCGGTCACGATCTCGTCGAGCTGCAGGTGCAGGTCCCGGAAGTTCGGGCCGACGAGATTCCAGTGCGCTTGCTTGCCCTGCAGGTGCAACTCGATCAGGTCGACCTGCACTTGCTGCAACGACTTCACCAGAACAGGCGGTGCTACGAAACCGTGTTCGGCGTTTTCCCGGCGGGAGTTGACCGCGCCCGCGTCCTTCGGCGGGGTGGCGGTGTGATCGGTGAGAGTCACGATGACTTCCGTTCCTGATGAGTGGCGAGGCGGGTGCAGACGCTTCTGTCGAAGGTACGGACCGGCGCTCCATGTCGCCTGTGGTGCGGCACTCGAGCAGGACTCGCTCATCGAACGGTACAGCGCGCTTCGCCCTGCTTCCGGTTGCCAGCGAACGGCTCTGCTTCTTGCTCGCTTCGGGGGAGCGCGTCTGCCATGGGCGGAGCGCACCCGTCCTTCGACGTGGGCAGAAAGGAGGCACCGCGCCGCTGGTTAAAGAACCCCGACGACCGACATCACGGTGGTCGAGTAGCGCACGATCGGATCCGCGTCCCCCTCGACTGGGTTCAGCACCATCGCCATCCGCGAGCCGATCTCGGGTGGCAGCGGCGTCAGCATCGCGACCACGAACCACTGGTCAGCCGCCATTGGCTTGTTTGTTCTGGGCGGGTCGTCCGGGCCGCCGTGGCGGAGTGCGGCCAGGCGTTCCCCCATGCCATCGACATCTCGGTACCCAAGGGAATACACCGCGCCGTCCTTCGTCCTCACGGTCAGCACGGGCCCGCTCCGTTCACGGACCTAGCGTCGCCTTCCTGCCTGAACGCCGCACACTTCCGAAGATCCAACGCATGCGGGAGCGGGCGTAACCTAAGGCCTGGCGTCGAGCGGCTGCATCTTGCGGCCGCCGGAGATCCTGCGTGCGGGGGGCTGGCCTCGGAACCTCGATCCGTGAATCTCCGAGGATCTGCTTCCCGTCGCATTGCGTGGGGAAGCGATCAGTCGATTGCCGGACGATCAGGCCCTGTCGAGGGTTTCGGTCGAGACGCTGATCCTGGCGTGGGAAACAGATCCGAGTCACCCCGTCGAGGCGGCGAGGCAGCTCAATGACCTGTTGCCGAACAGCCGGCTCGAGGTCGCCACCTCGCCCAGCCAGACCCGCACTTTTGGCGCGACAGTGGCCGAGTTCCTTCGCTGTCCCTGAAGCGCTGCGCCAGGACGTCCATTCCTGGGAACCGGGGCGGTCTGCTATTGGAGGGCGAGGAGGACCCCGAGCGGGTCGTCGGGCAGGTGCGGGTTGGCGTGGTCGATGCGTGAGCCGGTGGTGACGGCGATCCAGATCGTGCCGACGATGAGTGCGCCGGCGCCGATGCCGACGATCAGGAGGGCGCCGTTGTCGCCGGTGGGTTGTTTGGCGGGTGCGGTCATGCGGGTGCCTGGCGGGCCCAGCGCTTGTTGGTGTCGTTGATCGCGAGCTCTGCTTGAGTTCTACGTGCAGGGGGATGCCGGGGCGGCTGCCGACCTTGATGAGGAACCTCCCGCGTCCCGGTGGGGTGCCGTCGCGGCCGGTGGCAGGGTCCCAGGCGGGTGGGTCTTGCCAGGAGCCGAGCATCGCTTGCTCAGTGCGGGACATCGCGATCGCGGCGGTGAGCAGCGGCATCTCGGCGGCGGGGAGGCCGCCGCAGATGACCATCCCGGCGCGTTCGATGAACCCGCGGGCTTTCATCCGGTCCTCCTCGGTGGGCAGCGCGAGCAGGTCGGACACGGTGTGCGAGATCATCGCCATCCCGACGCCTTTGGCCCGGTTGAGGCGGGTGAGAGCGTCGACCCGGTCGACCATCCCGGACCCTGCGCGCAGCGCCCGCCAGAGTTCGTCGAGGACGACGAAGTAGTGCCGTCGGGGCTCCAGCCCGGCGTCGGCGAGGGCGTTGGCGACGGTGACGGTCCCGAACCCGGCGGACCAGCAGGCCAGCAGCACCGCGGCCTGCAGGGAGGTGTCGGTGTCATCGATCGCGGACACGTCGTAGACGACGGGTCGGTCGCGGCGCATCACGGTGGTCGTGGGACGCCCGAACAGTTCCCCGAGGCGACCGCCAGAGGTGAGGCCGATGAGGGACGCTTCGAGGTTCTCGGTGATCTGCCGGTACCGGTCGAGGTTTCCGCGGTCCAGCGCGACCTGGCGCAGTTCGTCCGGGGCGGCCTGGATGACTTCGAGCAGGTCGGTGAGGACGGGGATCTGGTCGCGGGTGTCGAGGAGCTTGAGTGCCCGGTCGAGGATGGTCTCCTCCCGGTCGGTGGGCTGGGAGCCGCGGAGGATGGTGAGCAGGGCGGAGACCATGGTGTGGCGGCGGCCGTGGGCGTCCTGCCAGACCTGGACCGCGAGCTGTTCGTTGCGGCGCGCGGTCTCCTCGCCGGTTGTAATGGTTTGTTCGAGCTCGAGTCGGCGAGGGCTGCCGTGTTTCGGGCGGGACCGTTTCAGCTGCGCCCGCGCGGTATCGGCGCGGGATTGTGCGTCGTTCGCTGCGGTGCGGAGGAGGCGGACGGCGTCGTGGGCCTCGCCGGGGTCGAGGACGTTCAACGACCCGCGGCCACGTCCGAGGGTGATGACCTGTCCGCCGAGGGCTTGGATGAGGTCGACGTAGTCCGGTTTCAGGTCCCCGAGCACCTGCGGCTGCACCCCGAACCCAGTCAGTCCCGCGGCCATCCGGCGGACGATGGTCGATTTGCCGAGACCGGGTTTGCCGAGCACGAACGCGGACGGGTTCGCGATCAGGTTCGCCCGGGCAAACCAGGAGATCGGGTCGCCGCAGACGGTGCCGTGGTTCAGCGGGTGCCGGCCCAGCGGGACACCGATCAGGGGTGCGCCGGCGCCGACGGCGAAGGGCCACAGCCCGCAGACCTGCATCGTGGTGCCCCGCCACTCCGGCAACGCCGCGACCTCGACCGCACGGCCACCGCCGCGCCCGGCCCAGCCG
>JALYIS010000043.1 GCA_030775705.1 Actinomycetota bacterium
GTACCCGACGAAGCAGAGCAATCCGGACAGGCTCAGCACAATCTGGCGTCCTATCGCGCGGCCGGGGCCGATCGGCGTACCGGTATTGACGTCGACGACACGCACGCCAACCACTCGGTGACCGACGCTCTGCGTCTTGACTCCGACGAAGTAGGCCACGTAGGCCAACCCGATCACCAGACTCGCGAGGTACAGCGCCACGGTGCCACCCCCGTTCGTCCCCACCCCCCTCGTGCAGTTGCCAAACGCGTCGCACGTCGTCGTCGAGCGGAACGCGCCGAACAGCGCCCCGATGATCACGGCCGGGATGCCGACGATGATCCCGTCGATGATCAGGCCGCCGAAGCGCGCGCCCATACTCGCCTTCCGGCCGCCAGGGACCGGTGCGGGGGCGGCGCCATATCCGTACCCTCCGCCGGGCGGCGGCATCGCGCCACCGGGCGGCGGCATCGCGCCACCCTGGTATCCGCCGTGCTGGGGCGGTTGCTGCCCGTACGGCGGAGGCTGTTGCCCATAGCCGGGCTGCTGCCCGTACGGCGGAGGCTGCTGCCCGTACGGCGGGGGCTGTTGCCCATAACCGGGTGGGGTGTACGGCGGCGGACTGTACGGGGGTGGGCCTGACGAACCTGGATCAGGCGTCGGCGGTTGCTGCGACGGCTGCTTACGGAAGGGGTCCGGTGGCAGGTCACCGGGATTCGACGTGGTCATCGAGGCTCCTCGCTTATGCGCCGCCGGTCGGCACGCGCCGCTGCGATTGTCGCGTCAGGAGCCGCTGACGTCCAACCCCGAACGATCTTGGCGCGCGTCGACCCTCACGTCCTGCCCATCGAGGATGCGCCCGCCGAGCAATTGCTTGGCCAGCGGATCCCCGATCGAAGTCTGGACCAGGCGTCGCAACGGCCGCGCACCGTAGAGCGGATCGAAACCGTTCAACGCGAGCCATTCCCGCGCCCCGTCGCTCACGGTGAGCGAGAGCCGCCGGCCGGCGAGTCGCTCTGCGAGCGCCGCAACCTGGATGTCGACGATGCGCGTGAGGTCCTCGGTACTCAATGAGTCGAAGACCACGATGTCGTCCAGACGGTTGAGGAATTCGGGCTTGAAGTGATCACGAACCGCGCCCATCACCGCGTCGCGCGCGAGTTCGTCCGGCAGCCCAGCCACCAGTGCGGACGAGCCGAGGTTGGAGGTCAGGATGAGGATCACGTTACGGAAGTCCACGGTCCGGCCCTGACCGTCGGTCAGCCGGCCGTCGTCGAGTACGGCCAGCAACACGTCGAAGACGTCGGGGTGCGCCTTCTCGACCTCGTCGAACAGGACAACCGAGTACGGACGCCGACGGACGGCCTCGGTGAGCTGGCCTCCCTCGTCGTAGCCGATGTAGCCGGGCGGCGAACCTACGAGTCTGGCGATCGAATGCTTCTCGGCGTACTCACTCATGTCGATGCGGACCATCGCGCGGTCGTCGTCGAACAGGAAGCCGGCCAGTGCCTTGGCGAGCTCGGTTTTGCCCACGCCGGTCGGCCCGAGGAACAGGAACGAGCCGGTCGGTCGATCGGGGTCGGAAATCCCGGCGCGGGCGCGCCGAACCGCGTCGGACACGGCCTGGATCGCCGCGCGCTGACCGACCACCCGGGTGGCGAGCTCGTCCTCCATCCGCAGCAGCTTGGCTGTCTCGCCCTCCAGCAGCCGCCCGGCGGGAATACCGGTCCAGGCCGCCACCACATCGGCGATGTCGTCGGCACTGACCTCCTCCTTGACGAGGACGTCCTGCGCCGGCTCCGCGGCGACCGCTTGTGCGAGCTCCTTCTCGAGCACCGGCAACTCCGCGTATTGCAGACGCGACGCTGTCTCGAGATCGCCGTCGCGCTGCGCACGCTCGACCTGGCCGTGCAGTTCGTCGATCCGTTCCTTGAGTTCGCCGAGCCGGTTGAGTCCGGACTTCTCCCGCTCCCACCGGGCGTTGAGCGCGTCGAGCTGCTCGGTGAGGTCCGCGAGCTCGCCCTGCAGCCTGGTGAGACGGTCACGCGACGGGTCGTCGGTCTCCTTCTTCAGCGCGAGCTCCTCCATCCGCAGCCGGTCCACCGCGCGTTGCAGCTGATCGATCTCGACTGGCCGCGAGTCGATCTCCATGCGCAGTCGCGACGCCGCCTCGTCGACCAGGTCTATGGCCTTGTCCGGAAGGAAGCGTGAGGTGATGTAGCGATCCGAGAGAGTCGCGGCGGCAACCAGCGCGCCATCGCTGATCTGCACCTTGTGGTGCGCCTCGTAGCGGCCCTTGAGACCACGCAGGATGGCCACCGTGTCCTGCACCGACGGCTCGCCTACGAGAACCTGCTGGAACCGACGTTCGAGGGCGGCGTCCTTCTCGATGTGCTCGCGATACTCGTCCAGGGTGGTCGCGCCGACCAGTCGCAGTTCGCCGCGGGCCAGCATCGGTTTGAGCATGTTCGCCGCATCCATCGCGGATTCTCCGGTGGCGCCGGCGCCGACGACGGTGTGCAGCTCGTCGATGAAGGTGACGACCTGCCCCCCCGCATCCTTGATCTCGCTGAGCACCGCCTTGAGCCGCTCCTCGAACTCACCGCGGTACTTCGCGCCAGCCACCATCGAGCCGAGATCAAGTGAGACCAGCCGTTTGCCGCGCAGAGATTCCGGCACGTCGCCCGCGACGATGCGCTGGGCAAGGCCCTCGACTACCGCCGTCTTGCCGACGCCCGGCTCGCCGATCAGCACGGGGTTGTTCTTGGTGCGCCGCGAGAGCACCTGCACGACCCTGCGGATCTCGGCGTCGCGACCGATGACGGGGTCGATCCGGCCTTCGCGAGCAGCGGCGGTCAGATCGACGCCGTACTTCTCAAGCGCCTTGAACGTCCCCTCCGGGTCGGGTGAGGTGACCCGCCCGGAGCCGCGCACCGCGGACAATGCATCAGCCAGTGCAGTGGCGGTGATGGCGTTCTCCGCAAACAGCGTCGCCACCTCGCCTCCCTGCTGCGCCAGCGCGAGCAGCAGGTGTTCGGTGGAGACATATTCGTCCGAGCGGTCGCGCGCGTCACGCTCGGCGGCAGTTATCACCGAGTAGAGGGCCCGGGAGCTCTGCGGAGCCGCGACGGACGCACCGCTGGCTGCCGGCAGTTTCTCGACCAGGCGCTGTGCCTGCGCGCGGATCGCCAGCGGATCGGCGCCGACCGCCTGCAACAGCGGGCGCGTCAGACCTTCGGTGTCATCGAGCAGGGCGACGGCCAGATGGGCGGGCTCGACGGCGGGATTGCCACGTTCGGCGGCCGATTTCACCGCGGCCGAGACGGCCTGTTGGCTTCGGGTGGTCAGATCCATGACTAGTCACCTCAGATCGGTGTGCAGGGCGATGATGGGCCGCGTCAGTGCCGGCGTTGCGGCGTCCAGACGACGAGCGCAGTCGTGGGGCCGCGGCGCGCGATCAGCTCGGCGTGCGCACGATCGAGCTCGGCGGCGAGTTCGGCGACACGCTGGCGCAGTGCGTCGACTTGGGATTCGAGATCGATGATGCGTTTGATGCCGGCCAGGCTGACACCCTCGTCCTGGCTCAGGCGCTGAACCTCCCGCAGCAACGCGACATCGCGTGCCGAGTAGCGCCGGCCGCCGCCGCCGGTACGCCCGGGGGTCACCAGGCCCAGACGGTCGTACTGGCGCAGCGTCTGCGCGTGCATCCCGGCCAGCTGGGCGGCCACCGAGATGACGAAGACCGGGGCGTCGTCGGGAACGGCACCGC
>JALYIS010000044.1 GCA_030775705.1 Actinomycetota bacterium
ACCGAGGCATCGGCTAGCACGACGGCGTGCCTCAGCGCGGCTGCGAGGAGCGGCCCGTCGATCTCGACGAGTACGCCGTTGCTTTCGTCGGCGGCCCCGGCAGCCACGTCGGCCACGCCGCGCAGAATCTGCGAGAGGATCACCCCGGAGTTGCCGCGGGCCCCCTGCAGTGCACCCTCAGCCAGCGCGGCGGCCACGCTCGCCACGTCCACGTCCACGTCGCGCAGTGACTCGGCCCTGGCACCCGCCGCGCGCATGGTGAACAGCATGTTGGTCCCGGTGTCCGCATCGGCGACCGGGAACACATTGAGGCGGTTGATCTCGTCAGTGCGCGCAATGAGGTGAGTGACGGCCGTGTGCGCCCACTCCTGAAGCGCGGTGGCGTCGAGTCGGCGTGCGGACATGCCCAACCGCCTCTCCTTCGACCCAACGCAGCCACGTGCGCGTCAGCCTAGCCACTGTGCCTGACACCGCCCCGATTCCGCCGAGGTCATGCACGAGGGTTCGGGCTGATGCCCACCGTTTTGGCGATCGCAGCGGCGGCCGGTATCCTGGTCAGGTTGTTGGGTCACCCGCGTTGCGGTCGTTGGCCCCCCAGAACCGATCAAGGAGTTTCACATGGCTGCGGTTTGCGATGTCTGCGGGAAGGGTCCCGGCTTCGGCAAGTCGGTGTCGCACTCCCATCGCCGGACCAATCGCCGGTGGGATCCGAACATCCAGACCGTGCACGCCGTGTCGCGTCCCGGTGGCAACAAGAAGCGCATCAACGCGTGCACGTCGTGCATCAAGGCGGGCAAGGTCGCGCGCGGCTAGTTCGCTTCTCATCGCGTGTGCGGTGAGATTGCGGTGACTCGTCGGATCGCGATCTGACAGCACACGCGATGGTGTCTTGCGACCTACGGCAGTTGCCAGTCGATCTGTTCGGCACCCATCTCGGCGAGTAGCTCATTGGCGCGGCTGAACGGCCGCGACCCGAAGAAGCCACGCGACGCCGATAGCGGTGACGGATGTACCGACTCGATGGTCGCGCAGTGCGCACCCGTCAACATCGGCAGTAGCGTCTGCGCGTCGCGTCCCCACAGCACCCCCACCATCGGCTGCGGCCTGGCCACCAGAGCGCGGATCGCGCACTCGGTGACGGCCTCCCACCCCTTACCGCGGTGCGACGCCGGCGTGCCCGCCCGGACGGTCAGCACCCGGTTGAGCATCATGACCCCACGCTCGGCCCACGGCGTCAGGTCACCACAACTCGGCGCGGGGTGACCCAGGTCGGTGGCGTACTCCTTGAAGATGTTGTCCAGGCTGCGCGGCAGCGGACGCACGTCGGGCGCCACGGAGAAGCTGAGCCCGACCGCGTGCCCAGGGGTCGGATACGGATCCTGTCCGACGATCAGCACGCGCACCCGATCGATCGGAAAGGTGAAGGCCCGCAGCACGTTCTCACCGGCGGGTAGGTAGCGCTGTCCCGCCGCGATCTCGGACCGGAGGAACTCGCCCATCTGGGCGACCTGATCGGCAACCGGTTCGAGCGCGTGCGCCCAACCGTCCTCGACGAGCTCTGAGAGTGGGCGTGCAGTCACGAGAGGCCAACCTAGCCGACGCGAAGATCACGACGCGGCTTGGGATTCGCCGCGACACCCGATGTGCCAAGCGAGTATTACCTCCGGCGGCCGTGTTTCCACCGCAATTGGTTGCAGTTCCAGTTCGAATCGAGAGATGCAATGTGTGGTTGTGAAGGCACGCCGGGCAACGCAGATCATGGCGCCATCGGCATGATCTCGCGCAGGCTGCACTGGTGGCCGGCACAGCCGCCGCCGGAGCCGCCCTCCTTGCCACGTCGGCGTGCAGCTCGGCTGAGCCCTCTGAGTCCTCCGAACCCTCTGCGCCCGCCACCCCAGCCTCGGCCCCTCCCCCGTCGCGCGACAACGCCTTGATCACTCCCGGGGTCGCGGCTGGACCCCACCGACCCCGAATCGGATTGGCATCTCGTCGGCGCTGAAGTCCCACTGCTGGCATCGCCGGCGTCGATGGGGAAGGAACGGGTGCTGTACTCCATCGACTATCCGTACGAATCTTCGTACATTGCAGGGAGATTCATGGAATCGGCAGCGATCTCCGAGGACGTACGTGCTCTCGTCGGCCACCGCAATGCGGAAGCGATACTCAAGCTCACGTCTTAGCGGCTGCCCGTCAAAACGATTGCCAGCCCGCGCTGCCCGTCGGTTCGGCACCGTCCACCAG
>JALYIS010000045.1 GCA_030775705.1 Actinomycetota bacterium
GACAAATCTCGGGAATTGCATCAGATGGGTGCGACGAATACGTCTTACCGACGGTTAGCGGCGTAAGTCGAACACCAGCCTGCCGGTCTTTTCGGCGGTCAAGCGTGTCGCGCCCAATTGGTGAGCCCGCCTGATGCAGGATACGCCCATCCAATGAAGGTGGGGGTTCGGTTGCGGCGAATGGATTTGGTTGGTGCGGCGAGCGCACAGCTGATGGATGGCGTGCTTCAGCTCCGGCCGGAAGAGGCGATGGTCGAAGCGATGTTGCAGGGGTGGCGGGCGCAGCAGACCGCTCGGGGGCTGCGGGCGAGAACGATCGGCGCGCGCGAGCATCTGGTTCGACGGTTTCTGGCTTTCACCAACGAGTTCCCGTGGCAGTGGGGGCCGGGTCATGTGGATGAATGGTCTCTGACGCTGACCGCCGAGCATCACCTCGCGCCAGCGACGATCCGCGGCTATCAGACTGAGCTGCGACTGTTCACCGAGTACCTCACCGATACCCGCTACGGATGGGCGTCGGCCTGCGAACGGGAGTTCGGGCCGGGAATACATCCGGTGCCGATCTGCCATGAGCGGAACACCATCGCGCATCTCAACGAGTACGAGGGCAGCCCGGAGGCGCGGCCGTTCACCCGGGAGGAGCTGCAACGGTTCCTCGACTACGCCGACGAGCAGGTGGAGCGCGCCGCGCGGGCGAAGCGCAAGGGGGCTCTGGCGGCCTACCGGGACGCGACGCTATTCAAGGTGATCTACGGCTGGGGGCTGCGGCGCACCGAGACGGCCCAGCTGGATCTCGCGGACTGGGGCCGTAATCCCGCCGCGGCTGAGTTCGGCCGTTTCGGGATGCTGCAGGTGCGTTACGGCAAGGCAGTACGTGGCCAGCCACCGCGCCGGCGCAACGTCGCCTCGGTGATGGGTTGGGCGGTGGAGGCGGTGACTGACTACGTGGCCAACATCCGGCCTCGGTTCGAGGCTGTCGATCATCCGGCGTTGTGGGTCACCGAACGGGGTGGGCGGTTGAAACCGGCGGAGATCAATGCCCGGTTCGTCGCCTACCGAGACGCGTTGGCCCTGCCGCGCGCGTTGTCACCGCACTCATTGCGCCACTCCTACGTCACCCACCTCACCGAGGACGGTGCGGATCGCCGGTTCATCCAGCAACAGGTCGGCCATCGCTGCGACACGTCGACCGCGATCTACACCCACGTCAGCGGCGACTTCATGAACACCGCGCTACGCAAGGCGATCGGGCCGGCCTTCGACCTCGTCGACGGCAAAAGTGAGGAGCACTGATGGCACGCAAGCTGGACTACCGCTGGCACCTGCGGCAGGTCATGGCCGAACGAGGCATGTTCGCCACCACCGACCTGCTCGAGCCGCTAGCCGCCCGAGACATCCGATTGTCGTCCAGCCAGGTCTATCGACTGGTCGTGGAACGACCGGAGCGGCTCAGCCTCAAGATCCTCATGGCGCTGCTCGACATCCTGGACTATTCGATGACCGAGCTCATCGAACCCGTCGCTGCCGGCGGACGCGCGCGCACAGCCAAAGCGGCCGGCGACACAGTCGGGGTCGGTCAGCTGCGACCCAAGCCGGCACGCATCACCCGGCCCGGCGAGTAGCGCGAACATGATCTGCTCGATCTGCAGTCGAGACGCGCACTGCGAGATCTCCCGAGTCACTAACCGTCCATGGTGTCGGGCCTGCCAGAAGCGGTGGGCCCGCTGCGCCGGCTGCGGCAAGATCGAGATGATTCGTAGCGGCACCCTCGACAAACCACTCTGCGCGATCTGCACCAACCCGGACCCGAGCTTCTGGCGCGGCTGCCCGAACTGCGGGCGTCCACAGCTGAGCACCCGATCATGCACACGCTGCAACCTGCGACAGCGACTACACATCCTGCTCGCCGATCACAACGGTGACGTCCGTGCCGAGCTGCTTGGCCTGCACGACAACCTCGTCGACAGCGACCGCCCGAGCTGCGTGCTCGAATGGCTGAACAGGCCCAGTACTGGCGAGATCTTGCAGGAACTGGGCACTGGCCGACTACCGCTCAGCCATGCCGGGCTCGATGAGCTCCCCGCCGGCAAACCGATCGAGCACCTACGCGCCATGCTCGTCTCCACTGGCGCCCTGCCGAACAGAGACGAGAACCTGGCCCGGCTCGAACACTGGATCACCCGCACCCTCGCCGAACGCGACGACCCTGACCAACGCCAACTGCTGCATCGTTACGCCGTGTGGCACCTGCTGCGGCGCCTGCGCTCACGCAACACCGGCTCATACGCGACCCACGCACAGCTGGTCACGGTGAAACGTTGCGTCAACGCCGCCATCGCCCTGCTCGACGGACTCGCAGCCGGTGGTCGAACCCTGCGCGACGCCCGGCAAGGCGACCTCGACACCTGGCTGACCAACGAACAAGCCCGTTACCGGCGCGACGCCGGGCACTTCGTGCGATGGGCCAACGGACACAAGCTGACCCGCCTTGAGTTCCAGGCAACCCGCTGGAGCGGGCCTACCAGCACCATCAACACCGAGGCCCGCTGGGAACAAGCCCGA
>JALYIS010000046.1 GCA_030775705.1 Actinomycetota bacterium
GACCTCATGCGCGGGTGAGTCGAGCAGCGCCTGCAGTGCGGGCAATGCGGCAGCCGGCGTGCCGGCGAACGCCAGCCTCACGCGGTCACAGGGCCAGCCCGCGCGTCGTGTGGGGGCTGAGCTGCACGCGTGCCGGCGAAAGCCCGGACCACTGCGCTTCGCGGATCTCGCGCATGGCGAGCTTGCGGGCATCTGCGTCGAGCCGGTCGACGAATAGCACCCCGTCCAGGTGATCGGTCTCGTGCTGGATGCAGCGCGCCAGCGTAGCTGTACCTTCGACCGAGACCGGATCGCCGAACATGTTCTGGCCGTGTGCGACCACGGCTGCTCGGCGAACGCAGTCGAACGTGAGACCAGGCAAGGACAGACACCCTTCCGGGCCGTCTTGGCTCTCGTCGCTCGGAAAGTGCAGCACGGGGTTGATCAGGTGCCCCGCCTGTTCGTCGTCCACGTGATACGTGAACACCCGCAGACCCACCCCGATCTGGGGCGCGGCCAGACCGACACCCGGAGCTTCGAGCATGGTCTCGGTGAGATCTCTCACCAGACTGCGCAGTTCCTTGTCGAAATCAACCACGGCGTCTGCCGGGCTGCGCAGCACCGGATCGCCGAAGAGCCGGATTCGCTGGACGGTCACCGGCCCAGTCTACGGAACGTGATTGCACCGCCGTGTGACGATTAGTTAGGATGGCTAACGAAAGAAGGGAGTCTCGGTGTCGCAGGGGGAAGCGCACGACCGCCGGATCGCACTCTCGGTGACCACGGTGGGCATCCTCGCCGCCACGCTGAACTCATCCATCCTGTTGATCTCGCTGCCCGCCATTTTCAACGGCTTGGGGCTCGACCCATTGGCCCCGGCGAACATCTCCTACCTGCTGTGGATGTTGATGGGATACCTGCTCGTCACGGCAGTTCTGGTGGTGACGTTCGGTCGTCTGGGCGACCAGTACGGCCGGGCCCGGATGTTCAACCTGGGCTTTCTCATCTTCACCGTCGCATCGGTCGCGTGCGCGCTGGTGCCCAACGCTGGATCAGCCGGCGCGCTGGAACTCATCGGCCTGCGTGTCGTACAGGGTGCCGGGGGCGCCATGCTCACTGCGAATTCGACCGCCCTCATCACGGATGCGTTCCCGGCCGACCGCCGCGGCTTCGCACTCGGCGTGAACCAGGTCGCGGCACTCGCTGGCACCTTCCTGGGTCTGGTCATCGGCGGTCTTCTGTCGCAGTGGCATTGGCGCGCGGTGTTCTGGGTCAGCGTGCCGGTGGGCGTCTGGGGCACCTGGATGGGCTACCGCACGGTTCACGACAAGCCGCGAGATCGGTCAAAGAAGACCGTTATCGACTGGTGGGGCAACCTCACATTCGGTATCGGACTGATCGCCGTCCTCGTCGCCATCGTGTACGGCTTGCAGCCCTACGGCGGCCACACGATGGGCTGGACCTCGCCGAAGGTTCTGACTGGCCTCGTCGCCGGCCTCGGCCTGCTCATCGCATTCTGCGTGATCGAGAACCGGGTACCCGATCCGATGATCAACATGAGGCTGTTCAGGATTCGCGCCTTCGCCGCGGGGCAGACCGTCAATCTCCTCTCCGCCATGGCGCGCGGGGGCCTACAGTTCATGTTGATCATCTGGCTACAGGGCATCTGGTTGCCGTTGCACGGCTACGCCTACGCGGACACCCCGCTGTGGGCAGGGATCTACATGCTGCCGCTGACCCTGGGCTTCCTGGTCGCCGGCCCAGTATCGGGCGCGGTCTCGGATCGCTTCGGCGCGCGGGCATTCGCCACCGGTGGCCTGCTGATCACCGCGGCCACGTTCGTCGGATTGATACTGCTGCCCGCGGATTTCAACTACAGCCTGTTCGCCGCACTGCTCGCCCTCAACGGCATCGGCAGTGGCCTGGTCGCCGCACCGAACTCGGCGGCGATCATGAACGCGGTCCCCGCGGCACAGCGGGGGGCCGCCTCTGGCATCCGCGCCACCGGGATGAACGCCGGCATGGTTCTCTCGCTCGGCGGCTTCTTCACGCTCATGGCCATCGGGTTGGCCAGCCGGCTGCCCGCCTCCCTTTACCACGGACTCACGGCCGCGGGGGTGAGCCCCGGCGCGGCACACACCATCGCGCACACCCCGCCGGTCGGCACGCTGTTCGCGGCCTTCCTGGGCGACAATCCGATCCGCCAGCTCATGCAACAAGTCGACCCGGCACAACTGCGACCCGGCTCCGGCGTGGACCTCACCACCCTCACGGGGCAGTCATTCTTCCCGCACTTGATCTCCAGCCCGTTCATGCACGGCCTGCTGATCGCATTCGGGGCGTCGGTCGTGATGCTGCTGATCGCCGCAGGGGCATCGCTCATGCGCGGCGATCGCTATGTGCACGTCGATGCCCCGGAACAGGACTCGATCGGCACGACACTGGCCCGCGAGGGCGACGCGCTGTCGGTGCCCGCACTGCTCGACCGTGAGCTCGGCCCATCTGAGGACTGGTTGTCCCGAACCGTTCCTTAGTCGGTCCGTCGCCCGGCAGGTGACAGCCGAGCGACGGTCACAGCTCGCTCGGGTCAAGCACGATCTTGATCGGGTCGCCCGCTTTGCGTGCCGACCGGCCGGCGGCCGAAACCTTGAGCGCGGCCGCCAACTCGGCCCCACGCTCGCGCGGTACCCGGATAAGCATGCGTTGGGCGCCGTCGTCACCGACCGGCACGGGACCGATGAGTTCGGCGCCGGCCGGCAGGTCCGCGCCCGATACGAGCTCCGCAATTCCCGTCGGCGCGCCCGACAGAGAGGCCATCCGAACCGCGGGTGCGAATCCCACCTCGGCGCGCTCGGCCAGCTCGCGCGCCGCGGCCCCCCACGGATCCCAGCGGATCAATGCCTGCACGGGAGCAAGACCCGCATCGGCGCCCACCACCACCCGGCCTTCGGAACGGACCAGGCTCGCGGCATTCATCCACCGTCGCAACGTCTGCTCACCGGCACGCAGATCGGGCCTCGACAGCAGCGCCCAGCCGTCGAGTAATAGGGCTGCTCCGTAGCCGCCGTCGACCACCGGCTCGGCACCTGGCGTGGCCACCACGACGGCCGGCCCGGCCGGCAGGTCAGGCAAGATCCGATCCCCCAATGAACTGCGGACGGGGTATCCGGGAAACGCCCGGCCAAGCTCCTCTGCGGTCCGGGCGGCACCGATCACCCCCGCGCGCATCCGGCGCCCGCCGCACTGGGGGCAGCACCAGTCGGCACCCGGGCGCCCACACCACCGGCAAGCCGGTAACGCGGACGCTGCGGT
>JALYIS010000047.1 GCA_030775705.1 Actinomycetota bacterium
GTCGAACTCTGTTTCACGTGAAACAGAGTTCGACACGCCAATCGCGCGGGAGGCGGCTCAGGCCGTCCATGTCCTCAATGTCCGCCAAGAGGCGTGGCCTCGACCGCGGGCAACGCGCGTGATGACAGTGGCCAACCAGAAAGGCGGGGTAGGGAAGACTACGACGACGGTCAACCTCGCCGCTGCCATGGCACTGCATGGCGTGCGCGTTCTAGTCATTGACCTCGACCCGCAGGGAAACGCAAGCACCGCACTCGGTATCGGGCACTCGGTCGGAACGCCATCTATCTACGACGTTCTACTCGGGGGCGCGGCTATTGCGGACGTCGCGACACAGGCGGACTTCTCAGAGAACCTGTGGTGCGTACCGGCAACACTCGACCTCGCGGGCGCGGACATCGAGCTGACATCGCAGGTCGCGCGTGAGTACCGTCTGCAGCGCGCCGTCACCACGTTCCTCGATTCTGAACTCGTCGTCGACTATGTGTTCATCGACTGCCCGCCGTCACTCGGACTCCTCACGCTGAACGCTCTGGTCGCCGCCCGTGAGGTGCTGATCCCTATCCAGTGCGAGTACTACGCGCTGGAGGGACTCGCTCAACTGCTCAACACAGTTGAATTGGTGAAGTCGCACTTGAATCCGGCGCTGGCTGTGACCACGGTGCTGCTGACCATGTATGACCCGCGAACTCGATTGTCGGATCAGGTGGCAGACGAGGTCCGATCGCACTTCCATGAATTGGTGCTTGGTCCGGTCATCCCTCGGAACGTGCGAGTTTCTGAGGCTCCAGGTTTCGGCCAGACAGTGATGACGTATGACGCAGGGTCTCGTGGCGCCGTCGGGTACCTTCAGGCAGCGCGCGAGATCGCAGAGCGCGCGGACGTTACTGGTGAAGCGGGCGTAGCTGAGGAACCAGATGACAGAGACGGGGATGAACCGTGACAGGTAAGAACCGGCGCGGTGGCCTGGGACGAGGACTGGGCGCACTGATCCCCACCGGTCCCATGGAGTCAGCCGGGGGTGGCCCGTCGACACCCTCACCTGCCGACATCTACTTCGGCGCGCCGGCGTCGATTGCCACCGTGGCCAGTGAGGAGCCACCACAGCCGGGCGGACCGCGGCGCGATGCGACTGACGGCGACGACGTCGCCGACACGGCCGGCGACGGGGACGGCCCGCTGCCCGTACCTGGCGCCTCCTTTGCTGAGCTGCCTATCGGGTCGATCCACCCGAACGCGAAGCAGCCACGCCAGGTCTTCGACGAGGACGCACTTGCCGAATTGACCCATTCAGTTCGCGAGTTCGGCGTTCTCCAGCCGATCGTCGTCCGCGCGGACGATCGCGGGTTCGAACTCGTCATGGGCGAACGTCGGCTGCGGGCGGCCGCGGCAGCCGGGCTGTCGTCCGTGCCCGCGATCATTCGGACAACTGGCGACGACGCAATGCTTCGCGATGCCCTGTTGGAGAACATTCACCGGGCCCAGCTGAATCCGCTGGAAGAGGCAGCGGCCTACCAGCAGCTGCTCGAAGAGTTCGGTACCACCCACGAAGAATTGGCCCATCGAATCGGTCGCAGCCGTCCGCAGGTCAGCAACACCATCCGCCTGTTGAACTTGCCGGTGCCGGTCCAGCGGCGGGTGGCGGCAGGCGTCCTGTCGGCCGGCCACGCACGCGCTCTGCTAGGGCTCGAGGACCCCGAACTACAGGATGACCTGGCGACGCGCATCGTGGCAGAGGGACTGTCCGTCCGGGCCACCGAGGAGTTGGTCGCACTGTATGCGAGCGGGCATGTGGACAAGAAGCACAGTCGCCGGACGAGCGTTCCCCGGCCCACCGCCCCGGCAGTCAGCGACCTCGCAGTCAGATTGTCCGATGCCTTCGATACCAGGGTGCGGGTCGAACTGGGGCGCCGCAAGGGCAAGATCACGGTTGAGTTCGCCTCGATAGACGACCTCGAGAGAATCGTGGCACTCATGGCACCGCAGCTCGCCTCGCGGCAGAAGGCCCCCGAGACCGACAGCAGCTGATCCGCCCGAAGCATCGCATAACCGTACATAGCGGTCAAATGCCGGTATATCTCCCATACCTGACGACGTCGCGGAATGGACGGACCCCACGCCGAAGTGACGGCGAACGCAGGTCGGGGGCGGGGTAACCCAGACTGACGACCCCGACCGGGCGCAATTGCTCAGGGACGCCAAATGCGTCGCGCACGGCGGCCCAGCGCTCACCAGGGACACCGAAGAAGCACGCGCCCAGGCCCGAGTGGGTCGCGGCGAGCAGCAGGATCATCGCCGCCATGCCGGCGTCGACATCCCAATAGGGCACGGGCCACTGCTGCTGATCAGGCGGCGTTGATCCCTTGTCCGGCTCCGCGTAGCGGTCCAGGTAGGCAGCGCGGTCAGCCAGGATGATCACCAGAGCAGGGGCGGTGCGCATGCGCTGCAGCCAGCCATTGGGCGCTTCGGAGACGGTCGCATCCCAGAATGTTGAGAGCGACGTTATGTCGTCCAGTACGAGAAATTCGCGACCCTGGGTATGGCCGGCCGACGGGGCCCTGAGCGCGAGCCTGAGCAGTTCGTCAAGCGCCTCGCGTGGAATCGGCCGCGCGGGGTCGTAGGCGCGCACCATCCGTCGGGCGCGCACGGCTTCAGGCACATGCATGCGCTGACCATGCCATGAAATCCGATGTCGACGAAGCGGGTCGTGTGCGAAGGTTTGCGGGTGGACCTCAGGCAATCGCGCAAGCTCGAGAACGTGTGCTACGACATCCGCGGACCGGTCCTCGACGAGGCAAAGCGCCTTGAAGAGGAGGGGCGCAGGATCATCAAACTCAACATTGGCAACCCCGCACCGTTCGGATTCGACGCACCGGAGGAGATCCTGGTTGACGTCATCCGCAACCTTCCCAGCGCCCAGGGCTACTGCGATTCGCAGGGGTTGCTGTCCGCGCGCACGGCGATCGTTCAGCATTACCAGGAGCGCGGGGTCGACATCGTAGATGTCGATGATGTCTGGCTCGGTAACGGCGTCAGTGAGCTCATCAGCCTGTCGCTGCAGGCGATGCTCGACGACGGGGACGAGGTCCTCGTCCCGACACCGGACTACCCACTGTGGACCGCGTCCGCCTCCCTGGCCGGCGGGCGACCGGTCCACTACCTGTGTGACGAGTCGGCCGGATGGCTACCGGATCTGGACGACCTACGCGCCAAGGTCAGTGATCGCACGAAGGCGATCGTGGTCATTAACCCGAACAATCCCACCGGCGCGGTGTATCCGGAAGCGACACTTCGAGATATCGCCGACCTTGCTCGCGAACATGGTCTCGTGGTCCTCGCCGATGAGATCTACGACAAGATCCTTTACGACGATGCGGTCCACGTGCCGTTCGCGGTAGTAGCCCCGGACGTCTTCACGCTCACCTTCAACGGCTTGTCCAAGGCCTATCGGTTGGCTGGATTCCGGTCGGGATGGATGATGGTCACCGGCCCCAAACGCCACGCCGCGAGCTACCTCGAAGGCATTACCATCCTGGCCAACATGCGGCTGTGCGCCAATGTTCCGGCACAACATGCAGTTCAGATGGCGCTCGGTGGTAGGCAGAGCGTGCGGGACCTGATTCTGCCCGGCGGGCGACTTCTCGAGCAGCGCGATGCCGCGATGAACGCGCTCGAGGCGATACCCGGCGTGACCTGTGTCCGACCCAAAGGGGCCCTCTACGTGTTCCCGCGGCTGGACCCCGAACGCTATCGGATTGTCGATGATCAGCAATTCGTCCTCGAGCTCCTGCGCGAGCAGCACGTGCTCGTCGTCCAGGGCACGGGATTCAACTGGCCGGCGCCGGATCACCTGCGCATAGTCACGCTCCCGCGCGTGGACGACCTCACGGAGGCGATCGGGCGAATCGGTGAGTTCCTCACCACGTATCGCGGCCCTGCGTGAGGCGCCGCACCGCTTGACCGAAAGCGCGGTGGCTGGGGAGGATTTACCCCACCCGCCCCACTGCGGCTGCCTGGCGCGAGCTGCTCACCGTCTCAGGGAGTACGTCTCGTGTCCCGTCGCTTGGCGAGTATCACCCTGGACAATCTGACCGACCTACCGACGCGCTGCAAAGCGTGTGTCTTCTGGGAACTAGACCCCGTCTCTGCGGAGCGGGCGATCGACGGCGGCGCAACCGATCTGGAGAAGGAGGCCTGGGTCTCGGACACGTTGCTCGAGTGGGGCAGCTGCGGCCAGATCCTCTACGTCTCGGGCATCCCGGCCGGGTATGCGCTCTTCGCTCCGCCGGCCTACGTCCCGCGCGCAGTCGCCTTCCCGACGTCGCCCGTCAGCCAGGACGCCGTCCTGCTCATGACCGCCCGTCTGCTGCCCGAATTCCGAGGCGGCGGGCTCGGCCGGATGCTCATCCAAGGCGTTGCGCGCGATGTGGCGCGGCGAGGGATCAGAGCCGTGGAGGCCTTCGGACATTACGACGAACCGGCGCCCTGCCTGCTCCCCGCCGGCTACCTGCGGGCGGTCGGGTTCAAGACGGTACGGGCGCACCCACGCACGCCCCGGCTGCGTCTGGACATCAAGACCACCGTGACCTGGCGCGAGGATGTCGAGTACGCACTCGAACGGCTGCTCGGCACCTTGCAGTCACCCGTGCTCGCCGGCCCCTGACCGCTCGGCTGCCGCTCGGTCGGGGGTTGTGCGCATCGGGGTGAACGAGGGGAAATGGAAGACGCCAGTCGGCGGGTCATCGCCGGTCGGCAAGTAGAGCCTCTGCACGGCGACCAGCAGGCCCTCCGCCACCGTGTCCCGGAACAGCGGATCTACGAGCTTTGCGCGGTCCACGGGCGAGCTGAGATAGCCGAGCTCCACCCGCACGGCGGGCATCCGAGTCGAGCGGAGCAGCTCCCACGTCTTGCCGTGGATTCTGCCGTCCACGAAGCCCGTGCGGGCGACGACTTCGCGTTGCACGAGGTCGGCAAGGCGTTCACCGATCGTGGAGCTGGACTCACCCCCGCCGTAGTAGTAGCAGGCGACCCCACTCGCCCGTGCCGAGGAGAAGCCATCGATGTGCAGCGAGAGGAGCAGATCGGCCCCGACGTCGTTGGCCAGCCTGGCGCGCTGGTCGTCGCTCGCGCCGTTGTTCGGCCCGCGGGTCAGCCAGGATTGCACCCCAAGCGCGCTGAGTCGCCCCTCCAGCCGCGTTGCCAGGTCCCAGACCAGTTCCGCCTCGGTGAGTCCGTTGTAAACGGTGCCCGAGTCATCGCCCCCATGGCCGGGATCTAGCACGATGCGTTTGCCGAGCAGGTTGGGACCGGATGCCGCGACCGCGGCTGCCTCACGAAGCATCTGCGGCCGCCCGCCGACCACGCGTCGGCCTAGCGAGCGCAGTGCACGCAGGGTCGCCGGACCACACACCCCGTCGGCGACCAGACCTAGATCTCGCTGGAACGCACGGATGCCGTCCGCCGTCGTCGCACCGAACACGCCATCGGTCCTGACCACGTTGTAGCCGAGCTCGAGCAGCTGCACCTGCAGCGCTGTGACGTCGTCTCCGGTCAGCAGCTGAGCAGGTTCGTGGGACAGCACCCGATCGCCCAGACTCCAGTGCGCACCGGTGAGCGCTGTGTATGTCTCCGAGCCGATCGTTCCGTCGACCGAGATGCCGCGCCGCTGCTGAAAATGTCGGATAGCAAGCTCGGTGGCCTCGTCAAAGACCTCGACCGAGCCGGACGAGGTGTTGTCCAACAGACCGATGGACGCGAGCATCCGGCGCACCTCAGCAACCGCGTCGCCCGTGGCGCCGCGGCGGAGTTGCTGCATAGGTCCGAGGCTCCTCAGGTCCGAAGTGTCAGTAGTGGGCCATTGTGCCCCAACCGCCGAACCCCGAAACATCGCTAGGCGACCGCCACCGGATGGTGACGATCGCCTCCGACGGATACGAAGCTCAGGCGACGTACTCGCTGAGCTCCTTGAGGATCGCGGCCTTCGGGCGCGCGCCGACGATCGACTTGACCACCTCGCCCTTGGAAAACACCGACATCGTGGGAATCGACATGATCTGGTAGTCGCGGGCGATGCCGGGGTTTTCGTCGATATTGACCTTCGCGACGGTGATCTTGCCCGCGTACTCGCCTGCGATCTCCTCGAGGACCGGCCCTACCTGACGGCATGGGCCGCACCATTCCGCCCAGAAATCGACGAGTACCGGCCCGTCGGCCTGCAGAACGTCTGCCGCGAAGCTCGCGTCGGTGACGACCTTGGTGTTGTTGCCCATCTGGTTTCTCCTGGTTCTTTGGGGTCTGGTTGAAACGTGCTCTAGCCGCGGCAAATTCCCCGTTCAGACCCGCTCGGACGTACGGGCAGCGTCGGTAACGGCCTGTCCCCGCATGTCGGCGAGGGCGGCCAGGTATCGCTCGGCATCGAGCGCAGCCTGGCAGCCTGTACCCGCCGCGGTGATGGCTTGACGGTAGACGTGGTCTACGACATCGCCGGCGGCAAACACGCCGTCGATGCTGGTCCGCGTACCGACCGTGGTCAGCACGTAGCCCTCGTCGTCGAGCTCGACCTGCCCGGTGACCAGCTCGCTGCGGGGTTCATGACCGATGGCGATGAACAGACCCTGGACCTCCAGATCACGCTCCGCGCCCGTGACCGTGTCCCGCAGTCTCACGCCGGTTACCGCGCCCTCTCCGGCGATGTCCACGACATCTGCGTTCCATACCCACCGGATCTTAGGGTTGCCCTCCGCGCGATCGGCCATGATCCGGCTGGCGCGCAGGGTGTCGCGGCGGTGCACGATGCTGACCGACTTGGCAAACCGCGTCAAGAAGGTGGCCTCTTCCATGGCGGTGTCGCCCCCGCCGACCACGGCGATGTCACGGTCGCGGAAGAAGAACCCGTCGCAGGTGGCACACCAGGACACGCCGTGCCCGGAGAGCTCGTCCTCCCTCGCCAGGCCCAGCTTCCGGTAGGCCGAACCCATCGCCAGGATGACCGCGTCCGCGGTGAACTCCGCAGAATGTGTGCGCACGACCTTGACCGGGCCGGCGAGATCCACCGATACGACGTCGTCGCTGACGAGCTGGGCCCCGAAGCGCTCGGCCTGCGCCCGGATGTTCGCCATCAGCTCTGGACCCATAATTCCCTCGGGAAAGCCGGGGAAGTTCTCGACCTCCGTGGTCGTCATCAGCGCCCCGCCGTACTGGGATCCCTCGAAGACCAGCGGAGCCAGGTCAGCGCGCGCGGTGTAGAGAGCCGCGGTGTATCCCGCTGGTCCGGAGCCGACAATGATCACCTCACGGTGTGTGCCTCGGTCGGTGCTGTGCTGTTCGGTCACGGGTCCTCTTTCGTGTCTCAGCGGCCTCAACGATCCTAGGGACTGGTCCATTCCGGTCAACGGCGCCGCACCAGTGCGACGATCAACGGCGCCGCACCAGTGCGACGATGTCCTCCACCTCAGGGATCCGCATCCGCACCGCGAGCGTCCCCATCACCGCGAGCCCGGCCGCGCCTCCCGCGATTAGACTGGCGAGCGCGCCGAAGTGGCCGCGTCCAAGCGTGCTCGAGATGACCGTGACCATCCCGAGCGCCACCACGCCGCCCGCGGCCGCGGCGGCGGCGATCCGAGAGGCTGTCCGCCCGACGCGGGCAAAGTCCAGGTGACCGAGCCGTCGACTCAGCGCAAGATGACCCACTACTGCGCCTACGACGTAGGACGCAGACGTCGCGCCAGTGAGGGCTTCGGCGATATGGGCCGCCCCGTGCACGGTTGCGTCGCAGACGAGCACGATGACGATCTTGGTCAGGACCATGAAGATATTGATGAGTGTCGGGGTGCGACCGTCGCGCATCGCGTAGAAGACGCGAAGTTGCAGCATGACGAGCGCGAACGGGAAAAGCCCGAAAGCGGAGATCGCCAGGGCCGTCCCGATGAGGCGGGCCCCCCCGATGGACGTCTCGCCATAGGCGAACAGGATGACGCTGAGTACGGGGCCGAACACCATGAGACCGACCGTGATCGGCAGCAGAGCCACGGCAGCCAACCGTGCGCCCAGAGACAGGTCATCGATCACCGCGCTGGTGTCGCCCCTGGCTGCGGACCGCGACAGCCGTGGCATCAATGCGGTCAGTAGCGACACGACCAGGATCCCGTACGGCATCTGGAGCAAGAGGTCGGCATTGGTGAACACGGTGAACGCGCCGTGGCTGGTGCCCACCTTCAGAATGACGGATACGCCGATCTGGCTTGCCACGACGTACCCGAACACCCACCCCGCCAGCGTGCCGACCTCGCGCATCCTGCCCGCCTCATGCGGCAGTGCCCGGAACCGCCATTTCCAGCGGAAGCCGGTGGTGCGAAGCGACGGGACCAGGACGAGCGCCTGAGCGACGATGCCCAGCGACGTGCCGATTCCGAGGACAAGGACCTGCGGGGTGGTGATCGTGGCGGGGTTGAGCGCCTTCGGGCCGGGCAGCATCCAGAAAGCCGCCAGCGTCAGGATCATCACCACGTTGTTGAGCACCGGGGACCACGCCCCCGGTGCGTAGCTGTGCCTGATGTTCAGCACCGCCATGAACATCGCCCCAAGTCCGTAGAAGAAGATCTCGGGTAGCAGCAGTGTCGCGAACAGCGTGGTGAGGCTACGCTGCGCCGGATCAGTGACGAGTGCCCCTGCTATCAGCGGCGCGCAGGCCACCGCGGCGAGGGTCATCGCGCCGAGTGCCGCCGCAGCTACCGACAAGAGCCGCTGGGTGTAGGCGTAGCCGTCGTCGGCGTCATCCTCCTGGGCGTGAACGAGCAAGGGGATCAAGACACTGGACAGGACTCCACCGAGAAGCAGTTCATAGACCATATTGGGCAGGTTGTTGGCGCCGTTGTAGGCATCCCCGACACCCTGGATCCCGATAGCGGCGACCAGCATGCTGCTGCGCAGGAATCCGGTGACGCGGCTGGTGAGGCTGGCGACAGCCATACTCCGACTGGCCGATAGGACGCCTCGATTCGAGTCGGGCGAGGGCGAATCCGCGAGCTCTGCCTGATCAGCGCCGCTTGGCACCGCCGAATCGGGGGGCGGTGTGGGCGCGGCTCGGCGCGCGGCAGCGTCCGGCCGGACGCGCCCGGATCCTGGTCGGTGACGCCGCGGACCGACATAGGTCGCCGGGCTCCACTGGACGTTGCGATCGCGCGGGTCGTCTTCCCAATCCCTGATCAGGACGCCCGACATTGGGTCGGCCCCCCCGATCATCGGCGGCAGGACCGTGTCGTTTCGTGAGTAAAGAGCCGGCTCGCTCCATCCGGAGTCTGTGTTCACTTCAGCACGGCCAACTCTGGATCGGGCGGCGTGGGACCGTTGCACAGCCTGCGCATCAACCGGATGAGCAGCGCCAGGGCCAACACGACGGCGGCCACGACGGTGATCATGACCCCGATCGCGCCGAGTGCCGTGCTACGCACGGATAGATCCAGAGGCTGGTCGATCTGCGCGCCACTGGGTGTCAGTAGCGAAACCTCTACCTTGAAGCGCCCGGCACGATCGACATGGGTCGGGATCTGGGCGATCACCCGATTGCCCGCGGCGATCGTCCGAGTGCCGCTGTCGGGGGCCGTGAAGCCGGGGAGGCCGTTCTTGGTGGTGACGCTGATGCGCACCGTCACCTGCACGTTCAGGTGGTTGATGATCGTGACCGGAAGGGGGGAGTTGCTCGAGGCGAGGGTGTAGGTCCCCGTCGTCGGCTTGACCAACTCGACGCCGGATTCGATTGCATCCACCTGGTCGGTGAGGTGTCGCGCAAACGC
>JALYIS010000048.1 GCA_030775705.1 Actinomycetota bacterium
CCAATTCCGGGCACACTGCGCAATCGCTGCGCAGCCGCCGCCGGCGCCATCCCCACGCACTCCTCCAGGCGAGCGGCCACGCCCGCAGCGGCCCGTAGCGCGCGTTGACGCTGAGCATCGACCCCCGCCCGATGCCAATCCCATGACGTGACGTCGAGCACGGCGCGGGCGCTGGGCGGCACGCACATCCCCGCGTCGCCCGCCGGACCGGGGGCAGGCGTGCCGTACCAGCGCAGCAGTGCCGCCCAGGCACGGCGCGCTTCGGGTCCGGTCACTCGTTGCTCCAGCACCGCCGGTGCCAGCGAGTCGAAGACCAGCCCGGTAGCCGTCAGGCGAAGCCCCGCACGGCCCCGGCGCACGTGCGCAAGGTGGGGTTGCCCGGTCAGGTCCAAGTCCGACCAGTCGTCTCCCTTCCCGAGCAGTGCGGGGAGCCGTTCGAGCAACCACTCGGCGCCGTCACCCCACGCCCTCGCCTCGACTGCGGTGCGGCTCGCCAGTGTGATCAACAGCGTGCCGGAACCGGCGGGTGTGTCGCACGCCCACCAGAACCGGCCGTCCGCATCCAGCCGATGCGCCGGGTCACCGGCACCCCTGCGCAGCGGCCCAAGCGTGCCCAGGAGATCGATGGACCGTCCGGCGTCCCAGATCCGCCGTTGGGTCGTCACAGATCCGAGGAGAAGCGGACGGAGCCGTCACCGAGCTCCACGTCGGGCCAGACGCGGGCTCCGCCGCGCAGCTCGACGCGCGCACCGATCGACGCGCGGTCGCCGATCACCGCGTCCTCGACGACCGCGCCCTCGCCGATCCGCACCCCGAACCCGATGACCGAACGCCGCACGAGCGCACCCGCGCCGATGGACGCGCCATCGAAGACGACCGACCCGTCCACGACGGCGTCGCCGTGTACCCGGCAACCCGCGCCGATCGTGGTGCCCCCATACAACGCCGCGGAGGGGTCGACCCAGGCACCGTCGAGCACGAGGGCCGCCCCCGTGGGACCTGGCAGCGCCGAGCTAGGTGCGAGCCCCAACACCAGATCGGTCGATCCGGCGACGAAGTCGGCCGGGGTGCCCAGGTCGCGCCAATACCCGCCGTCGACGTGCCCGGCGATGTGCGCGCCGTTCGCCAGCAGGCCGGGGAACGTCTCGCGCTCGACCGACACGGGGCGGCCGGCCGGGATCGCGTCGATCACGGCACGGGCGAATACGTAGGTGCCGGCGTTGATCTGATCGGTGACCGGGTTCGGGTCCTTCTCCAGGAAGTCCGTCACCCGACCGTCCGCGTCGGTCGGCACGCAACCGAACGCCCGCGGATCGGCCACCTTGGTGAGGTACAGCGTGACGTCTGCCCCGGCGTCGGCGTGCCTCGCGAGCAGCGAGCGCAGGTCCACGCCGGACAGGATGTCACCGTTGAAGATCATCGCCGTGTCGCCCCGCAGGGTATGCGCGACGTTGCGAATGCCGCCTGCGGTGCCCAACGGCTCGGGCTCCACGACGTAGTCAATATCGACTCCGAAGGCCGCGCCGCCGCCGAAGTAGGTCTCGAAGACCTCGGCCCGGTAGGACGTGCCGAGTACTACGTGCTCGATCCCCGCATCGCGGATCCGCGAGATCAGGTGCGTGAGGAACGGCACGCCGGCCGTCGGGAGCATGGGTTTGGGCGCCGACAGGGTGAGCGGGCGCAGTCGGGTGCCGAGGCCACCAACCAGGATGACCGCATCGGTGGTCCCGCTCATCTGTCCCCCGTTCTCGCGTTTCGCAGAGAATTCCATACGTGCCCACGCACCGTGGCTACCCGTCGCGGCGCTGCCCCTCAGCGCTGTCGCGGCGCTGGGCCTCCGCGCTGTCGCGGCGCTGGGCCTCGGCGCCCGCTGCCACCCGCGGCACTCGGCGCGCCACCACCGATCTGGCGAGGAGACCGACGCGCAGCGCAAGGCGAACCGGGAACCACCGCCAGCCGCGGTACTGACGCGACAGGTAGCGCCACGCGCTGCGGTGATGCTCGGCCGCCATCACAGACGCGTTGCGCGAAGTTGCGTGGCCACCCGTGTGACACACCACTGCGGACGGCACGTACACGTTCTGCCAGCCGGCCTCGCCGAAGCGCTGTCCCAGATCCAGGTCCTCGAAGTACATGAAGTAGCCGGGATCGAACCCGCCGACTTCGTCGAAAGCATCACGACGAATGAGCAGGCAGGAGCCGGACAGCCAGCCCGCGGTGCGCTCGCGTGGCTCTTCGGACTCGACCCGATACGCAGCGGTCCACCGATTGGACGGCCACCACCAGCCGCACATCGCGTGGCCGATGCCGCGGACCAGGGACGGCAGCGCCCTCGCGGAGGGGTAGACGGCCCCGTCGGGCGTGCGGATCAGGGGTCCGAAGGCCGCGCCTCGCGGCCAGCGCAGAGCGGCTGCGATCAGCGTGTCCAGCGACCCTCGGTCCCAGACGATGTCCGGGTTGGCCACCACCACGAACTCTGCGGTTGATGCCCGCACGCCAAGATTTGCCGCGCGGCCGTAGCCCAGGTTCGCGCCAGTCTCCACGACCCGCAAGCCTCCGCGGCGGCCTGCGGCCAGGACGGAGCCGTCGGTGCTGCCGTTGTCGGCCAGCACGATGTCGAGGTCGCGGTCCGACGCGCACGCCAGGGTGTCCAGGAAAGTGCTCAGCGACTCACCCGGGGAATAGGTGACGGTGACGACCGCGATCTGAGGTTCGGCCGACGCACCGGTGACTGGGCCGACCGCATCGCCAGGGGTGCTCATGCCCGAGCCTCGATCGAGCATGGGCCGAGGCGTCTTCGCATGCCGTCGGCAAGTCCTCGAACCATGTAGCGAACGTTGCGGCGTCGCGGTCCGATAAGGACACTGAAGATCAAGAATTTGATCACGACGCGCGGCAGGTCCTGGGCGACCCACACCCGTGGAGTATGCGGGCGCCGATACAGTTCCACCCTGTTACGCATGATGTAGTAGAGCCGGACCGGGGAGTGCCGGACGATCTCGGCCCGGCCGCCGAAAACGGGTACTCGTTCGTCGCCCAGTAGGTGGCTCATCGTTGCCGCGCACACCCCGTAGAGCCCGTACCCCAGCGCCCGAGCCCGGAAGCTCCACTCCATGTCCACGTTGTCGATGAACAGGCGCTCGTCCATCGTGCCGATGTCATCGAGGGCCTCGAGAGAGATCAACGCGCCGGAGCTGATGAGGAAGTCGGTGCGAATATATGGCGCAGAGCCGTCACACCACAGCTTCTTGCTCATCGGGAAGCCGACCCGGACGAACGGTGCATCACGTGCCTCGCGACTGTCCCGGAAGCGGGGGCCGACCGCACCTACGCGCCCACGCGCGCTCAGCGCGCGCCAGGCGCGCACGAGTTCAGCGACCATTCCCAGTCCCGGGACGCTGTCCTGGTCGAGCATCAGGACGTGGGTGTGACCAGCGTTGCGGGCCCACTCGATGCCGACGTTGTGGGCCGCCGCCACACCGACATTCACCGGCTGCCGGAGCACCGTGATGTTCCCCGTCTCCCCGATGACGACGTCCGAGGCGTTGTCCACGACCACGAGGGCGCTCACCTGTGGCGCGACCGAGGCGAAAGCTGTGTCCAGGGCCGCGAGGTCAGGGTGGTAGCTGACCAGGATCGCGCACACCGAGACCGCGGCAGACATGTCACGAGACTACCGACGGCGGGCCGGGCTATCCCGCGGTGACCCAACCGATGACGTCCACCGCCGCGGTGGCGCTCGGACCGTTCGTGGTCACTTGGAAGGCACCGCCCATGCCGACCTGGACGAGCACGGTGGTCGTCGATGAGGCGCCCTGCGGGAAGGTCGCCGAGGGTGCCGTCGGCTGCGCCGCACCACCGGCGAAGGCGTAGAGCAGACCCGCTCTCGAGGCTCCTGTCACCGTGATCTGGACGAGCACGGCCTGCACGTGCTGGTGCGGCAGTTGCGCCTGGCCGAGGATGACCAGCGGCGCCGGTATCGCGCTGACGAACAGCGAGGGGCCGGCCCCGGCGGGCCCGTCACTGATAGGGGTGGCTTGGAAGGTCTCAACCGATCCCCGACCCGCAGCGGGCGGCGCGAGGTACCCCAGCAGCGTCACCTGCGCTCCTATTGCGGTGGAACTGGCGGCCAGTCGCACCTGCCCATTCGTGCCCACTGGCACGATTACCGTGCTCGCGCCCGATCCATCCCGGCTGACGCTGTCTTGGCTGACCGTTGGAATCGGGGCGCCGTCAGCCCACGCCGCGATCCATCCACTCGCGTTCGCCGGGCTTGCGGCGATCCCTAGCACGACGCCTGTGGCATCCGTCGGGACGGCGCCGCCGGTCACCCGGATGACCGTTCCGGCACCGGTCTGCAGGTGCGGGATCGATGCGAGCCGCCGCGGTACGACGCTCGCCATACTCGACAGGCCAGGCCCTGAGTAGCTCATCTGGTCCGCGATCAGCACGACCGAGCCGGTGGAGGGCTGGAAGGTCACGGTCGATGTCGGCGTGATCGGAACCGAAACCATGGTAGTGACGGACGCGCCCGGTCGATAGGCGATTGCTGCGGTCACGCCCACCGGCGCACCGCTGGTTTGCACGTGCAGTACACCGGCCAAGGTGGCGTGGGTGACGGTGAGCGCGAGTTGCACGGCTACCGCTGCGCCCGCGGTCGAGGGGATAGCACCCTTGCCGGCGAATGCGAACGAGAAGGGATGGCTCGCGGTGACCGCGACGGCCGGTGCCCTGGTGTCGAACAGCCTGAGCGGAGCCACTACTTTGATCCGCTGCGGCGCCGCATTCGGCGTCGCACTTGCGGTGGCTGCTGTCCCCGCGCCGTACGAGGTGATCGCACGCACGGCGACGAACGCCGCGCGGCCGTTGATAAGGCCAATCAGTGTCGTGGCGCGTGCCGAGGCGGGTAGCGACAGCGTGCGGGCGCCCAGGCTGACCGTGTAGCCGGTAATCGGTGAGGCGCCGGCGTTCGTCGGGGGGGACCAGGTGAGGGTGATCGACGCGTCCGCGGCGGTCGCCGTCACTCTGGTCGGCGCACTCGCCGCCAGGTTGTCGATGGTGAACCAGTTGTGTGGCAGACCCATGGCGCTCTGCAATCCGAAGCCGGTGGTGGCGACGCTCGCCGACCTGCCGTTCACTCCAGTACCCACCACGTTGGCCGAGAGCACACGGCCGCCCCATTGACCGTGACCGTCGCGCGCGGTGATCTGGATCGCAGTGACTCGGGCTAGCCCATAGCTCCGCGCGATCTGCGACACCGGTACCGGCTCCGTCCAGTTGAGCCAGGGGTCGCCGGTGCCGGCGTTGTCGAAGTCATCTTGCTTGGCGAGGAGGTAGGGCTGCCCGCCGTCGACGGTCCACCCACCGTCAGACGCGGAGAACTGGGTGAACGCCGTGGCACCGTGGTAAGCGATCACCTGCAGCGCGTTGCCGCTGACTGCGGCTGGGTCGTCGTTCCACAGGACGTTACCGGCGGCGTCATAGTGCGTCATCCCGCCGTACACCTGGCACTGGTCGCTGTCGCAGATGTCCCACGCGGAGCCGGCGCCGGCATGCTCGCGCTCGAACTCGCCGTAGCTGCGGGCGGCAATCGCCTGCGCCTGGACTGCCGCGGCCTGCCATGATGCCGGCATCTCGCGGGGTGCGACCCCCATGGCATATGAATCAAGCAGGACATGGTTGATCGTGAGCACGGAGGTGCCCGAGCGCACGCCTGCGATCGTCCCGCGGTACATCGTTGAGGAGCCGTCTGGCAGGTAGACACGTACGGTGCCGTCGGGTCGGCTGAACTGAGCACCGCTGGGCAGGCCCGTATCCGACGTCGTCCAGGCAGCGCCGACCAGCTTCTGCAGTGTGAGCGACGACCCTGTCCCGGCGACCAGGCGGTACCGGCCGATGCCGGCTGTGGGCAGCGCACGGCTGACGCCGGTGACCCGCATCCCAGTGGCGGCGGTCACCTCTGTGCTCGAACCCGCGCCCGAGATCAGGACTCGGACTACGGTCGCCGCTGGCAGGGTGACCAGAGTGGTACCCGGGTAGTAGAAGCCGGCGATGTAGGCAGCGGAGTGCCCCGCGATGGCGGCTCCCCGAGCACCGTACTGACTCATCCCGTGCCCGTGCCCGTTACCGTGTCCCTGCACGGTGACGGTCCCCGAGGGCGGTATCAGGTAGGTCTCGACAGGAGCCTGTGCCCCGGTCGGGTCTGCTGTGGTAATCAGGAACGTGCCACCAAGCGCGGCCAGAGCCGCGAGAGCGGTCAGGCAACGTCGCGCTGAGCGTGGACCGCGAAACCGCATAGCAGATGACTCCTGACGCCCTTCGGCGACGCGCCGTACCCACTGATGACCTTGAGCCTAGGCACACCAGTCCCAAAAGACTAGATCTGCATCACTGTTCACATTGCCTCACGACAAATTAACGGAGGTGTTTCGATCGCTCAGCCGTGCGGCGACCCCGGCTGCGACCGCCAGCGCAAGGTCCCCCGCAATCAGCAGCGCCCGTGAAGTGACAACCACGGCAAGCGCCTGCCCTGGATCAAGAACGCTGCCAAGGACCAGCGTCAGGACGACGTCGCGCACGCCGGCTCCGGCCGGCGCCGGGATGAAGAGCACTCCCGCTGATACCGCTAGGGCCATCGCGCCGATAGACAACGTGACTGCAGAAATTCCCGCGCCGCCGATCACGACCACCAGGACCGCGATGTGAAGGCCTGAGGCGACGAACGAGGACAGCGCCCAGCCTGAGGCGCGCAGGCTGGCATTGACCGGCAGCCGCTGCCCCAACGGCTCACGGCGAACCAGGGTGAACAGGCGGTCCAGCGCCCACGGAACCGCGCGGGGATGCAGTAGCGCGAGCAGGAATGGCAGTGCGAACAGCAGCCACCAGTACCGCCTCAAGGCATGCGCATCGGCGATGGGGAGCAGCACGCAGGCCAGGCTGAGCCCGACGGCGCAACTGAGGACAATGGTGATCAGGTTCGCGGCGAGCATAGTGCGGCGCGCGGCGCCCCGCGATCTGCCCGCCTCCATCTGGATCAGTACCGGCCAGACCGAACCCGGTAGGTACTTGCCGAGCTGGCTGGTGAAGAACACCCGTGCGCCAACCCCCCACGGCATGTCCACCTGGAGGCCGGTGAGCACCGCTCGCCAAGTGGGGAACGTCAAAGCCGTGCTCACCACCGCCAGAGCGAGGCTGGCGGCCATCACGCCGAAGCCGACCTTGTGCACCGCATCGGCGAAACCCCGTCGCTGGTGATAAACCGCGAAACCCGCGGCGAGGACCACCGCCGCGACGACGACGGCGCCCAGCACCGCGCGTCCTCGATTCGGCTTCGGATTCTCCGGAGAGGAGGCGGTCTGGTCTGCGCCGGGGCGCCCGTCGGGTTCGCTCACGAGGCCCGCATCGTAACGTGAGCCCCGACATCGGTAGAAACTATCCGGGAGGGCGAGTGCGGGTCCTGGGCTTCGGCACCTACGACGTCGCCAGGCATCCGCGCGCGGGAGTCCTGCTCGACGGCCTGCGCGCGCACGGTGACGAGGTCGTTGAACTCAACGAGCCGCTCGGCTTCTCGACCGCAGAGCGCGTCGCCATGCTCGCCCGGCCATGGCTGGCCTACCGCCTCGTGTGCCGACTTCTGGTGCGCTGGACGACCCTGGTTAGACGCCGGATCAGCATCCGCACCGCGTGGCCAGCAGAGGGCGGCACCACCATCGATGCGGTCATCGTGGGGTACCTCGGACAGTTCGACGTCCTGCTCGCTCGACTCCTGTTTCCCCGAACCCGTATCGTCCTCGACCTGCTCATCCTCGCCGCCGACACCGCGAGCGACCGCGGGGAGCGCAGCGGACCGAAGCTGCGCCTGCTCAGCTGGCTCGACTCGCTGGCGATCCGGTGCGCTGATGTCATCGTTGTCGACACCGAAGAACACCGTCAGCTCTTGCGTCCAGATGCCTGGGGGAAGGTGGTCGTCGTCGCGGTCGGTGCCCCGCCACGATGGTTCGGCGACGGCGGGGCGTCCGAGCGGCCGCCTGCCGGTCCACTGCGCGTGGCCTTCTTCGGGTTGTACACCCCGCTACAGGGTGCGCGGGTGATCGGCGCCGCGCTTG
The DNA here is from genome assembly GCA_030775705.1 of Actinomycetota bacterium. Taxonomy (GTDB): domain Bacteria; phylum Actinomycetota; class Actinomycetes; order Mycobacteriales; family Jatrophihabitantaceae; genus JALYIS01. The sequence goes on from JALYIS010000048.1 coordinate 8,106, forward strand.
ACCTGCTGGCCGCCGAGACCACGCGGGCTGGCACAGAGGAGCTAGCCGTCACGATGATCGGCACTGGGCAGGACTATCAGGCCACCCGGACGGCGGCCGCGGCCAACCGCTCGGTGACCTGGCTGGAATGGCTGGATCCCGATCAGCTGCCGGGGTTGATCGCCACCCATCACGTCTGCCTGGGAGTGTTCGGCACTTCGCCGAAGGCGCTGCGGGTCGTCCCCAACAAGGTCTATCAGGGAGCCGCCGCCGGGTGCGCGATCGTCACCTCGGCAACCGAACCACAACGACGGGCGCTCGCCGACGACGCCATCTTCGTGCCGCCCGGAGACCCGGTTGCGCTCTGCGCGGCGCTCACCGCGCTGGCCAGGGAC
>JALYIS010000049.1 GCA_030775705.1 Actinomycetota bacterium
GTCCCCGGTTCTGCCCGCATGCGCGGCCGCCTTCCCCGAACATGACGATCATCCCTAGTTGTGACCGCCCGCCAGGACAGACACGCTGGCCGCGGCGAATGTTGCAGCCGTCAGAACGACTGCGGGGCTCAGCGAGCGTCTGTTTGATCCGGTAGGCGGGGACGCCGGCGCGGCAAACGCCCACCACAATGTCAGACCCGCATGGGAGGGTGCGGACATGACGAATCTAAGTCCCGACGCGGCCACCGTCGGATCAGCGAGCGACACCTTCGAGCCCGATCCACGCCGCTGGAAGGCGCTGGGCGTGCTCGCCCTGATTCAGTTCATGCTGATCCTGGACGTGACGGTTGTGAACGTCGCGCTACCGCGCATCCAGCGCGATCTCGGATTTTCCCAATCGGGGCTCGCCTGGGTGGTCAACGGCTATGTCCTCATGGCCGGCGGCCTGCTGCTGCTGGGCGGCCGCCTTGCCGATGTTCTGGGCAGGCGGCGGCTGTTCCTGCTCGGCGTGGGGCTGTTTGCCATCGCGTCGGCCACCTGCGGCGGCGCCGTGGACCCGGGCATGCTTGTCGCCTCCCGGTTCCTGCAGGGCGCCGGTGAAGCGATGGCCGCGCCCGCTTCGCTCGGGTTGATCGCGTTGCTCTTCCCAGATCCTCGCGAACGTATGAAGGCCCTCGGCCTGTGGGGCGGCGTCGCTGGTCTGGGTGGCACCTCGGGCACCGTCATCTCGGGTGTGCTGGTGAACTTCGCGTCCTGGCGCTGGATCTTCTTCATCAACCTCCCCGTCGCCGCGTTGGCCCTGCTGCTGGTGCCGAGACTGGTCTCGGAGAGTCGCATGGTGAGTGAGGGCGGGCGACCCGACTACGCAGGCGCGCTCACCGGCACCGCCGGGCTGATCGCGGTCGTCGATGGCCTGCTACAAGCGGCGACGCATCCCTGGGGATCGGTCCAGGTCCTGCTCCCCTTGCTTGGCGGGCTGGTACTACTCGGCCTCATGGTGTCGATCGAGGCGCGCTCGAGCCATCCCTTGATCCCGCTCGATTTCTTCAGGAATCGGACGCGGGTGGTGACCAACTTCGTGACCCTCTTCTTCTCGTCGTCGTTCTTCAGCTACTTCTTCCTGCTGACGCTTTTCGAGCAGCAGGTCCTCCACTATTCGCCACTCAAGGGCGGGCTCTCCTATTTGCCCTTCGGGCTCACCATCGGTGCCGGCATCGGACTCGGCACGGCGCTGATGCCGAAGGTGGGTGTCAAAGCCCTACTCGCCACGGGCTTCTTCGGCTGCTCGGTGGGGCTCGTGCTCACGAGCAGCATCCATGTCCACGGCAACTACGCCAGCACCGTGCTGCCAGGGATGATCGTGCTCGGGTTAGGGTCCGGGCTCACCTTTCCGGCGATCGGCAACGCCTGCCTGCACGGAGTGACCGGCCAGGACTCGTCGTTGGCATCCGGCGTCCAGAGCGCGATGCAGCAGATCGGCGGGGCACTCGGACTCTCGTGTCTGGTCACGCTCGCGCTGCGACACGCTTCCGGCCAGATCCATCGCGGCATCCTCCCCGCAGTCGCCTCGACGCACGGTTACGTCCTGGCATTTCGAGTTGGTGCGGTCGTGCTGCTGATCGGCGGAATACTCGTGAGTGTCCTGCTCGAACATGTCACAGCCGATCCACGCAACGCCTTGGTCGAGGCGGTCGCGGATGCGAGCTAAGGCCGGCGGTCGCCGAGCGCAGACGGACGGGTCCCGGGTACAACGGTGGGTGGCGATGATCACCGCGCGCGTATCGTTGATCCGTGACTGAGGCAGAGGCAATTCCACCGGGCTCGACCGGCCTGCACGCACCGTCACGGGCCGGCACGGCCAGCGCGGTGCGTGACACCACGGGCTTCGGTCCGCAGCACAACAAGTGGTGGACATTGGTCGCGGTGTGTCTGGGCACGTTCATGCTCCTGCTCGACGTCACCATCGTGAACGTCGCGCTCCCCGACATTCAGCAGGCGCTGCATTCGAGCTTCTCCGACCTGCAGTGGGTCGTCGACGCATACGCGTTGACGCTGGCCGCGCTGCTGTTGACCGCGGGCAGTCTCGCGGACATGTTCGGGCGACGACTGCTGTACGTGATCGGCCTGGCGATCTTCACCCTCGCGTCGCTGCTGTGTGGCGTTGCGGGTGACACGCTGTTGTTGCAACTGTCTCGTGGGCTGCAGGGCGTCGGCGGCGCGATAATGTTCTCCGTTTCGCTCGCGCTGCTCGCCGACGCCTTCCGCGGCAAGGACCGTGGTACGGCCTTCGGTGTCTGGGGCGCGATCACCGGTCTGGCCGTCGCAATCGGTCCGCTGCTCGGGGGCGCGTTGACGTCCGGACTGTCGTGGCGATGGATCTTCTTCGTCAACCTTCCCATTGGTGTCCTCGCCGTGACGATCACGGTCGTGAAGGTCTCCGAGTCTCGCGCGCCCCACGCTCGCCGCCCCGACTGGGCGGGGTTCCTGTTCTTCACCTTCGGGCTGTCGAGCCTGGTCTACGGGCTCATCGAGTCCAACCAACGCTCGTTCGGCAGCGGCCTGGTCATCGGCGCACTCCTAGCCGCTGCCGCACTTCTTGCTGCGTTCCTGGCGACCGAGCTGCGCAGCTCTCATCCAATGTTCGACCTGACCCTGTTCCGCAAGCCGACCTTCACCGGCGGCGCGGTCGCCGCGTTCGGGATGAGTGCATCGATCTTCGCGCTGCTGCTGTATCTGGTGCTCTATCTACAGGACGTCCTACACTTCACCGCGCTGGGCACTGGCTTGCGACTGCTGGTGTTGTCGGGAGGCATCATCGCGACCTCGACCATCGCAGGGCGGTTGTCGTCCAAGGTGCCGATCCGGCTGCTCATCGGCCCGGGGCTGGCACTGGTGGGCATCGGTCTGCTCCTCATGACCGGCCTCGACGCGAGCTCGACGTGGACCCACCTGGTGCCGGGCATGATCGTCGCCGGCGCGGGCGTCGGCATGGTCAACCCCCCGCTGGCGTCCACCGCCGTCGGCGTCGTAGAGCCCGCGCGCGCCGGCATGGCGTCCGGGATCAGCTCAACATTCCGTCAGGTCGGCATCGCGACCGGCATCGCACTGCTGGGCACCCTCTTCACCAACAAGGTCACCCACGACGTGCTCGCACAGGTGTCTCGGATTCCGGGCGTTGCCGGGCAGGGTCACCGGATCGCCGCGGCTGTGCAATCCGGACAGGTTGCCTCGACACTGCAGTCGCTGCCGGCGGGCGCTCGGGCGCAGGTCGCCGGCATCACCAAGACGGCGTTCACCGCCGGGCTGGACCGGATCCTGCTGGTCGGCGCGATACTCGTCCTCACCGCGGCTGTCGTGGCGTTCTTCTCCATCCGTACAAAGGACTTCGCGCCGCACGAGGCCGCCCACTGACCCCGTGAGTGGCGCGCGAATGGCTCTCATCGGTAGCGGTTGAAGACGCCCTCGATCTCGTCCGGTCCGGCCCCAGCGGCGATTAGCAGTCGCAGCAGGACGCGAGCCTTGTAGGGATGGAGAAAGCCGCCGCCGATCAGGCCGCGCGCAAGCAGGTCTCGCTCCGCGCCCGCCGCGCCGTAGGTGGAGCTCAGGATCGAGCCGGCGCCGGTCCGCGAGGTCAGGACCACCGGCATCGACTGCGCAATGCGGCCGAGGATCTCCGCGGCCTCCGCGCGGACGTGTCCCGCGCCCAAGCCGGCGACCACCAGCCCCCGGCGCACGGGGCGCCCCCCGTCATCCGCCTGCCGCGCAAGCGACGCGCAGCCGTCCGCCAGCAGCGTCAGCAGCGCGTAGTCGTCCTCGATCGTTGCGGTGTGCAGCGCGACGCTGGTCGTGGCCAGGTCGCTGCGCATGACGACCGGCAGCGGATCAAATCGGGGCACCCGCACCAGCACGCGCGCAACACCTTCGACAACGTGACCGATCGGTCCCGCATCCGGCGACCGGAAGGTGGCCGGGCTGGTGGAGTGAGTCTTGCGCACGTGTCGTGCGCTGTGGATCTCGTCGTTGAACACGACCAGCGCGCCGAGCTCGCGTGCGCCATTCGTGGCGGCAACCCGCATCGCGGCGCTGAGATTTGCCGGTCCGTCCGCACCCGGCAGCGTGGGATTGCGCATGGCACCGCTGATCACGAATGGTTCGCGGTGGCGCCACAGGCAGTCGATCAGAAACGCGGTCTCCTCCAGCGTGTCTGTGCCCTGGGTGAGCACGACCCCCCGCGCGCCGGCATCGACTGCTGCCGATGCCTCGGCGACGACCTCGAGGATGTCGGCGAAGGTCAGGTCCGCGCTCGGGATCGGGTTCGTGTCCCGAGCCTCGATCGCGATGTCATCCAGACCGCTCAGCGCTTCGAGCAGATCCGCACCGCTGAGCCTGGCCACCACCCCACCGCCCCCGTCGCCGGCCATCGAGATGGTGCCACCGAGCGCATACAGCACCACAGCTCCAGCCGAGACTGGGTGGGACGATCGGCCGGCGGGCATCCCCCCAGGCTACGGACCCGCGCGGGCGATCAGCAGGCGGCGGCGCAGGCCTGCGCTGCCGCGCCCGCCCGGGTGTGCCGTGAACTCTGCCTGCGGATCAGACCAGCGTAGGCAAAGACTGCCAGTGCCATCACGACCCCGGCGTAGCCGACGGCGGTATTGCGAACGCTGCCCGTGTGCACCACGGACGATGCCGGCGACGACCGCCGGTAGCCCCATAGCGAGGCATTCCAGGCCGCCAGCGCGGAGGCCGTCCCGGGCAGTGCCGCGGAGCAGGCCTCGGACGAGTTTGGCACGTGGCTTCGGTCACAGTTGTTAGACCTTGCTCGCGGAGCCGGAGCACCGCAGCCGCGCCATCTGGCTGCGCAGCTGCTGCTCGTCTACGACGGCGCGGGGATGGGAGCTCGGATGGGCCGAAACCCCGCTGCCGCACTCGCCTCACGCGAGATTGCGCGCCTCCTAGTCGACACCGCCCTCGGCCCGAAACCCTTACGCGCTCGCGCCAACACCTGCATCGCCCGTCATTTCGAGGCTGCCAACGCCCTCAGGTAACGATCGTGACACGGCTACCGATTGGATGTCCCCGATGGAACCGCTTGTCACCGGGGCGCCGAACAGGAGTTGTTAGAGCCGATCTAGTGCGCGTACCCAACTCGGGGTTTACGCGCAGAAGCGAGGGTGGCTGGTGGATAAGAACCTAGACGAAAGTCGGTTCCGCGAACTTCTTGTGGAATCCGATGACATGCAGTCAGACGCAATGCGCGGTGCGCGTAGCGATCTGAACTCCTATGTAGAGGCCGCGCAGGAGGCTCGCTTCGAGTCCCGCCGCGACCTGCGCATCGGTGCGGGCGCGCTACTGGGCGCCGGCGCTCTCGGCGCGGCGGCACTGGCATTTGCCTCACCGGCATCTGCCGCGAACGCACAGGACATCATGGCTCTGCAGACCGCTGCGGGCTTGGAGAACCTTGCGGTCTTCACCTACAAGACCGCGCTGACGCTCCCGTTCATCGGTGGCAGCAGCGCGAACGGCGTCGTCAAGGCGTTCTCCATGAAGACGATGCAGCAGCACACCGAGCACGGTCAGGCGTTCAACGCCGCGATCACCAAGCTCGGCGGCAAGACGCAGTCCGCGACCGACCCGAAGTACACGCCGATCGTGCAGGCTGCGGCCGGCAAGATCACCGGGCCGCTCGACGTTGTCTCGCTGGCAATCACGCTCGAGGACATCGCTGCCGAGACCTACGTCAAGGACGTCGGCATCGTCAGCACCAGCGACCTGCGCGGCTTGTTCGCCAGCGTGGCCGGCGTCGAATCGCAGCACAAGGCCATCCTGCTCGCCGTCCAGGCGTTGCTGAAGGGCGGCGCGGCTTCGCTCATCGCGCTTCCGCCGGACGCCACGAAGCTTCCGGCAGCAGCCGGCAGCGTCGGGTTCCCGGATTCGTTCTTCCCGACCAAGAACGCCGCTCCGGTGGCAGAGGGGGCAGTCCAGTGACCCGCAATCGCAAGACACCGCAAATGGCGATCAGCGAGGCGGAACTCAACTCGATGACCGCCGAGCTCGACATGCTGCACAAGGAGACCTTTCCCGGGGTTCACAAGACCCTCGACGAGTTCTCCGCGAACCTTGCGCACCTCAACCGCAAGCCAGCCGCACGTCGTACCTTCCTGCTCGGCATGGGCGGCGCGGTCGCGGTAGGCACACTCGCGGCGTGCTCAAGCTCCAAGACGAGCACCGGCTCCACGCCGGCCTCGTCGTCGGCCACGGGTGGCACGTACACCGGGGACCTCAAGGTCGTCGCACTAGCGGCGGCCCTCGAGAACCTCGCGGTCACCGCGTATCAGGGTGCGTTGACGATGGCCACCGCCGGCAAGTTTGGCGCCGTACCGCCGGCCGTTGGCACGTTTGTAACCGTCGCGATGGCCCAGCACAAGGACCACAGCGCGGCGTGGAACGCGGTGTTGAAGTCAGCGGGCAAGCCCACCATTAGTGGCGCTCCGTTGACGATCACGGCCACCGAGGTCGCCAAGCTGCAGGCCGCCAAGTCCATCCCGGACGTGGCCAAGCTTGCGCTCAGCCTGGAGAACGCCGCGGCGGAGACCTATACCTTCGCGGCCGAGAACGTGACCGATGCAGGTGGCATCATGACAGCGGCGACGATCCAGCCGGTGGAGACCATGCACGCGGCTATCCTGAGCTTTGTGCTCGGGCAGTACCCGGTGCCGGTGTCCTTCATCGGAACGTCGAACGCAGTGCAGCCCAGCGCACTCACCGCTTGATCCGAATCCAAGGAGCACTCGTGATACGAAGCGCCAGAACATCTCATCTTCGCCGACTGATCTTCGGGCTGTGTGCCCTGCTGGCGGTTGTGGCCTTCACGTC
>JALYIS010000050.1 GCA_030775705.1 Actinomycetota bacterium
GGTCGAGGCGATGGAACGCCATGGATGGGAGCGGGCCGCCGCCGAGGCGGTCGTCGAACAGACCCTCGGGCACGCCGACGAGACGGTCGCCTCGGTGCTCATCTTCGCCGCGGACGAGGTCGTGCCACGGCTGGCCGCGACGACGGACGAGCTCACCAACACGCTGCACGCACTCGACGGGGGCTACGTCCCGGCAGGCCCCAGTGGTTCACCGCTACGCGGCCTGGTGAACGTGCTCCCCACCGGGCGCAACTTCTATTCCGTCGATCCCCGAGCCGTACCGTCGCGGCTCGCGTGGGAGACCGGCCAGGCGATGGCCGACTCGCTCCTCGAGCGCTATCGAACCGATACCGGCCAGTTCCCGAGATCTGTCGGGCTCTCCGTCTGGGGGACCTCGGCGATGCGCACGTCCGGCGACGACATCGCGGAGATCCTCGCGCTGCTCGGCGTCCGCCCGGTGTGGGACGACGCCTCTCGCCGCATCTGCGATCTCGAGCCGATCGATTTGGCGGAGCTGGGCCGGCCGCGCATCGACGTCACCATCCGCATCAGCGGGTTCTTCCGCGACGCCTTCCCGCATGTCGTCACCATGCTCGACGACGCGGTCCGCCTGGTCGCGGGCCTCGACGAGCCGGCTGAGCAGAATTACGTCCGCGCCCACGTGAAGGAGGACGTGCGAGCGCACGGCGACGCGCGCCGGGCCACCACCCGAATCTTCGGCTCCAAGCCCGGGGCCTACGGTGCCGGGCTGCTACCGCTGATCGACGCGCGCAACTGGCGCGATGACGCCGACCTCGCGGAGGTCTACGCGGTCTGGGGCGGCTACGCCTACGGGCGCGATCTAGCAGGTCGCCAGGCCCGCCCGGACATGGAGGCTGCCTACCGGCGGATCGCGGTGGCGGCGAAGAACACCGACACGCTGGAACACGACATCGCCGACTCCGACGACTACTTCCAATATCACGGCGGCATGATCGCCACGGTCCGCGCCCTCACAGGCACCGCGCCTCGCGCCTACATCGGCGACTCGACGCGCCCGAACACGGTTCGCACGCGCTCGCTGGCGGAGGAGACGGCGCGGATATTTCGAGCGCGCGTGGTGAACCCACGCTGGATCGAGGCGATGCGGCGCCACGGGTACAAGGGGGCGTTCGAGCTGGCCGCCACCGTGGACTACCTGTTCGGGTACGACGCCACGGCCGGGGTCGTCGAGGACTGGATGTACGAGAAGCTCACCGAGTCCTACGTGCTCGATCCGCAGACCCGCAAGTTCATGCAGCAGTCCAACCCTTGGGCGCTGCACGGTATCGCCGAACGACTGCTCGAGGCCGCGGACCGGTCGATGTGGCAGTCCCCGCCGGCGGATCTGTTGGCTGCGCTGCGCGAGGCGTACCTGGAGACCGAAGGCGACCTCGAGTCCGACCAGTCCGACCAGGTCCTCAGCGAGTAGCCCGCAGCTCGCTGTCGCGCAACCGGACGGCCGCTCGGATCTGGGCGATGTTGTCACGCAGCAGCTCGGAGACGAGTTCCTGGGTGCGCGGGTCGGCGAGCACTTCGAGCAACACCCGCAGCGTGGTCTCGCTCGCCTCGTCGATGAGCTTGTCGTGGAAGGGCAGCAGGCCGATGCGGCGGGCCGTGGGATCAGCCTTGATCTTTTCGGCGAACAGCTGCTTGATCTCGTCGTGGTTCTCGGCAAGCGCAACCGCGATGTTGTGCGTGTACTGCCCGGCCTGCAGCACTGCGGCGACCTCGTCGAGGACCGCGATCGTGATCGGTCGTTTGACGATGTCGACCACGCGCTCGGATGCCCGGTTGATGTAACGGATCACCCACGGTGTGCGCAGCCCCCGCCGCACGAGGTAGCGGCCCAGGAAACCCGCGAGGACCGAGAGGACGACCAACACGCCGACGGCGATCCAGATGACGCTCGTCGTGCTGAGTCGATCAGACGCGGTGACCATGCCACGATCCTGCACTAGCCGAGCTGGGTTCGGAGCGTGGGCAGTCCGGGGGGCGCTCCGTCGGTGATGAGCCGGGTGAGCGCGCGGGTGTCCAGGTGGTCGGCCACCAGGTCACCGAGTGCGTCCAGGCGCGCCTGGCGCACAGCGGCGAAGGAAGTGTCGGGCGCGGGTGTGAACCGACGCCCGGCCGCATCGGCCACCGCGACCAGGAACGCCCGCCGGAACGCGTCGTTCTCGAAGATGCCGTGCCATGTGGTTCCCCACACCGGACCGACCCGGCAGCCGTCCAGGAAAGCCTCGCCTGCGTCCACCGAAGCCACCCCGTGATGGATCTCGTAACCGGCGACCTCCTCGCCGAGGGCTCGACCGCTCGGGCGACCGAGCGTCTTACGGGAGCCGAAGACGAAGCGGACCGGCAGCAGGCCGAGGCCATCGACCAGGCCGGCGCGGCTCTCCACGTCGTCCTCGATCGTGTCGGCGAGCATCTGGAAGCCACCGCACAGCCCGATGGTCTGACCGCCCGCCTTGGCCCGTCGCACGACGGCGTCGGCCAGACCAGTCGCGCGCAGCCATGCGAGATCAGACACGGTGGCCCGCGTGCCGGGCAGCACCACGAGGTCCGTGTCGGCGAGGTCGTCGGTACCGGTCACGAACCGCACCACGACACCGGGCTCGGCCGACAGCGCGTCTATGTCAGTGACATTCGACAGCCTGGGCAGCCGGACGACCGCGACCCGCAGCGTTTGCTCACCCACCGCAGCAAGACAGTCGACGGGCCGCGACTGCAGGTCCAGCGAATCCTCGACATCCATCCACAGGCCGGGCAGCCACGGCAGCACGCCAAGTGTGGGGCGTCCGGTGAGGCTCGACAGCAGGTCGACCCCAGGGTCGAGCAGCCGCCGGTCCCCGCGAAACTTGTTGATCACGAAGCCCGCGATCAGCGCCTGATCCTCGGCGCCCAGGATCGCCAGCGTGCCGAACATGGCGGCAAACACGCCACCGCGGTCGATGTCGCCGACGACCACAGTGGGGAGGCCAAGGGCCGTGGCCAGGCCCATATTCGCCAGGTCGCCCTCTCGCAGGTTGATCTCGGCGGGGCTTCCCGCGCCCTCGCAGATCACCACGTCGAACCGAGCGCGCAGGTCCGCGTAGGACTCGTGGATCGCCTGCGACAGCATCGGCTTGAGCTGCTGGTAGCTCATCGCATCGACGTCGCCGATAGGTGTGCCGAGCAGCACGACCTGTGAATGGCGGTCATCGCCCGGTTTGAGCAGCACGGGGTTCATCACGGCTTCGGGCTCGACGCCTGCCGCTGCGGCTTGCATGGCCTGGGCCCGGCCGATCTCGGCACCGTCGGCGGTCACCATCGAGTTGAGTGACATGTTCTGGGCCTTGAACGGTGCCACGGCCACGCCTTGGCGCAGCAGCCAGCGGCATATGCCCGCAGTGAGGACGCTCTTGCCCGCATCGGAGGTGGTCCCGGCGACGAGAAGTGAGCCTCTCATCGATCCTCGGCTCGCGGGTCGGACCGCAACGCAACCGAGAGGAGCGCAGCAGCCGCGGTACCGGCGATGCTCACCCGGCGGGCCAGCGCGCGGGCCCGGGCGAGGTCATGGCGCTCGGGCGTTCTGCCGTCCCCGAGCCGGGGTCGATCCTCGAGGCGATCGCCGTAGCGGTTCATGCCGCCCAGCCGCAGGTCGAGGGCACCGGCGAAGGCCGCCTCGCACCAGCCCGCGTTCGGACTTGGATGCCGGCGCGCATCGCGGGCCACCACGCGCCCTACGGCGATAGGACATCCGCTGACCAGCCCCACCATCACGGCCGTGACCCGCGCCGGTACGAGGTTCGCGACGTCGTCGGTTCGCGCTGCCGCCCAACCGAAGCGCTCATAACGCGGATTGCGATGCCCCACCATCGCATCAAGCGTGTTGACCGCCCGATAGCCGAGCAACCCCGGCACGCCGGCGACCGCACCCCACAGCAGCGGCGCGAGAAGAGCATCCGAGGTGTTCTCGGCAACCGATTCGATGGCCGCGCGAGCGATCTCGGACCCGTCGAGCTGCGATGGATCGCGCCCGACCAGGTGGGTGAGCTGCTCACGCGCCGCGCCAAGGTCGCCGTCGTCGAGCAACTGCTGCACCGACCGCGCCTCACGGTCCAAGGACTCGGCGCCGACAACCGCCCAGGTGGCAAGCGCGACTGCGACGACATACCGGACCCCACTGGGTGACCGGCGATCGATGACGATCCCCAAGGCGACGCTCGACCCGGCGCAGAGCGCGGCGAAGATCGCCCCCGACCAACGTGAATCGGCGTACAGGCGTCTCTCCAGCATCGCCGCACCGCGGCCGAACGCCGCCACCGGGTGGCGGCGGCGGGGGTCACCCAGCACCGCGTCGACCGCGACACCACAGAGCAGTCCCCCAGCCAGCCCGTACCGTCGCTGCACCTCTATTCGCTGACGCCGAGCCGCTCGAGCAGGATCAAGCGAACCGCCGCAGCGTCGGCCTGGCCTCGGGTGGCTTTCATGACGGATCCGACGAGGGCACCGACGGCCGCGGTCTTGCCACCGCGGACCTTGTCCGCCAGATCCGGATGAGCCGAGATCGCCTCATCGGCGGCCCGCGCCAGGGCCTCGGTATCCGACACAACAGTCAGTCCGCGGTCGGCGACGACGGCGTCGACCTCGGTCCCGGTCTCCAGAACGCCGTCGACGACCTGGCGGGCCAGCCCCACGCTCAGCTCGCCGCCGTGCACGAGGGCGATCAACCGGGCGACCTGCGCTGGGGTGATCGCCAGCTCGGACGGCTCGATCTCGCGGGTGTTGGCCAGCTGCGCGAGGTAGCCCATCCACCAGTTCCTCGCCTCCGCGACCGGTGCCCCAGCGTCCATGGTCGCCCCGACCAGGTCCACCACGCCGGCGTTGATCATCTTGGTCATGTCGTCCGCGCCCACCCCCAGGGCAGCGACCAGGCGCGCGCGCCGAGCCGCCGGGAGCTCTGGTAGCGCGCCGCGCAGCGCCTCGATCCAGGCGGCGTCCGGTGCCACCGGGACCAGGTCGGGCTCGGGGAAGTAGCGGTAGTCGGTGGCCTCTTCCTTGCTGCGCCCGGCCCGGGTGTCACCCGTCGTCTCGGAGAAGTGCCGGGTCTCCTGAATGATCCGCACTCCGGTGTCGAGCAGATCGGCCTGCCTGATGATCTCGCTGCGGACCGCACGCTCCACGCTGCGCAGTGAGTTGACGTTCTTCGTCTCGGTACGGGTGCCCCACCCGGCACCGGGCAGGTTAAGCGAGGTGTTGACGTCACAACGCAGGGAGCCCTGCTCCATGCGGACGTCACTGACCCCGAGGGTGCGCAGAATGTCGCGCAGGGCGCTCACGTAGGCCTTCGCGACCTCCGGCGCGAGGCGGCCGGCGCCGGGTACCGGCTTGGTGACGATCTCGATGAGCGGGATCCCGGCTCTGTTGAAGTCGACCAGTGAGTACTCGGCGCCATGGATGCGTCCGGAGGTACCGACATGGGTGTTCTTGCCGGTGTCCTCCTCCATGTGGACTCGCTCGATGCCGATGCGGTAGGTGGTGGCGTCGACGTCTACGTCCACGTAGCCCTCGGTACACAGCGGCTCGTCGAACTGTGAGATCTGGTAGTTCTTCGGCATGTCCGGATAGAAGTAGTTCTTGCGGGCGAACCGCGAGAACGATGCGATCATGCAGTTGAGTGCGAGCCCGATCTTGATGGTCGACTCGATGGCGACCTCGTTGACCACCGGCAGCGCTCCGGGCAGGCCTAGGCAGACCGGGCAGGTGTGCGTGTTCGGCTCGGCCCCGAACTCGGTCGAGCAGCCACAGAACATCTTAGATGCGGTGTTCAACTCGACGTGGGTCTCCAGGCCGAAGACCGGCTCGTAACGGGTCACCGCATCGGCGTAGGTGATGCTCATGCGGTCAACTCCGGCATCGAGCGCAGCACGGGCCCGCTGGCTGAGCCCGCGATAGCAGTCTCGAACGCCGCGGCCACCCGGTAGCAGCGGTCGTCGGCCAGCGCCGGCGCCATGATCTGAAGCCCGACCGGCAGACCTTGCGAGAGCCCCGAGGGGACGGAGATGGCGGGGGTTCCCGCGAGCGAGGCAGGCAAGGTGCACAGGTCGTTGACGTACATGGCCATCGGGTCGGCCGCCCGCTCGCCGATGGCGAAGGCCACCGACGGCGAGGTCGGCGAGACGAGCACGTCGGCCATCTCGAACGCGGCGGCGAAGTCACGCGCAATGAGGGTGCGGACCTTCTGCGCCTGCGCGTAGTAGGCGTCGTAGAAGCCCGAGGAGAGCGCATACGTGCCGATGATGATTCGCCGTTTCACCTCGGCACCGAAGCCCGCCTCACGGGTGAGCGACATGACCTGCTCGAGTGAATTCAAGCCATCGTCACCGACCCGCAGCCCGTACCGGACCGCGTCGAAGCGGGCGAGGTTGGAGGAGCACTCGCTCGGCGCGATCAGGTAGTACGCGGCCAGGGCATAGCCGAAGTGCGGGCAGCTCACCTCGACGATCTCGGCGCCGAGCTCGCGCAGGATGCCCACTGCCGCCTCGAAGCTGGCCAGTACGCCGGGCTCGTATCCCTGCGCCGGCCCGCCATCGGGGCCCGCGCTGAGCTCGCGCACCACCCCGACGCGCACTCCCGACAGATCAGCGTGGGCACCCCTCCTGGCCGCGGCGGCGACCGGCGTGGGGGCCTGGTGCAGCGAGGTGGAGTCACACCGATCGTGCCCGGCCATCACCTCGTGCAGCAGCGCGGCGTCCAGCACTGTCCGCCCGAATGGCCCCGCCTGGTCCAGCGACGAGGAGAACGCGATCAACCCGTACCGCGAGACCGCACCATAGGTCGGCTTGTGACCGACGATACCGGTGACGGCGGCGGGCTGGCGGATCGAGCCGCCGGTGTCCGTCCCGATGGAGAGCGGGGCCTCATAGGCCGCCACCGCGGCCGACGACCCGCCGGAGGACCCTCCAGGGATACGGGACAGGTCCCAGGGATTGCAGGTCGGGCCGTACGCCGAGTTCTCGGTGGACGAACCCATCGCGAACTCGTCCATGTTGGTCTTGCCGAGCATGACGATGCCCGCGTCCTTGATCCTGCTCGTCACCGTCGCGTCGTACGGCGGCATCCACCCTTCGAGGATCCTGGATCCTGACGTGGTGGGCAGACCCTTCGTGACGACCACGTCCTTCATCGCCAGCGGCACGCCCGCTAGCGCGCCAAGCGCCTGCCCCGCGGCCCGTCGGGCATCGACCGCCTGCGCGGCGGCCAGCGCGCCGTCGGCGTCCACGTGTAGGAAGGCGTGCACCGCCGGATCGACCGCGTCGATCCGGTCCAGGTGCGCGCGAGTCACCTCTACCGCGCTCACCTCACCAGCAGCGATCCGGGCAGCGAGGTCAGCCGCGGTCAGCCGGGTCAGGTCGGTCATCACTGGTCGCTCAGGATCTGCGGGACGCGGAACTTGTCGTCCTCCACAGCGGGGGCCCCAGCGAGGACCGCGTCGCGGGACAGGGACGGGCGAACGACGTCGGGACGCAACACATTGGTCATCGGCACCGCATGGGACGTGGGCGGTATGTCCGCGGCGGCAACCTCACCAACCCGCGCGACGGCGCCCAGAATCACGTCCAGCTGGCCGGCGAACACATCGAGTTCGTCCTCGGTGACCGCCAGCCGCGCCAGGCGAGCCAGATGGGCGACATCGTCACGGCTGATGTGGGGCCGATCAGGTCGGCTCTCTGGGGTGTCGTCAGGCACAACCGCTGAGTCTACGGAGACCACCACTGAGCCCGTTCCCGGGCCGCCCCGTAACGTCACCGACATCGCGATCAGGCAATCTGGGTGCGTGTCGTACCTGTTGCGCATCGTGCTGCCCGACCGCCCGGGCGCCCTCGGCGCTGTCGCCACCGCGCTGGGCGCGGTCGGCGCCGACATCCTCAGCCTCGACGTGATCGAGCGCTCCCCCGGCAGCGCCACGGACGACCTCGTCGTCGAACTGCCGCCGGACAGGCTCGCCGACTCGCTCGTGTCGGCAGCCGCCACCGTCGCGGGCGTCCACGTCGAGTCCATCCGTCCGTATGCGGGCCAGATCGACCCGTACCGCGAGCTCGAGCTCTTGGACAGCCTGGCCGCTGGATCGGCCGAGCCGTTGGGTGTGCTGGCCAATGGCGTCACGAAGATCTTCCGGGCCGGCTGGGCGCTCGTTCTCGGCTCACCGGCCGGCGGCATCGCCGAGGTGGTCGGACGCGGGGGCGCTGCCCCAGAGGTGGGCACCCTCCCCATACCCTGGTGGCCAGCGGCACCGGCCCGGACGCTGTCGGTGAGCCAGCCCGACGACGAGCCGGCGGGAGCTCGGGGCTGGGCGCCGCCGGATTGGGACCGGGTCGGCACCGAGCTCGCGGTGGCCCCGCTCGGGGCCGGGGCGTTGCTGGTCGGGCGCCCGGCGCTGCGATGGCTGCCGTCCGAACTCGTGCGCCTGCAGCATTTCGCAGCCATCGCCGCCACCGTCACTGCGCAGTGACCGGCGGGTAACGCCGGTTCGACCCGAGCCGGGGCGCTCGGCATAGTCTTCGGACATGACTAAGTGGACCGCTGCCGACATCACCGACCAGAGCGGCAGGACATGCGTGGTCACCGGTGCGAACAGTGGATTGGGCGCCTGTACGGCCCGGGCCCTGGCCAGAGCGGGTGCCTCGGTGGTGCTCGCCTGCCGCAACGTCACCAAGGGCGAGGCGGCGGCGACGACGATGCCCGGGCGCGTCGAAGTCCGCCAACTGGATCTGGCCGACCTCGCGTCGGTGCGGGCCTTCGCCGAGGGCGTCGACGACGTGGATGTCCTGGTGAACAATGCCGGGCTGATGGCAGTTCCGCAGCAGCGGACGGAGGACGGCTTCGAGATGCAGATCGGCACGAACCATCTCGGGCATTTCGCGCTGACCGGGTTGCTGCTGCCGAAGATCTCTGACCGGGTGGTGGCCCTGTCCAGCGGCGCACACCGGATGGGACGAATCTCTATCGATGACCTGAACTGGCGCTCTCGCAAATACCGGGCGTGGGGGGCCTACGGTCAGTCGAAGCTGGCGAACCTGATGTTCGCCTATGAGCTTCAGCGTCGCCTGGAGGCGGTCGGATCGCGGGTACGCGCCGTCGCCGCGCACCCGGGATATTCGGCGACCGAACTCCAGTCGCACACCGAGTCCGTCGCCGACGTGGTGATGGCCCTGGGCAACCGGGTGCTCGCGCAATCAGCGGAGATGGGCGCGCTGCCGACGCTCTATGCAGCGACCGAACCCGATCTGGCCGGCGGGTCCTTCGTCGGTCCGGACGGTCCGGGCGAGCTGCGCGGGCATCCGCGCCTGGTGGGCTCGACGAAGGCGTCGAAGGACCGGCGGGTCGCGGCGCAGCTGTGGACGCTGTCCGAAGAACTCACGGGCGTCAGCTTCCCCTGAATGCAGGCGCTGACGCGACGGCTCACCCCGTCGGGGTTGTCGTCACCCCGGACGGCCCGTGCTCGAGCAGCGCGCGAAAGCCGTCCTCATCGAGAACAGGCACACCCAGGTCCTCGGCCTTATCGGCCTTTGATCCCGCATTCTCCCCGACCACCACGTAGTCGGTCTTCTTAGACACCGACCCGGCAGCCTTGCCGCCCCGGCTCACGATCGCCTCCTTCGCCTCGTCCCGGGAGAACCCGTCGAGCGAGCCGGTGACGACGACCGTGAGACCCGCCAGCGTCCGTGGCCTGGACTCGTCCGCCTCGTCTGCCATGCGCACGCCCGCAGCCGCCCACTTGTCGACGATGGCGACGTGCCAATCGACGCCGAACCAGTCGGTGACCGCCTCCGCAATGACGCCGCCCACCCCCTCGACACCGGCCAACTCCTCGGCCGAGGCGGCACGGATGGCATCGAGGGAGCCGAAGTGAGCGGCCAACGCGCGCGCCGCCGTCGGCCCCACGTGACGAATCGACAGGGCGACCAGTACACGCCAGAGCGGCTGGGTCTTCGCGTGCGCGAGATTGGCCAGCAGCTTCTCCCCGTTCGCCGACAGCGTGCGGCCATCGCGGACGGACTCGGCGGAGTCCGTCTTCTTCGCTGCCCTGGTGTACAGCCCGACCGTGGCCAGCCGCTGCGCAGCGGAGTCAGAGTCGCCGTCCGCGACGAGGGCGAACAGATCACCCTCGTCGCGGAGGATGCCGGCCTCGAGCAGCGCTACCGCGCCCTCGTAGCCCAGCGCCTCGATATCCAACGCACCGCGCGAAGCGAGGCTGAACAGCCGCTCGCGCAGCTGGGCGGGGCAGGAACGGGCGTTCGGGCACCGGATGTCCTTGTCGCCCTCCTTCTCCGGGCGCAGCTCGGACTGGCAGGCCGGACAGTGCGTCGGCATGTCGAACTCCCGCTCGGTGCCGTCGCGCAGCGCGACCACCGGCCCGACGATCTCCGGGATCACGTCGCCCGCCTTCCGCAGGACCACGGTGTCACCGATCAGCACGCCCTTGCGCACGACCTCGTAGGCGTTGTGCAAGGTCGCCATCTCGACAGTCGACCCGGCGACCAGCACTGGCGCCATGACACCGAACGGGGTGACCCGGCCGGTGCGGCCCACGTTGACCTGGATGTCGAGGAGCTTGGTGTTCACCTCCTCGGGGGGGTACTTGTACGCGATCGCCCATCGTGGCGCACGGCTCGTCGAGCCCAGCCGACGCTGGAGTGCCAGCTCGTCCACCTTCACGACCACGCCGTCGATCTCGTGTTCGACCGCATGCCGGTGGCTGCCGAAGTGCGCGATGAAGTCCTGCACCTGCCCCAGATCACTGGTGACCTGCGCCATCGCCGATGTCGGCAGCCCCCAGCCCTGCAGCACCCCGTACCACTCGGACTGCGTGCGTACCGCAGGCCCACCTTCGACCCGTCCTACGCCATGCACGACCATCTTCAGGCCGCGGAAGGCGGTCACCCGCGGGTCCTTCTGCCGCAACGAGCCCGCCGCCGTGTTGCGCGGATTCGCGTAGGGGGCCTTGCCGGCGGCCACCAGCGACGCGTTCAGCTCGGCGAACCGCTCAACCGGGAAGTAAACCTCACCCCGAACCTCGAGGACCGGCGGGATCTCCGCACCCTGGAGCTCGTCGGGGACGTTGCCGATCGTGCGGACGTTGGGCGTCACGTCCTCGCCGGTGCGCCCATCCCCGCGCGTCGCACCGCGGACCAGTCGCCCGTTCTCATAGAGGAGGTTGATCGCCAGGCCGTCGACCTTGAGCTCGCAGAGGTAGGCGGGCGAGGTACCGGTATCGCGCTCGACCCGCTGGGCCCAGGCAGCCATCTCCTCGGGAGAGAACGCGTTGTCCAGGCTGAGCATCCGCTCCAGATGGTGCACCGCGGTGAACAGGGTCGAGTACGTTCCAGCGACGCGCTGGGTGGGTGACGACGGAGTCCGCAGCTCGGGGAAGGTGGTCTCCAGCTCCTGTAGCCGGCGCATCTGCGCGTCGTACTCGGCGTCGGAGACGGTCGGCTCATCGCGCACGTAGTACCGGTAGGCGTGGTCGTCGAGGTCCTGCGCCAGGCGCGCGTGCTCGTCACGGGCGTCCAGGGACGCGGGCGTCACTGCAGTCACCCGACAAACCTATCGAGAACATGAGACACAAAGGCGGACTTCGCGGGCGGTCTGCAAGACTCCCGCCATGCTTCATCACCTGAGCTGGCTCGAGGCCAGCGTCATCGGCGCAATGCAGGGCGTCGCCGAACTGTTCCCGGTGTCCAGCCTCGGCCACAGCGTGCTGCTACCGGCGGTGATCGGCGGTTCGTGGTCGCGTGACCTGAACGTGAGCGCGCCCGAGTCGCCGTACCTCGCCTTCATCGTGGGCCTGCACGTGGCGACCGCGATCGCGCTGCTCATCTACTTCTGGCGCGACTGGGTGCGCATCATCACCGGCCTGGCCACCAGCATCGCCCGCCGTGAGGTCGCGACCTCGGATCAGCGGCTGGCGTGGCTGCTGATCCTGGCCACGATCCCGGTCGGCCTGGTCGGGTTCCTGGCCGAGCATTGGTTCCGGACCACCCTCGCCAAGCCCTCCCCCACCGCCGTCTTCCTGATGATCAATGGCTTGGTGCTACTGCTCGCCGAGCGGCTGCGCCGTCGCGATCCCACTTTGGACAGCACGTACGTCGACGAACGACTCACCGGCCCCGAGTCCGACGAGCGACTGGCTCACCAGTCGACCGGACAAGCGCTGCTGATCGGCACCGCACAGGTCCTCGCGCTCGCGCCGGGCATCTCCCGATCGGGCATTGCCATGGTCGCCGGCATGGCGCGCGGACTGTCGCGCGAGGATGCGGCCCGCTTCTCGTTCCTGCTTGCCACCCCGGTGATCCTGGCCGCCGGCGCACTCAAGCTGGGCGACCTCGCCGGCCCCTTGGGCAACGGCATCCGCGGGCAGGTGGTGCTCGGCTCGGCATTGTCGGGGATCGGGGCGTACCTGTCGGTTCGCTTTCTCACCAGGTACTTCGCCAACCGTTCGCTCCGCCCGTTCGGTGCCTACTGCCTGCTCGCCGGGGCTGGGTCGCTGATCGTTTTTGCTGTCCGCTGAGCCGTTGGGGTGCCGCCGGACATCCTTGGCGCGCCGCTATTCACGGTCCACCAGCAGGTCGGCGCCGAGCTCACGGAGCAGGGTGAGCGCGCGGCGGATGTAGTCCGGTGACGCACCGGCCAGCCCGCAGGTCGGGGTCGGTACCACGGACGCGGCCAGGCGCTCAGCGGGAAATCCGAGCGTGCGCCACAGTCGCGTGATCGCTTCGCGGGGGGTGCGCAGGTCGAGGGCGCTATCGGTCGAGGGCACGACGCCCAGCCACACCGAGACCCCGGCTTCGATGGCCTCAGCCAGCGCATCGTGGAACGAGCCGCGCAGCAATGACGCGTCCAGCGAGATCGCGTCAGCGCCGGCGGCGCGAAACAACGAGATGGGCACGTCTCGCTCACAGGAGTGCACGACGCGCCCGCCCGCCGGCACGACATCGAGCACGAGCCGCAGGGTCTGCTCCGCCATGAGGCGGTCGACCGATCGGACCGTCCCATATCCGGATGGGGTCGGGACGCGCCCGAACAGCACCGCGTTCAGTCCGGGCTCGTCGACCTGGACGACGAGGCGGGCGCCGGGCACCCGCCGCGCCAGGTCCTGTAGGTGAACGGCGAGGCCCTCGGCCAGTGACTGCGCCAGGTCGCGAGTCGCGCCGTGGTCGCTGACGACCTTGTGCCCCGAGGCGAGCTCGAGTCCGCTGGCGAGGGTCCAGGGTCCGGCGACCTGAACCTTCAACGGTCCGCGGTAACCGTCGGCCACCTGCTCCAATGCGTCGAGGTCGCGGGCGAACAAGTCGTGCGCGCGGCGCAGATCCCGACCCGGACGCGAGGCCAGCTGCCAGCCGGAAGGGGCGATCTCGGTGGGCAGGTCGACCAGCAGCGCGGTTGTGCGTCCGATCATTTCGGCGCCGGGCCCCCGTGCCGGGAGCTCAGGCA
>JALYIS010000051.1 GCA_030775705.1 Actinomycetota bacterium
AGCCCTTACTACTGCCGTTCGCGCCGGTTCCCGATCTCGGATCTGTTCCCGGTGTATCAACCTAACGACTGGGAGACCCGAGAAGATTCCGTCACACGCAAAGACGTGAAATGCGCCACCTCATGACGCTTACGCGCCCAGCAGCCGCATCAGGTGGTCTCGGCGCCGCTCCAAGACCTCCACGCTCGCCGCGGCTGACGGCGGGCCCGGAACCACCCGGCGCAGCTGAGAATGGATCTGCCCGTGGGGTGTCCCATGACGGGCGGCGACGATCGCGACCATCCGGTTGACCTCGCGGCGAAGTTCGCCACCGGCTCGCCATGCTGCGCCCTCTCCGGATACCGGGGCGTGGGCCGACGTGTCTGCCTTCCGGCGGGCGGCGGAGTCACGGCGCAGCAGGAGCGCGGCGATCTGCTCGGGTGACAATATGCCGGGCAGCCCGAGAAATTCTTCGTCCTCGGCGGTGACCTCGCGCTCGCTCTGGTCTGCCAACACCGCCCGGCCGGCGTGCAGTACATGCGCGAATTCGGCCTCGGCGTCGACGAGTTCGTAGGTCTCGCCGTCGGCAAAGCCAGTGTCCTCGCGCTCGATGTCGAGCGTCTCCTCCCCCGCTGCGGGTGCTGGGATGACGTGGTTGCGCTCGTCCTCGAGCGCCGCGGCCATCGTGAGCAACGGCCGGACCGCGGGCAGGAACACCGTGGCTGACTCGTGCCTTCCCCGCGCGCGCACCACGCGGCCGACACCCTGGGCGAAGAACAGGGGCGTGCGGTATGAGGTCATCCACGCCAGACAGGCGGCACGCGGAATGTCGACGCCCTCAGTGACCATGCGCACGCACACGGCGATCCGCTCAGTCCCAGCGGCGAAGGACGTGATCCGCTGGCTCGCTCTTGGGTCGTCGGAGAGGATGACCGTCGGCGGATAGCCGGTCACCTGCTCGACGATGACCGCGTAGGCACGCGCATCCTCCTGGTCGCTGGCCAGTACCAACCCGGCTGCGTCCGGCATCCCGTTGGAGCGCAGGTGGGTGATGCGTTCGTCCATCGCCGCAATGACGTGCGGCACCCAACGACCCTTCGGGTTCAGCGCCGTGCGCCAGGCCGTCGCCTCGGTGCGCTTCGTCGACGCCTCGGACAGGGATGCGGCGGTTACCTCGCCCGCGCTGTTTCGCCATCGCGAGGTGCCGGTATAGGCGGCAAATACCACAGGACGGACCACGCCGTCGGCCAGCGCTTCGCGATAGCCGTAGGTGAAATCTGCCGTGCTGCACCAGCCGCCCTCACCGTCGGACTCGTAGTGGACGAAGGGAATCCGCTCGTCCGGAGTGGTCCGAAATGGCGTGCCAGTCAGGCACAGACGCCGCGACGCCTGTTCGAACGCGGTCGCGACGGCCTCACCCCAGGACAGGCCGTCCCCGGCGTGGTGCACCTCGTCGAGGACGACGAGGCTACGTTTGGCCCCCGCGCGGGCCGCGTGCAGCGCTGGCTTAGCTGCGACCTGGGCGTAGGTGGTGACATAGCCGCGCAGATCCGGTCGGACCGGCCCGACGGCGTTGGAGAGTGCTGCGTCCAGGGGGACGCCGGCCCGGTGGGCCGCATCGGCCCATTGGGTGCGCAGGTGATCGGTCGGGCACACCACGATCACGCGGTCGATCGCTCGCCTGGCGAGAAGGCGCCGAGCGAGGGTAAGCGCGAAGGTGGTCTTTCCGGCGCCCGGCGTCGCGGTCACGAGGAAATCCCGACGCGGGTTCTCGGCCTCGTAGGCAGACACCGCGGCCACCTGCCAGGCCCGCAATCGCGGGCGGGATGGGCCCGAAGGCTGGTGCGCCTGGGCCACGCCGCTCCCTTCGCTGACTGACTGTCGTACGAGATGCCCCGCAACGAGCGGGCGCAGGGCATCTGAACGGCCACCCTACTGCCGCCGCTGGCGATGCCGTGCGGGGCTTCGGGCCGACACGCGGGAAGCGGCGCGCGATCGGGGCGAGGGCCGAGACCGGCACACTGTGGCGTGTGACATGGGGCCGGCGAGTTGTCAGCGGGATCCGACAGGTGCCGAGGCTACTGCGCCGTGCCGCCGTGAGCGCATGGCAAGACCGCGTGCTGGGCCTGTCTGCCGAAGCAGCGTTCTGGCAGCTACTGAGCCTGCCTTCGCTGCTCATAGCCCTGGTGGCAACCCTGGGCTACGTATCGCGCTGGTTCGGTGCCGGGACGCCCTCCCGTACGGAACACCAGGTGGAGCGAACGCTCAGCCGAGCGTTCAGCACCCAAGTCGTGCACGACGTTATCCATCCGATGCTGCACGAGGTGCTCTTCGACGGTCGGGCGGACGTGATCAGCATCGGCTTCGCGATCGCCCTGTGGGCTGGGTCGTCGGCCACTGCGACGTTCGTGAACACCATCACCATCGCCTACGACATGCGCGATCTGCGTGGCCCCGTGCGAAGCAGGCTGCTTGCGCTCGGCCTGTTCCTCGGTTCGGTGTTGCTGGGGGTCATCGTGCTTCCGTTGCTCGTGCTGGGGCCTGATCTGCTGACCAGGTCCTTCCCCGTCAGCCTGCGGCACACTGCGCGCCAGGTCATCGGCGACCTGTACTACCCAGTGCTAGTTCTGCTTCTCCTGCTCGGCCTGGCGACCCTGTACCACCTGGCTCCGCCGCGCCGCCTGCCGTGGCATCGCGGCCTGCCTGGGGCGATTATCGCGATTGCAATCTTCCTCGGCGGCTCGGCCACGCTACGCGCCTACGTCCGTTACATCCTTGACCACAACCACGCCTACGGGACGCTCGCGGCGCCAATCGCCGCCCTGCTGTTCTTCTTCATCCTCGCGCTTGGGGTCCTCTACGGCGCGGAGTTCAATGCGGCCATCGAACAGCTCGCGCCCACGGTGGCCAAGCCACCGCGGGTGCTGCGCGCCAAGCGCTGGCGCCGAGCCGACGGAGAACGGGTCAGCCCCGGAGCAGCCAAAGTCGGACCGTGACCGACCTCAGTCCGAGAGCACCTGGTCGTAGATCTCCTTGCAGCGTGAACATACCGGCGAGCCTGGTTTGGGGGTCTTGGTGACGGGAAAGACCTCTCCGCAGAGCGCCTCGACCAGCGTTCCCATCACCGCGCTCTCAGCGATCTTCGCCTTCCGGACGTAGTGGAAGACCTCACTACCGGTCTCGACGTCGGACGTAGATGGCTCGATTAGGGTCTGCGTACTGCTCACAGTCGCGATTGTGCCACTGATGCCGGAACACCGCTCGTGGCCGAGAGGGCGGAGTTCAGCCGTCGACGACCCTGTCGTCGTCGCCGGCCGGCAGTGCCCGCTCCGCCCGATCGCCCGCGAACCCGGTCTGCGGGGTCCGCTTGCGCGGCGGCCCATCGTTGGCGATCAGCACGGCGCACCACGGCAACACGAGGCCGCCGACGACGAACACCAGTGACACGATGATCGACACTCGATACGTGGCCGCAGCCCCGATTACGCAGGCCGCACGTAAGGCCATCATCGCCGCGTAGCGACGCTTGCGTCGCTCGAACTCGCCGTCGTGGGACTCGTGCGCCGTGGTTATCAGGACCGGCTGTTCGCTCGAATGACGGCGCATCCCACCATGGTCGCACCAAGGCCGGCCGAAAGCTTGCGTGGCCGCTACCCGTCATATCCACGACCGGTCGACGTCTGAACACGCATCTGTCCCGCGGCACTGTGCCACGCCTGAGGAATCCTGTGCAATGCCCGTGTTTTGGGAACATTTGCACCGGGGAAACACGTTCACATGATGAACCGCCAGGCGCTCGCCGACGAAGACGTAGATGAGTGACCTGCATTTCGACACTGAGGTGGTCTTGCTGACCGTGACTACGCCACGAAGCGCAACGTCCCGTTCGACC
>JALYIS010000052.1 GCA_030775705.1 Actinomycetota bacterium
CTTTGATACCGTGAACAGGTGTTCGATTAATTACCAGACCGACTGTACGGGGACTAATCGGAAGGAGCGGCTACATGGCGATTGGTTGCTTGGCTCGTGGGCAGGCCTCAGCGCCGGTGCCCGGCTCTGCTTGTGCGCTGCTTATTCGCGCGCGCGCAGTCCTCGACGAGGCAGCCGTGGCGGAGTCGGCGGCTGAGCGCTTTCGGCTAGCTCATGTGGCTGCGCTGCGCACTGCGGCGGCGGTGTTCGCGGAGCGCGGGCGACCTACCGGATCCCGGCGGCGGATCGTCAGCGCATGGGTGCTGGTCACTTCGGTGGCTCCCGAACTCGGCGAGTGGGCTGCGTACTTCGCCGCCGCCGCACCGTTGCGGGCCGCCGTGGAAGCGGGTGCTGTGAGCGCCGTCCACGAGCGGGACGCTGATGATCAGCTCCGTGCCGCGGCGGAATTTCTCCAGCTCGTCGAGGCCTCACTCGGTCTTCTCCCGGCGGCGCTGGCCAGCTGAGGCTCCGTCCGACGCGAAGTCGTCGTCGCCGCCTGGGTTTAGGGTGCGTCTGTGTACACCAAGAGCCCGAGTGAGGCCGTGGTGCCTGCTCGCCAGCGCCTCGTTTGGCAGGTGTTGACGCAGTCCCTTGATTCGGTGACCGATGGCTCGAGTGCACCGAGCGTTCTGGACTGTGGTGGCGGCACCGGCAGCCTGGCGGTCCCGCTCGCGCAGGTCGGCGCGACCGTGACGGTGCTCGACATCAGCGTCGACGCCCTCGCAACGCTGCACCGGCGGTCGGTCGAGGCTGGCGTCGCCGACCGCGTCACGCCGGTCCAGGGTGATATCGAGGCGCTTCGCGAGGTTGTGGCGGCCGAGTCCTTCGATCTCGTGCTGGTCCACGGCACCCTCGAAGATGTGGACGACGTCCAAGCCACCTTCGCCGAGGTCGTCGCGACAGTCCGGCCTGGCGGTTTGCTCAGCGTTCTCGTGAACAATCCAGTGGCGAGCGTGCTCGCACGGGCGTTGGCGGGCGAGCTGGTCGAGGCGCTGGATGAACTGCATGAGCTGGACAGCTCCTCCGCCCACCCAGCCGGACCTGAGGTCGTCAGACAGCTGTGTCTCCAGGCAGGGCTGATCGTCGAGCAGACGCAGGGGGTTGGGGTGTTCACCGAGTTGGTTCCCGGCTCGGCGCTGGAGGCGCCGGGCGCGGCTGAGGCACTTGTCGCGCTGGAGGTGCACGGGGCGGCACGGGTCCCCTTCGTCGACATCGCCAGCCGAGTGCACACTCTGGCTCGCCGCCCGAAGTAGTCGCAATGGGCAG
The DNA here is from genome assembly GCA_030775705.1 of Actinomycetota bacterium. Classification (GTDB taxonomy): domain Bacteria; phylum Actinomycetota; class Actinomycetes; order Mycobacteriales; family Jatrophihabitantaceae; genus JALYIS01. The sequence continues at coordinate 1,306 of JALYIS010000052.1, forward strand.
AAGTGCAGACATACCGCGCTCCTCGGGTGAGTTCGACGGCGATGACGCGGGTTGCCGATTCCTCCACGTCGACATGGACGCCTTCTTCGCCAGCGTCGAGATCCAGCGGCGCCCTGAGCTGCTCGATCTGCCCGTGGTAGTCGGGGGTGGCACCCGCGGGGTTGTCGCGGCGGCGTCCTATGCGGCCCGTCGGTTCGGAGTCCGAAGTGCGATGCCGATCGGGCAGGCGCGGCGACTGTGCCCACGCCTTGTCGTCATCCCTCCCGACCGTGAGAGGTACGCCGCCGCTTCGGGACAGGTCATGGCAATTCTGCGCGACGTGACTCCGCTGGTCGAGCCGCTGTCCTTGGACGAGGCGTTCCTCGACGTGTCTCATGCCGTGCGCCTTTACGGCCGACCGACGGTCATAGCGCAGGCGATCAGACGACGGGTGAGGACCGAGCTCGGGTTGACCTGTTCGGTGGGGGTCGCCTCCACCAAGTTCGTAGCAAAGCTCGCCTCAGCCAGGTGCAAGCCGGACGGAATCCTCGTCGTGCCGGTGTCCGCAGTGCTCGATTTCCTTCATCCGTTGCCCGTAACAGTCCTCTGGGGGGTCGGTGCGCGGACTGCACAGCCGCTGCATCGCTTGGGCGTCCAGACGGTCGCAGACCTGGCTCACACGCCGCTGGACACGCTGCAGCGCGCGGTCGGCACGGCGGTCGCCAACCACCTGCATGCGCTGGCGAACGGTCGCGATGACCGAAATGTGCAGCCCCACGACGTCGAGAAGTCGATCAGTTCCGACCACACACTAGATACCGACCTGGTCGAGGAGGACGAGGTAAAGCGGGAACTGCTCCGGCTCAGCGAGGAGGTAGGACGCCGGGTTCGTGACCGGGGTTGGGTGGCCCGCACCGTCGGGATCAAGATCAGGTTTGCAGATTTCACCACCATCACGCGTGTCCGGACGCTGCCCGTGGGGACGGACTCGACCCCCACGATCTATGCCACTGCGATCGAGCTCTATCGAGGCCTCGACCTGGACCGGCCCCGCATCCGGCTCGTCGGGGTCAAGGCGGAAAATCTGCGCGTAGCGCGTGACGCCGCACAACAGCTCACCCTGGACGTGCTGCCGCTACCGCCGCCGGACGCCCTGGTTCCAGGAAACCAGGGCGTGCAGCGCCACGGCGCGCCGGTCAATGAGGCTCGCGCAACCGACCGAGCCGGCGCGGAACGCGCGATAGACGCCGCTCGCGCGAGGTTCGGAGCGGACGCTGTCCGGTACGCGACCCTGGTCCGAGGGCCCGCCGAAGTGGAGCGGAAGTCGACTCCAGAGCCCAGATCGGACGGTGCGCGCAAGAGTTAGCACTCGATTAACTTTCGGTACGGCGAATCGCCTCGTATGCTCGAGACAGACGACACCGAATTCGCTGGGGCGACCCAGCGGGGAATGTCGATCGACAACAGGTCAGACAGATTGCCTCCGCGGAGGCAGGGCGAGAAGGAGGGCACCGTGCCGCTCTCCGAACACGAGCAGAAATTGCTCGACCAGATCGAGCAGGCCCTGTATGCGGAGGACCCGAAGTTTGCCTCGGCCGTCCGATCCGCCCGCTCGCGTTCACGGGTCCGACAATCGGTCGTGTTGTGTCTCCTCGGCGTCATCGCTGGACTGACACTCGTCCTCGTCGGCCTCATCACAACGATTATCGCGTTGAGCGTGGTGGGATTCGTGCTCGTCGTAGGCTCCTGCGGCTGGGGGGTCCACACGTTGCGCAACAAGTCCGCCACCGGCGTTGACGTTCGCCCCGAGCCGGGCCGATCGAACCGGCAGACCGGTTTGCGGACGCGGATGGAGGCACGTCTGCGTCGTCGCTTCGACGAGAGTTAGTGCCGGCGCGTCGAGCGCGAACGACGAGTCACCGAACGTGGGAGTAAGCGCGACCTGAACCGCGTCGCGTTGCTTCTGCGCAGTCGAAGTTCGGCCTCCACCCGGTGCAGAGCGGGAACCAGATCGATGTCTAGGCCCGCACCCTCGGGGGCGTAGCGAGACTGCTCGACCGCATCGGCGAGCGCCGCCATGGCGCCGGCCGACTTCTGCCCGATGTCGACGCCTAGCCAATTGGCGACTTGTCGAGGGGTGCGCGCATTTGACCACACGTAACCTAGATCGGTGGCGGTGGCGATGAGCTCATCCCACAGCGCATCTGGGTTTCCGCGCCGTCCGGCGCGCAGCCGGCGGCGGCGCCAGTTCAGCCGCAGCCCTGCCG
>JALYIS010000053.1 GCA_030775705.1 Actinomycetota bacterium
GCCGCGGCCGTGATCCTGGCCGTCTTGGCGGCGCTCGGGGTCGGCCTGCGCAACGCGGACCGCCGCCATCTCGCACCGATCACACCGACGACCACCACCGCGCCCGCGCCGGCCACCACCGCGCACGGCACGGGCGGTACGGCACACAGCCCGGGCCTGTCGTCTGTGCATGCCGGGTCGTGCGTTGCCATTACGGCGCTGCGTTGCTGACCAGTCAGGCCAGGGCAGCGCGGATCAGATCGACGGCCTCGTCGGCGCTGATTCCGAGTTCGCGGCTCGCGGCTGCATAGGCCTGCGCGCCAGCTTGCAGGCGTGCGCGCCCGGCGTCGGACATCGCGGTGACCACCGTGCCGCCTCGGCCACGGGTGGTGACCAGGCCCGCCATTTCGAGCTCGCGATAGGCACGGGCGACGGTGTTCGCGGCCAACCCCAGGTCAGCCGCGAGTTGCCGCACCGTGGGCAGCCGGGTACCCGCCACCAGCGTGTGGTGCGTGATCTGGGCAGCCAGCTGTCCCCGCACCTGCTCGAACGGCGGCACCGCTGTCGTCTGATCGATACTGAGGCTGACCATGTCGGCGGCCTTTCTATTCATGTCTGGCTCTGGCTGGCGACGCCCTGACCAGCTGTCTCGCTTGTGCGTCGATGTGACCGTAGCCGTGCGATGAGTGCAACGGATCCCGCTGCGGATCGGGTCTCGATCGCGACCAGGACGAATTCCCGTGGGACCTGATGCCCCAGCTCGAACTGAGCAGGTGGGCGTTCTTCGAGATGACGCTGTCAGTTGGCTCTTCTTAGAGTCGACCGTCATCGTGCAGTCGCCTAGGGGCATGGCGAGCACGCAGCTACGACCTGCGGCACCGTGATGTACAAATCTGACTACCTCGCCCGCCTCGCACGGCGTCGGGAGTAGGGATGTTGGGTAGGAACTGATTGACTCCGCACGGCCACGTCGAAAGGAACCTGCCTGTGTCAGGCCCCGAAGAGCTCATCGGCGGCCGCTACCGTCTCGTCGAGCAGATCGCGGCCGGCGGTATGGGCAGCGTCTGGGAGGCGTGGGACGAGCGCCTGCACCGACGCGTCGCACTCAAGCAACTGCATCCGCAGCCAGCCTTGAGTGCCGCCGACGCACACCTCGCGAGTAACCGGGCAATGCGTGAGGCGCGCATCACGGCCCGGCTGCACCATGCCCATGCGGTGCCGGTGTATGACGTGATCGACCACGACGGCATGCCGTGCCTGATCATGCAATACCTGCCTTCGAAGAGCTTGCAGAACGTGCTTAACGAACGCGGCACGTTGGGCGTCGCCGAGGTTGCCCGGATCGGCAGCGAGGTGGCCGCCGCCCTTGCCGCGGCGCACGAGGTCGGCATCGTCCATCGCGACGTAAAGCCGGGCAACGTCCTCATCGACTCCGCGGGCTCGGCAAAGCTCACCGACTTCGGCATCTCGCACGCGCTGGGTGACGTCAGCCTCACCTCCACTGGCATGGTCACCGGGACGCCCGCCTTCTTGGCGCCCGAGGTTGCCCGCGGAGGCGAGTCGGGCTTCGCATCGGACGTCTTCTCGTTGGGCGCAACGCTGTATGCCGCGAGTGAAGGCAGGCCCCCATTCGGACCAGGCGAGAACCCGATGGCGGTGCTCCACCGGGCGGCTTCCGGGCAGGTGGACCCCCCGCAGCGCAGTCGCCAGCTCACCCCCGTCCTCACGGACATGCTGGCCGCGAACCCCGCGAACCGCCCCTCCATGGCGCAGGCCGCCCGGGCGCTCGCCGAGGTGCATGCGACCGCCACCGATCCGGCCGCCAGCGCCCCGACCCAGCGCATGGATACTCCCCCGCCAGTCGCACCGCCGCCGTTGACCACGGCGAACTTCCCGCCGGTGCGGGCGCGGCCGAAGCGCGCCGGACGAAACACCGCGATCGCGCTGCTGGTGTTGCTGCTACTTGCCGGCGGCGGGATTCTGCTTGCCAGCCAGCTCGGCGGCGGGTCGGGCAGCCAGGCTACCGCGCGCACCAGCCCGACCGTCTTGCATCCCTCCTCACACCCGGCGACCCAAGCAGGCGGTCAGCCGCAAGTCGCCTCCAGCGCTCCGCAGACCTCCGCGTCGCCGGTCGCAACAAGAACCAACGGCATCGCGAGCGCCGGCAGCGTGGGCAGCCCGGGCTCCAGCGAGCAGATCCAGGCCGTCGACGCCTACTACGTCCTGCTGCCAGGCAATACTGATGCGGCGTGGAACCGATTGACGGCGGGTTATCAGAACCAGACGGGCGGTCGCAGCAACTACGACAGCTTCTGGAGTACTTTCCGGTCGATCCAGGTCGGCAACGAACGCACGCAAGGCGGCCAGGTTCTGGCCGACTTGCGGTATACGTCGACCAACGGAAACGTGTCGACCGAGACGAGGTCGTTCCAACTCGTTCGCGAGGGCGGAATTCTCAAGATCGCCGACTCCAGCGTGGTCGGCTGAGCGAGCTCTTGGATTCACTCACACGTTGAAGCGGAACTTAGACGGCCCCTTGAGGCTGCTCCGCGTTGCGCGGAAATCCCCGTTTTTGCTGGGCTAGATGCGTTTGGTGGCGACGGTTGCAACCAGCCTGTCTCGGATATTTTGCGGACTAGCTGCGGACTGAGAAAGATCATCTTCGGCCACCCGGCGACCATTCACCCGTCGGCGATATCCGATGCCCGTACTTCGCGGGTTGCACCGATCTGGCTGCCCACCTCAAGTACGGCGGCGTCGGCTCGCCATCAGGTTTGTGGGTGCCCAACTACACGATCCACGGCACCTACGCGGCGCCGACGATCCAGCAG
>JALYIS010000054.1 GCA_030775705.1 Actinomycetota bacterium
CGCCTCTCTACTGATCGACACCGAACATCTATGCGTTGGCAGGACGTATGCCTCTGCTGCCCGCGGGCCTGGGGGTGTCCACTAAATGCATGACAACAACTGACGTCTCGCAACGCGAGGCCCTGCACGCCGTGGTGGCCGAAGCGGTACTCGCGCCGTCGATACACAACACCCAACCGTGGCGGTTCATGCTCGGACGCGACAGCCTTGAGCTATACACAGACTCCACTCGCCGCCTCAAGGTGCTCGATCGTACGGGCCGACAGATGCTCTTGAGCGCCGGCTGCGCCTTGTTCAATGCCCGAGCGGCCCTGGCCGCCTCAGGTCGCGCTGCAACGATCGTGAGATCGCCCGAACCGGACGACGGCGGGCTGGTCGCGAGAATCGAGTTATCGAGCTCGGCGGTGGTCGACGACGAATTGGCTGCATTGGGCGGAGAAATTCAGCGGCGGCAGACGAACCGACGCCGATTCGCTGACGACGTGGTGCCCGACGAACTCATCGCGAGCCTGATCGGCGCGGCAGAGGCCGAGGGCGCAATGTTGATCCCGGTGGTGAGGGCGGAGGACCGGCAGGCGCTGGCGAGACTGTCTCAGCGCGCCGACGCGCAGCAGCTCACCAGCGCCGCCTACCGAGGCGAGCTCCGGGCTTGGACGACTGATGACAGGCAGCGCCGCGATGGTGTTCGTGCCGCGGTGGTACCACACGTCGATGGCAGTGCCGTTGACGAGGTGCCGATTCGAGACTTCGATACGCGCGGCACCGGCCAATTGCCGGCGGACACCCGATCAACGACGAGGCAATGTCTGCTGGTGCTCGGTACCGAGCTCGACGAACGGGCGTCGTGGGTGCGAGCGGGCGAGGCGCTCGAACGGGTGTGGCTAGAGATCACGCGAGCCGGCTTTGTCGCGAGTCTGTTCACCCAGGTGATCGAGGAGCCCGGCATTCGAGCTCAGCTGCGAGAAGAGCTTCGACTCGGGATGTATCCACACGTCGTACTGCGGGTCGGCAAGGCGCCTGTCACTGCGGCGAGCATGCGTCGACGGGTCGGCGACGTGCTCGATGAGCGCGTGCCCGGACGATGACTATGACTACCGGGCGAGTACTCCACCCGCCGACACCGACGGTGAGCGGCGGCGACGCGAATGTGACCAAGGCCCTGCGCCGGGCCGCAGTGCGCGCGACGCGAGCTCCGTCGATCCACAACACCCAGCCCTGGAGACTGTCGCTGACGTCGGATTCGCTCGAGCTGCATGCCGATCGGAGTCGGCAGTTGCGGGTTCTCGATCCACGATGCCGCCAGCTGCTGATCAGCTGTGGATGTGCGCTGTTCAATGCACGCTCCGCGTTGGCTCGGGCGGGCTATCACGCCCTGGTGGAACGGTTTCCTGACCCGAAACTGCCTGATCTGGTGGCACGGATCGGCGTCGCGGAAGCAGGCCACCCGGTCGACGCCGCGGTGGCTGCCCTCGATGACTCGATCCACGAACGTCGAACGAATCGCCGCGAGTTCGTGGACGAGGAAGTACCGGACGAGATCGTCCGAGCCATCGTGTCCGCAGCGCGGATCGAAGGCGCGCAGGCGATGGCCATCGTGCGCCCGCAGGACCGCGTGACGATCGCTCGCTTGAGTCAGTTGGCCGATGAACTGGAGCTCACCGACCCCGCCTACCGAGCCGAGTTGCGGGCGTGGACGAGCGATGACCCGCGCTGCGTCGACGGGGTTCCCGCGTTCGCCGTGCCGCATGTTGACGCCGGCGCGGGGGACGAGGTGCCCATTCGGGACTTCGATACGCGTGGCATGGGGTGGCTGCCCACCCGTACGCGCTCAAGCCGAAATCAAACCCTGCTGCTCGTCGGAGCACTGGCGGACAGCCGCGATGCGTGGTTGCGTACCGGAGAGGCGTTGGAGCGCATGTGGCTGGAGATCACCCGCCGTGGCTACGCGGCCAGTCCCTTGACCCAGATGATTGAGGTTGCCCGCACCAATGCCGAGCTGCGCCGCGACGTCCAGCTGGCCATGCACCCCCATGTCCTGCTTCGCATCGGGCTGGCGCCCGGTACGCCCGAGACTCGGCGGCGACGGCTGGTCGATGTCCTCACCGACGACGGTTGAGACACGACCGGCGTTTGGCCGTACGGTGGTGTGGATGGCCTCAGAGGAGCCGATCGTCGACGAGCGCAAGCGAGAACTGGCTGCTCTCGAGTTTCCGAACGAACCGAGGCTCGAGCTCGACCAGCTGCTGTCGCAGCTGGTGAGCCGCGCACAGGACGTCATGTCGACCCAGGGCCGACTGCGCGGTTTGCTCGCCGCGAACAAAATGATCGTAGGAGATGTGGCGCTGCCGGTCGTGCTCCGGCACATCGTCGAGGCCGCCTGCCAGCTCGCCGGGGCCAGATACGGAGCCATCGGGGTGCTGTCCCCCGAGGGTGGTCTGCAGGAGTTCGTCCATGTCGGAGTCGACCCGCAGACGGCCGCCCTCATCGGGCCACTGCCGTCGGGCAAGGGGCTGCTCGGTGCGCTGATCGACGACCCCCACCCAATTCGGCTCCGAGCCATGTCCGACGACGTCCGTTCCATCGGATTTCCCCCGCACCACCCGCCGATGGCCGCGTTCCTCGGTGTGCCGATACGGGTACGTGATGAGGTGTTCGGCAATCTCTATCTCGCTGAGGCCGAGCGTGGCGCGTTCACCGAGGACGACGAGGAACTCATGATCGCGCTCGCGGCGACGGCCGGGGTTGCGATCGAGAACGCTCGACTGTTCCACCAGGCCGAGCGTCGACAGAGATGGTTGCAGGCGTCGATGCAGATCACCCGGCACCTACTCTCAGCTCAAGGGGAGGAGCCACTTCGCCTCATCGCCGAGCAGGTCCGCCAGGTCTCTGATGCCGACATCGTGACCGTCGTCCTGCGCACCGCAGACCGACAACGCCTGATGGTCGAGGTCGCCTCAGGGGAAGGCTCGGAGGAACTGATCGGATTCAGCTATCCGATCGATGACACGCTGGCCGGCATCGCGTTCGCGAGCGGCCGGCCCGTCCTCGTCGGCGATGTCGTCGAAGACGCGAGCTTCGAGGTGCATCTGTCCAAGGTCATGCCGGTCGGACCGGTGATGGTGTTGCCACTGCTCGCCACCCGCGGGGTTCGCGGGGCGCTGGTCGTCGGCCGACTCCGAGGCAGGCAGCGCTTTGACGAGGCCGACCTCAACCTGGCCACGACTTTCGCCAACCATGCGGCGATCGCGCTCGAACTCTCCGACGCCCGTGCCGACCAGCAGCGCATGGTGCTCCTGGAGGACCGGGACCGGATCGCCCGCGACCTTCACGACCACGTCATCCAGCAACTATTCGCCAGCGGACTCACCGTCCAGAGCGTCGCGAAGGGGCTCGCCGATGATGACGCTCGCGGGGCGCGATTGCATCGAGTCGTGTCAGGGATCGATGAAACGATCAAGCAAATCCGAACCTCGATCTTTCAACTGCGCGGACCGCTCGGCCCAGAGATCGGGAATGTGCGCACCCGCTTGCTCAGCGTCGTTGTCGACGTCGCTCCGACGCTCGGCTTCGAGCCACGCCTGCGGTTGCATGGACCGATCGATTCGATCATTCCTGAGGTCCTCGTCGATGACGTGATCGCTGTCGTGCGTGAGGGACTCACCAATGTTGCTCGTCACGCACGCGCAAGCAACGTGGACGTCACCCTCGCAGCGAGTCCCGCTGAGGTCACTATCGAGGTGGTGGATGACGGCTGCGGCATCGGGGACAGCCAGCGCCGCAGTGGGCTGGCGAACCTTCGTCAGCGCGCTGAACAACACAACGGCACGTTCAGCCTGAGACAGCCGGTCTCGACATCAGAGTCGCCAATCAACAAAGGGACACACCTTCGATGGACCATCCCGCTGCGATGACTACCGCTTCACGAACCGAAGACATCCGAGTGTTCCTGCTCGACGATCACGAGATCGTGCGTCGGGGAATCGCCGATCTGCTCGAAACGGAGGACGGCGTAGTCCTCGTTGGTGAGGCCGGCACGGCCGCAGAAGCGATCGCACGCATTCCGGCCGCACGTCCTCACGTCGCTGTGCTCGACGCTCGATTGCCCGACGGGAGTGGGATCGACGTATGTCGCGACATCCGGTCGTCGATGCCTGACCTACGATGCCTGATCCTCACCTCCTACGACGACAACGACGCGATCTTCGCCGCGGTGATGGCAGGTGCTGCCGGATACCTCCTGAAGGAAATTCGGGGAACGAGTCTCGTCGATGCCATCCGGCAGGTCGCCGAAGGCAAATCGCTCATGGATCCGGCGGTGACCGAGCGCTTGCTCGCCCGGCTGCGCGACGGAACTCCGCAAGATGTCAGAATGGCGTCGCTCACCGGTCGCGAGCGCGAGGTGCTAATGCTCATCACGGAGGGGCTGACGAATCGTCAGATCGGCGAACGCCTGTTCCTCGCCGAAAAGACCGTGAAGAACTACGTCTCGGGGCTGCTCGCCAAGCTGGGTATGGAACGTCGGACGCAAGCCGCCGTCTACGGCGCCGATACCCGGCGGGCCTAGCAACGAGCGAGCCGACCTGGTGGTGGCCTGTCAGCGCGCTCTGCCGTGGGCGGAATGGACCCGCAGGACGCCAGGCACAGTGCGTGCCAGCCGGATCGCGTTGACGCAGTCGGGGGTATCTGCATGGTGACCGTGGATCGTGACGACTCCGTCGAGCACCGTGACTCTGCTCGGCTGCGCCGTCGCCAACGCGTCTGCAAGTAGCTGCGTTACCTCGGCCTCAATGGCATCGTCGTTGCGGGTCAGGGTCCGAAGGAGGTCTCGCCTGCTCACGATGCCGACGAGGTGGGCACCATCGACGATGGGCACGGCCCGGATGTTGTTGTCCAGCATGAGAGCGGCAAGGTCGGCCGTGTCGGCAGTCTCCGACATGCACGCGACGGTGTCGGTCATGACGTCGCGGACGAATCGCGCCGGATCGCTCTGATCGTGCGGCTCGGGACGCAGATGGCTTCGCGGATCGTGCGGCATCCGGTCGCGGATCAGGTCGCCCTCACTCACGATCCCAATGACGCGGTCATCGCTGTCCAACACTGGCAATGACGTCACTCGGTGCTTGCTGAGAAGTGCGGCTGCCTGTCCGACCGTGGTGTCCGGACGCGCGGTGGCGACCCATCGGGTCATGATCTCGCTTGCCCTCATCGTGTGACCTCGTTTCGAAGGTAGTTCCTTCACCGTTCGCCATTTCGTCAAACTCCTACAGGTGACAACGGCCCTGTCCGGGTGGGCCGAACGTCCCGATATCAGCCGGCGTCTAGGGCGTACCCGTGTGGAGCCGCCCGCGAGGGTCGCCCATATCGAACTGCTCCGGCGCTGACCCAGCTGACTGAGCAGATGGCGACGTGCACCGGACCCGGAAGCTCGGGAGGACTGCCCGAGCGAACGTGACGTTGTGCTCTGTCCGTGTCGAGCGTGAGGCGCGCAGGCTGCGGAGACAGCCCATCCCCCCCCCCGACGTTTGGAGAAGACAATGAAGGCACTCGTGTATCACGGCCGCGGCGCGACGGGCTGGGACGACGTTCCTATGCCGACGATATTGGCAGCCACCGACGCGATCGTGCGGGTGGAAGCGACGACGATCTGCGGCACAGATCTGCACATCCTCAAGGGCGACCTGCCGGCAATGGTCGACGGCCGCATCATCGGCCACGAAGCCGTCGGTGTGGTCACCGAGGTCGGGACAGCCGTGGGGCGCGTCCGCGTCGGAGATCGGGTTCTGGTCTCGTGTGTCAGCGCTTGCGGTTCATGTGACTTCTGCCGACAGCGCCGCTACGGGCAGTGCTTGGGCGGCGGCGGTTGGATTCTCGGCAACGAGATCGACGGTACTCAGGCCGAGTTCGTCCGCGTGCCGTTCGCGGACAACTCCACCTATCCAGCGCCGGCCGGCGTGAGTGATGAGGAGCTGCTGATGCTCGCCGACATCCTCCCGACCGCGTATGAGGTCGGCGTCCTCAATGGCCAGGTTCGACCGGGTGACGTCGTCGCGGTGGTGGGCGCTGGGCCGATTGGATTGTCCGCGATCTCAGGTGCGCGTCTGTTCAGCCCGAGCCTCATCATCGCGATCGACATGAACGCCTCTCGACTGGAGGCGGCCAAGCAGTTCGGTGCCGACGTCGTGGTCAACAACTCGACCCAGGACCCGATCGCGGCCGTCCGGGAGCTCACCGCAGGACTGGGCGCTGACGTTGCGATCGAAGCTGTCGGCATCCCCGAGACGTTCGAGTTGGCCGCCGACCTGGTGCGGCCGGTCGGACGGATCGCCAACATCGGCGTCCATGGCAAGCCGGCGACACTGCACCTGGAACGACTCTGGGACCGCGACGTCACCATCACCACAGGCCTGGTCGACGCCTCCTCCACCGCGACCCTGCTCAAGCTCCTGACGGCCGGCCATCTCGACGCCAAACGGTTCGTCACCCACCGCTTCCTTTTCGATGAGTTCCCGCACGCCTACGACGTCTTCCGCGATGCCGTGACCACCGGGGCCCTAAAGGTCGTGCTCACCCCTACACCAGCCAACTGAGGACCTTGCACCGCGGCGGACGGGACCTTCGACCCGTCCCCCGCGCGTGGTTCTCATCAAGGATCAGTATTAGCGGACGACGGGATTCTGTCTCCGACACCACGACACAAAGGACCAGCCATGCAGCGCAAAGCACTTGATCGGCTCGTCAGCTGGGTCGGGCTCAGCCTCGCCGTTCTCCTGATCGTCGCCGGCTCGCTCCTCACCTGGGCCCATAGCTTCGTCAGCCACGAGGTGAAGACCCAGCTCTCCCAGCAGCAGATCTTCTTCCCGGCCGCCGGCAGCCCCGCTATCGCGGCACCCGAGTTCTCGGCGATGAACACGTACGCCGGGCAGCAGCTGACCACCGGCGCCCAGGCCGAGACCTACGCCGACCATTTCATCGCCAACCACCTCAAGACCATCGGCGGCGGCCAGACCTACGCCCAGCTCAGCACCCAGGCCCAGGCTGACCCCACCAACACCAAGCTCGCCGCGACCGTCAACGAGATGTTCAAGGGCCAGACCCTGCGAGGGCTGCTGCTCAATGCCTACGCCTTCGGCACGATGGCCACCATCGCCGGCATCGCGGCCGTAGCGGCGTTCGTCGGCGCGGTCGTCATGTTCCTGCTCACTGGACTCGGCCTGTGGCACAGCGGACGGACCCCAGCCAGTGAGACGGTGTTCGACGGCTCGCACGAGGCGATCCCGGTACCCGCCCGCTAAGGGGGCCGCTGAGCGCTGCGCCCGGGGCCTCCCCGCTCCGGGCGCGGCGCTCGACGGACTACGTACTGCGACTTCAGTCGCAAAGTTCGCCGACGGCCTCGGCTTCGCCACCTACCATCGCGAGTCCGGCGAACGATTGCGCCGCAGAGCTGGGGAGTGCGGCCGGCAGATCAGCTGATGCGGCGGTAGCGGATGTGGGTGGTCAACGGCGAGTGCAAGACCTCGGCAGGCGCGAAGTCGAAAGACTCGATCCCGTCGAAGATGCGCTCGCCCGAGCCGAGCAGGACGGGAGCGATGTCGAGGGTGAGCTCGTCGATGACCCCAGCTAGCAGCGCCTGCCGGACGGTCGAGGCCCCACCGGCGATGTCCACGCCGCTTTCCCCGGCGGTCTCACACGCCGCGGAGTAGGCCGCGTCGAAGCCTTCGGTGACGAAATGGAACGTCGTCCCCCCGTCCATGTGGATCGGTTCGCGACCGTGGTGGGTCAGCACGAACACCGGCGCGTGATACGGCGGCTGGGGGCCCCACCAGCCGGTCCATTCCTCGTCCCAGTCCCCGCGGATCGGACCGAACATGTTGCGCCCCATCACATACGCGCCCCGGGGGGGCATCAGCCACCCGGCCGCGATCTCGTCGACCTCGGTCGCCCGCGAGTCACCGATATGCCAACCGTGCAGCTCCACTCCCCGCCTCCCCAGCGGATCGTCCACGCTCTGGTCAGGCCCGGCGACGAAGCCGTCCAGCGAGATCGACATATGACAGGTCGTGTCTGGCACGATGAGCTCCCAAGTAGTTGCGACCCTGCAAGCGATCGTTCGGACGATAACAGCGGAATCGACCGCGCTATGCGACCGCCAACAGGTTCACTTGGAACTGACGATCAAGGGGGACACGCAGGCAAAGCGTCGGCGCTTCGAGGCTCATCGATTTCGCCTGGCGTGGTCCCTTCCACAACTCCGAGGTCAACCGGTTCACGCCCAAAGTTTCGCCACCCGGGTCTTCTCAGACGCTGAATGGGACTGGGCCGATCTCACCTCCCGCCTAAGCCTTGCTGGGTGACGGCAAGGACAGCTGGCGAGTTGGTTGGCTTTGTCAACGTTCTGTGGGACGGACTTGTCCATGCCTGGTTGCAGGACGTCATGGTGGCCGAAAAGGCGCGACACCAAGCCACTGGACGGGCGTTGGTAGCGTCCGCGCCGGGTGGGGCAACTGCTGCTGGGTGCGAGCACTTGCACGTTGATTTCGACGCCGAGCCCGCGCCGTTCTACTTGTAATCCTGCGGGTTCTCCCCGGCTCAAGCTGGGCTCTTGCGGCTCTAACGCTCATGCCCATCAAGCCGTGGCGGCGTAGCGTCCGCTCACCCCGCTTGGCGGAGGTCAGTTCAGGAAGCGCACCCGAGCTGGGGGTGCGACGATTTGCGCGGCGATGCCCAGTACGCCGTCAGCGAGATTGTGCTGGCCACTGGGGCATTGACACGACGTCAACGGGCGAGCTGCTTGGTCGTGAGCTCGTAGCGGCGATGCAGCTGTGCGTCGGCCTCGGCGTGTATATCAGTGACGCACGGCGCGCCTCAGCTTACGGCGGCCCTGGACATTGTCGGAGTTCAGTGCGTGCCAGCCCATCCGATAGCGCTGGCACTGGCAGCGGGCGGGCTGGCCCGTAGTCCCAAAGATCGTCTGGACATCATCGAAGAGCGCCTCGCTAACCGGCTGGACGATGATCGCCATCGGCTCAGAGTCGCAGATGCGCGACGATCTCGCGACGGTTGTCGACGGCAACGGTCGCTACCCGTCGCGAACCCCGCCACTCCCGTCCGCGGCATGGCCCTGTCGCGGCCAATACGATGCTTCAACCCCGTCTGCATGCCTGCCTCCAACTCGTCGTCGTGTGGCGCTTGACCGCCGAGCAGGCGCTTGGTGAACCAGATCGCGAAGCCGCCCTCGCCGCGCGGCGTGCGGCGGGTCTCGGTCAATTGGGTGCCGTCGTGTTGCGGGTCGAGGTGGTAGCTCCATTCGGGCGGTTGGTGAGCACTGTCAGAGTCGAACGTTCGCGAACGAGCCTGTCGGCGGATGTCCGGATGGTTCGCGCAGCGTCGCATGATCGCGCTGGCTGGTGTTCGATGGGCGGTTGATCTCCCGCTCGAGCCAGGTACCGTGCGAGCCATGGCCAGCCCAGAGGAGATCACACGCCATCATGATCCGGACCCGTCCGAAGATCCCTGGGTCAATGGGCCGCCGCCAGATCAACCCGTTGATATCGGACCGTATGACGACAGGTGGCCGGGGCGCTTTGACGCGCTGGCCGCCAACGTCCGCACTGCGCTCGGCGGCGTCGCGCTCGCAGTGGAGCATGTCGGCTCTACCTCAGTCCCTCGTCTCGCTGCCAAGAACGTGATCGACATAGATCTGACTGTCCCGGACCCGAGCGATGAGTCCTCCTACGTCCCCGCGCTTGAAGCGGCGGGATGGGTACTGACGATCCGTGAACCATCGTGGCACAACCATCGGTGCCTGACTCGACGCGAAGGCGCGCGGTCAAACCTGCACGT
>JALYIS010000055.1 GCA_030775705.1 Actinomycetota bacterium
GTACTCGGTCGGGCTTGCCAAGACCCGCACGACCGTCAACGACACGAAGGCGACGTTGTACGCGTTCGTTCCCACGCCTGGCCAGACGCCGGACCAATGGACCACGGGCGAGCTCATCAGCGGGAGCACCGTGTACCCGAACGCTGGCGCCCCGGCGCCGGTCAAGTCAACATCGCTGCCGGTCAACACTGGCGCCGCCGGGGACAAGTCGCTCGCGACTGTCGCCAGCGACATTCCGCAGGCGTCGAACGCCGCCGGATACGCCAACACCTACGAGATCCGGATGACCACCAATGCGCCCGGTCACACGGCCTCGACCACCTATGACTACGCCGACATCACGATCAACACGGCGACCAACACCTGGACTGAGGTCTACAGCCCCGACCAGGCCGGTACTGCGACGTCCAGCACGTTGACGGCGTCGAACACGTCGCCGAACACGGCCCAGACGGTCACCCTGACCGACACTGTGGCTCCCGCGGCGGCCACGGGCACGGTCCAATTCGTCGACGGCACGACCAACATCGGCACTCCGGTGACCGTGACCGGCGGCGTGGCGACCAGCCCGGCGATGACCTTCACCGCCGGTCCGCACCACGTCACCGCGGTCTATAGCCCGCAGGCACTCTCGGGCTACACCGCGTCGACGAGCAACAACGTCGACATCACCGCAACCCAGGTCGTCACCAACACGACGACGGCTGTTGCGCACGCGTTCGGCACCTACACCCCGAACCCGGATAGCAGCGTCCCGGCCTACACGCCGACGACGCTGACGGCGACGGTCACCCCGTCGACCGGCCCCTCGTCCGCCGTCGCGGGTTCAGTTCAGTTCTTCGACAACAGTGCTGCAATCGGTAGTGCCACGGTCTCGGGTGGAACGGCGACGCTGGCGAACTACGCCTACTTCGGCCCCGGCGCGCACTCGATCACCGCGACGTTCACCCCGAGCAACAGCGCGACGTTCGGTCCGTCGACTTCGGCGGCGGACACGTTCACGCTCGGAGCGGCAGCGGGTCCGCCTCCCCCGGCTCCCGATAAGCAGTACATCACCGTTGATGTCCCGAACGGTGCTCTCATGATCATGACGCCTTACAGCAGCCTGTCTACCGCACTTAATGTCGGCAATCTGGTGTTGAACGCGGCTGGTACCGCGCTGGTCGGGTCGGCTCCGTTCGGTAGCACCACGGGCAACGGCACTGACCCGCTGGCGAACACGATCAAGATCGTGGACACCCGCACCGGTGGCCTAAACTGGCAGGCTTCGGCACTGTCGACCCAGCTCACCCAAGGCACGAACACCGCCGGTGGTATCAGCGCCGAGAACGTGGGCCTGACCAACCTCGTGGCCGATCCGATCACGGGCAACCACCTGACCGCGGCAAACACCGCGACGTTCGCGAACCCGGCGGCCGACCCGGCCGTCGCGCTTTCGGACACCGGCGTGCAGGGGCTTGGAGGCCCGACCGCGCACAAGATCGCGACCAGCACCGATCCGGTCAACGGTGGCACCGGCACCATCGGCTTCACGGGGACCCTCACGGTCACCGCGCCGACCTCGATCGCACCCGGACACTACGTCGGAACGATCACGTTCACGGTTGCCTAGTTTCACTAGCAAGGTAGCAATCGCAACGAGTGCCACCCCGGTGATGCAGTAGTCGCCACCAAGGGGCGGAGCGGTCAAAAGCCGCTCCGCCCCTTGCGTCGTCCCATGTTCATCCGCTGGTCGCCTTGTGTTAGTGCTCTGCAGCTTCGCTACAGACATGCTTTCCGCTGTGTACCGCATCCATATGACCAAGCGACGCGCTGCTGCCGTTCTCGCCGTCGCCCTGTTCTGCACCGTCGCCGCACCCGAGGCGGGCGCACGCTCTGCTACCGCGATCGGCTCGGCGGTTTCCGGCCTTAACGAGGCACACTCCGCATCGACCGCGCCTGCAGGCTTTGGTATTCAGCCGGCGAGCGCGACCGCGATCCAGCCACGCCCAGAGTTCCTATATGGGGGCGGTCCGGGTGCGGTGATCACCGATCACGTGGCGTTGGTAAACATAGGCCCGGTGCCGCTAACCCTGGACCTGTATCCCGCGGATGCGGCCTTGACCAGCGATGGCTCATTCGCACTCCTGCTCGCGAACCAGAAGCAGACTGGTGTCGGTGCCTGGATCAGCATCGACGGCCCGAGCCAGGTCGTGATCGCACCTCGCACCATCAAGGGTCCGACGATCAAGATCTTCGCCTTCTCGACACGTATCCCGCGGAACGCGTCTCCCGGCGATCACGTCGGAGCGGTGATCGTCTCCTTGCACACCGCTGCCGACCCGACCAAGGGAAGCAGCATCGGCCTGAACCAGCGCGTTGGCGCAAGGGTCTACGTGCGTGTCTCGGGTGCCGTGCACCCGGCGCTTTCGGTTGACGGTCTGCGGGCCAAGTACACCAGCAACGGCGTCCTCAACCCGCTGGGCACCGGGAACGTGAAGGTGACCTATACCGTCCGCAACACCGGGAATGTGATCCTGTCCGGTACACAGTCGGTCAAGGTGAGCGGGCTCTTCGGGTCGAGATCGGCAGTCAAGCTGCCTGCGGTGCCGGCTTTGCTCCCGGGTGCCTCCGTCGGCGTCACGGCGACAGTGCGTGGCGTATTCCCGCAGTTCCTGCTCTCGGCAAGGGCAACGGTGCACCCGATCGCTCAGGTCGGCGAGATAGATCCAGGTCTGAAGAACGCATCGGCGGCAGTGACTATTTGGGCGATCCCGTGGGCGCTCATCGTGTTGATATTGCTGGTGATCGCAGGCGCGGGTTATTGGTGGTGGCGTCGAACGGATCGTTTGCGCCGCACACACGACGGTCGGCACGGGCCGGGAACAGCCGCGCGGCGAGTACCTGTTGGCTGAGGCCCTATCGGCTTTCCGTAGTCCGCCTTGCGAACGAAAGGTTCGACGTTGACCTTCAGTCATTGCCTCCGTGGCCGAGGATTGCTGCTGGCATTTGTTGTGATGGTGGCGTCAGCCGTCGGCATGTCCGCCGGGTTGGTCCTGGCCCCGCCTGCAACGGCGATCTCGCTGCCCTACGCAGATCCAAACGCGATCGGCAAGATCACGCTGTGCGACACGACCGGTCGCTCCATCACGTCGGGCGACATTCACGTGAAACCGTTCGTGTGGCGTGCCGTCGGCTCGGCAGCGGGAACCGCGGCATACCGCAACAACCCGCGGCGCACAGCGACAATGTTTGGCTACCAGCCGATCGAACACATTGACCCCACCCAGTGGAATGGCGCGTACCTCACGGGATCGTCGCGTTACACCAACGTGGCGCTGCCGATGGCAGGTGCGACCGCGGCGGATCCATCGCTGGCCGATCTCCTGTCGGCCTATCCACCGCGCTGGGACGGTTTGATCCAGCTGCGGATATTCCTTGGCGGCGCGCAGCAGGCGACCGAAACGAGTACCTATAACGCGTCAAACATCCAGATCAACGGTGATACCTGGACGCTCATCGACGGCGGCTCCAGTCCGTGCAACTCCGGCACGGCGGTCTCTGGCGAGCTCACCCTTCCCTATGTGCGCGCCCTGGGGACGCCACTGCCGAATGCGACTACCGACGCAGCTCCCGGCCCGCCGGGTAGTGCCAAGACCTCGAGGCCCAACACGTCCACGCCGCAGTCGTCAGTCGGAGCGACCCCGACCCCGACCCCGACGGGAGCCAACAGTCCGGCGGCCGCGGCGCTGTCGCCGGCGGCTCACGCCGGATCACATTCGTCCCGGAGCGGTGCCCTGGTGTGGGGCGGCCTAGTTGTAGGAGTCGCCCTGGCGGTCGGAGGCAGCTTCTGGTGGCGGCGCGGGCGGCGGGCTCGACCGAGCTGATTCATCCCCCGTTAACCCGCAGTACCCATCGTGTCGGCATCGCGCCGATCTGATGACCATGCGCTGAGTCGCGTTCGATGTCCACTCTGGAAGGGCCGCCTCGAAGCTATGCGAATCACCCGGACGATGAAGCTGAACGCAACCGCAGCGCTCGCAGCCGTCGCTGTCACAGCGGCCCTGGTGCTGGCCTTCGGCTCACCGGCATCTGCCGACGGCACCCCGCCGCCCTGGGCGCCCGGAGGGGTTAGCCAGGACCAAAACGCAGTCGCGGGTCTGAAGTTCTTCGATGCCTCGGGCGCGCAGATCACCAGCGGATCGACGACCACTGCACCCTTCGCGGCGTATGCCGTAGGCCTGGCCGCGACGCGTACTACCGTGGCGGACACGAAGGCGACGTTGTACGCCTTCGTGCCGACGCCGGGCCAGACTCCCGACCAGTGGGCCACGGGGGAGTCCATGACATCGAGTACTACGTACCCGAACGCCAGCGCTCCGGCGCCGATCAACTCGACGTTGCTGCCGGTCAACACCGGCGGCGCGGGGGATAAGTCCCTCGCGACGGTCGCCGGAGACATCCCGCAGTCGTCGACTACGGCCGGCTACGTCAATACCTATGAAATCCGAATGTTGACCAACGCTCCCAGGCACACCCAGTCGACGACCTACGACTACGCGGATATCACCATCAACACCGCCACTAGCACCTGGGCACAGGTCTTCACACCTGGTGGCAACTTCCCGCCGACCGGCACGACTACTCCGCCCACGACGCCGGCGACTACTCCGCCCACGACGCCGGCGACCACTCCGCCCACGACACCTCCGACGACGCCGCCGACCACCGCCAGCGCGAATTGCGCGACCGCGGCGAGTGGGTCGGTAACAGCTGTTGACGCCAACGGCACCGCCCTCGGCGCTGATCCAATCCTGAGCCGGTCGCAGGCCGTGACCGTCACGGCTACCGGATTCCCGGCAGGCTGCTCAGTGAGTGTCACCATGCACTCGGCCGTCCTTGACCTTGGTACCCAGAAGTCGGACGCTGCGGGCACCGTGAAGTTCGATTTCATCGTCCCCGCGAATACCGCAGCGGGCGCCCACGAGCTCGTGTTCAGTTCAGGAACCAGCAGCGAGTCCTTCGCGTTCAAGGTGAGTGCCACAGCTGGAGTCACCACCACATCAGCGGGCGGCACGCTAGCCAACACCGGGGCTGATGTAGCCGGACCCACGGCCCTGGGCGCGATCGCTCTCCTCTCCGGTGGCGTCATCCTCGCGGCGGCACGTCGGCGCCGGCCAAGCCTGCGCGGTCGGCACTGCCTGTGATGCGTCGAGTGCTTGTGTTGGGGCAGTGACGGACGTGTCGACTGGATGGCCGGGTGCCGAGTACCAGGCAGGCGATTTCACGAATCATGAGTTCGCCAGTACCAATGGGGCATACGGCGAGCACTCGTATCCCGACAACGCCTCCACGATCACGGCTGAGTTGGCGCCTGTAGGCGGGAGCGGCGAGCTGGAGGCCCGCGCTATCTCAGCCTGGTTCGGCGATCGCAAGGTCCTGGACCGAGTCTCGCTGGCGATGCCTGCGCGGCAGGTAACCGCCTTGATCGGGCCATCCGGCTGCGGCAAGTCGACTTTCCTGCGGATCCTCAATCGCATGCATGAACTGATTCCCGCCGCCAAACTAGCGGGTGAGGTCAGGCTCAATGGCGAGGACATCTATCAGACCGGGCGCCGTATTACGGACGCCCGCCGGGCAATCGGCATGGTGTTTCAGAAGCCGAATCCCTTCCCGGCTATGTCAATCTTTGACAACGTCGTCGCCGGACTGAAGCTCACCGGAGTTCGGTCGTCGGGCTCTACAAAGCAAGCTTTGGTCGAGGAGTGTCTCACCCGGGCGGGACTGTGGAAAGAGGTGAAGGACCGACTTTCCCAGCCGGGCGGAGCGCTGTCTGGTGGACAGCAACAGCGCTTGTGCATCGCGAGGTCGTTGGCGGTCCGGCCACGCGTGCTCCTAATGGACGAACCGTGTTCGGCCCTGGATCCGACCTCTACGCGCGTCATCGAGGAGACCATCGCACAGCTTGTTTCCGAGGTGACGATCGTCATCGTGACCCACAATATGCAGCAGGCGGCACGCGTCTCGGACCAATGTGCGTTCTTCCTTGCAGAGCAAGCCCAGCCCGGCGTCATCGTCGAGCATGGTCCCACCGACCTCATGTTCAGTGCGCCGCGCGACCTGCGCACGTCGGACTATGTGAATGGTCGCTTCGGTTAAGGTCGCCTTGCTGGCGCTGGCGTTCTGGAGCTTTGCCCTGAACCCATTCGCGCACGCCGAAGTCCCGGCAACCCCGACTGCCAATGTGAGCGCTACCGACACCCGCGGCCGCGCGCTGACCCCTGACCCGATCGTAGTGACCGGAGAGGTCATCAACATCGTGGCCACCGGCTTTGGGCCGAAGAGTGCCGTTACTGTCGGCCTCCCCGGCGTCCTGGGGCCGAACGCGATCGCCGCCGCCGGCGATGGGTCCGTCCGAACCGACTATCGCGTCCCCCCAGATCTCGCCAACGGCGCCTATGTCGTGACCTTCTCCGGAGCGCCCGCCCTGGCTGGGGTCGCTCCCGCACCTCCGTCAACTGCCGGCAGTGGAGACCATCAGACAGTCACTGTCGTCGTCCCTGTCATCGCGCTTTACCCCTTCCGTGTGGACGACCCGGTTGCCCCGTCTTCGGCGGCGCGGTCGGCGGCCGGCGCAGGGGGTCGGGGCGGCGGAGGGACGGGCACCGGAGGACTCAGCTTCACCGGTGTGGATGTTTTCGGGGCGGTCGCGCTCGGCATCGCCGGCCTCCTGGTCGGCGGCCTCGTCATCGCCATCGGTCGTCGGCGCGACGCGGCTGGCCATACAAGGCCATCGAGTCCGGCGGGCATCTAGACCGGTAGCGAGACGGGCTCCTGCTAACCGATCTCCTCGCTCAGCTCGAGCCACGAGTGTTCGGCTGCTTCGCGGTCGGCAATCAGCGCCCGCAATTCGGCGTCGAGTTCGGCGACCCGGCTGAAGTCGGCCGCGTGGGTGACCAGCTCCTTGTGTAGCGCGCTCTCACGCTTGTCGAGGGCCGCGATCTGGCGTTCGAGTCGGGTCAGCTCCTTGCGGGCGGCGCGCGAGTCCCCCTTGCGCTCCCGGCGAGCGGCGTCCCCGAGGGGCCCCGCAACGGGGGCGGACTGCCGTGCACGCAGCGACAGGTATTGATCGATACCGCCGGGCAGCGCCGCGAGCGAACCATCCCCGAGCAGGGCGACCGTCGAGTCGCACACCCGCTCGACGAGGTACCTGTCGTGACTCACCACGACGATCGTGCCGGGCCAGGAATCGAGCAGGTCTTCCAACTCGGCAAGCGTGTCAGTGTCCAGATCGTTGGTGGGCTCGTCGAGCAGCAGCACGTTGGGCTGCCCTAGCAGTAGCCGGAGCAGTTGCAGCCGACGCCGCTCGCCACCTGATAGGTCGGCGACCGGCGTCCACTGCCGCTCGTTCGCGAAGCCGAACCGTTCGGCCAGTTGCGTGGCCGACTGCTCCTTCCCGTCGACCGTGGCGCTCGAACGCACCTCCTGGACGGCCTCGATGACGCGCAGTCGCTGCGGCAGCTCCGTCACGTCCTGCGACAGGTAGCCCACGTGCACGGTCTGACCGATCCTCACCGTCCCGGAGGTGGGTTCGATCTCACCGGCAAGCAGCCGAAGCACGTGGGTCTTGCCCGAGCCGTTGACGCCGATGATCCCGATGCGGTCGCCCGGTCCGACGTGCCAGGTGACGTCGTCGAGCAGTCGGCGGTCGCCGACGGTCATCGTGACGTCCTCCACGTCGTAGACGCTGCGCCCTAGGCGGCGCTGGGCCATCGACCGTAGTTCGACAGCTGAGCGGGGAGCGGGCACATCGGCGATCAGTGCCTCGGCCGCCTCGATGCGGAACTTGGGCTTCGTCGTCCGGGCGGGCGCGCCGCGCCGCAGCCAGGCGAGTTCCTTGCGCAGCAGGTTCTGGCGGCGTGATTCTGACGAGTCGGCTTGCCGGGCCCGCTCGGCGCGCGCCAGCACGTAGGCCGCGTACCCGCCGTCGAACTGGCGCACGGTGCCGTCGCCGACCTCCCAGGTCCGGTCCACCACCGCATCGAGGAACCAGCGATCGTGGGTGACGACGAGAAGTGCGCCACGGCGCGCGACCAGATGCTCGGCCAGCCAGGTGATGCCCTCGACGTCGAGGTGGTTGGTGGGCTCGTCCAGCACCAAGAGCTCGGCCTGCTGGACGAGTGCCGCGGACAGCGCCACGCGCCGGCGCTCGCCGCCGGACAGTCGGGCGACGTCGGCGTCCAGGCCGACTGTGTCCAGACCCAGCCCGCTGAGAATGGCGCGCACTGCCGCGTCGCCCGCCCATTCGTGCTCGGCGCCGTCTCCGACCACGATGGTGCGCACCGTGGATCCGGAGGGCAGATGACCGCGTTGATCGACGTGGGCAATGTGCGCGCCGCCGGTGAGGGTGACCCGCCCGGAGTCGGGTGGTTCGATCCCGGTGATCATGCGCAGCAGCGTGGACTTCCCGCCGCCGTTGCGTCCGACGATGCCGATCCGTTCGCCGTCGGCGACGCCGAGGGACACCTCGTCGAGCACTGAGGTTGTCCCGTAGGCCTTCGTCACGTTCTCGAGGTTGACCAGGTTCGCCATGTCAGCCGCTCATGACCCGGGCGCCCGGTGCCGGACCGGTGGCGACCCGGGTGGTGCGGCAGACCCCTTCCGCGGCCAACGCAGCGGCTAGCCGGGTGGCGGCTTCGGAGTCGGCGCAGAGGAATGCGCAGGTGGGGCCGGAGCCCGAGACGATCGACGCGATGGCGCCTAGATCCATCCCGGCGGCGAGGGTGCGCCGCAGCGTCGGTGCCAGCGCCAGTGCGGCGGGCTGCAGATCATTCGCCAACGTCGGTCCAAGCCGATGTGGGTCACCGGCGCGAAGTGCGTCCAGCAGTCCCGTCGGCAGTGCGGGCGTACCGGTAACCGGCGCGTCGGCGCGCCGGCGATCGAGCTCGCGATAGGTGTCCGCGGTCCCGATCCCGAACGCGGCAAGGGCAAGTACCCAATGGAAGTGACCGGTGGTCAGGACCGGGGTCAGGGTTTCACCGCGTCCGGTACCGAGTGCCGTCCCCCCCATCATGGCGAACGGGACGTCGCTGCCCAACTCGGCGGCCAGCGCGAGGAGTTCCGACTTGGTGGATCCGGTCTGCCACAAGGTGGCGCACGCGAGCAGCGTCGCCGCGGCATCTGCCGAGCCGCCTGCCATCCCGCCGCTGACCGGGATGGATTTCGCGATCTCGAGGTGGACGTCGGTGTCGACGCCGGCCCGCTCGGCGAGCAGTGATGCGGCACGCCAGGCCAGGTTCTCCGGGCCGGTCGGTAGCACGGCTGCGCCAGTGCCGCTGGTGTGCAGTGTGCGGCTGGGCGCGGGCGTGGCGGTGACCTCGTCGTAGAGCTCGACGCCCTGGAAGACCGTCGCCAACTCGTGGAAGCCGTCCGCGCGTAGCGCCCCCACTCCGAGGTAGAGGTTGATCTTCGCCGGGACGCGGACCCGCACCGAGCGCACGAATTCGGCGGTGACCACGCTTGAGGACGGTAGCCGATCGCCGTTCGCAGGACGGGGACGGATCGTTGCGTGCGAAAACGACTTCGGTTGTGTCCGACGGCGCCTCTAGGGTGGGCGCAGACGCAAGATCGTCGAAGTGTGCGGGAACACATCAAGGGGGTAGCACGATGGCGGACGTGATCCGGGCAACCGGACTCGTCAAGACCTACGGCCAGGTACGGGCGCTCGACGGGCTGGATCTCGCCGTCCCGGAGGGCACCGTGTTAGGCCTGCTCGGCCCCAATGGCGCGGGCAAGACCACTGCGGTGCGCATCCTCACCACCCTGCTCGAGCCCGACGGCGGCTCCGCCGAGGTCGCGGGATTCGACGTGGTCAAGCGACCCGGCGAGGTGCGCTCGCGGATCGGCCTGTCCGGGCAGTACGCCGCCGTCGACGAGTACCTGACCGGCTTCGAGAACCTCGACATGGTCGGGCGGCTCTACGGCTTGGGGCGGCAACGCTCGCGCGAGCGCGCGCGAGACTTGCTCGAGCGCTTCGACCTCGTCGAGTCCGCCGACCGTCCGGTGAAGACCTACTCCGGGGGGATGCGGCGCCGGCTGGACTTGGCCGGTGCGCTGGTGGCCCAGCCGCAGGTGCTGTTCCTGGACGAGCCGACGACCGGGCTCGACCCGCGCAGCCGCACCGACATGTGGGACGTCATCAACGAGCTCGTACAGGCGGGCGCCACCCTGCTGCTCACGACGCAGTACCTCGAGGAGGCCGATCGCCTCGCCGATGAGATCGTGGTCATCGACCACGGCATCGCGATCGCCACTGGCACCGCGGACCAGCTCAAGGCCCAGGTCGGCGGTGAACGAATCGAGATCGTCGTGTCCCACCGCGGCGAACTCGACGCCGCGCGGGCTGTCGTGGCCGCGCTCGCGGACGGCCCGGTGGACGTCGATGAGCAGACCCGACGGCTCACCGCCCCCGTCAAGGGAGGGGCCAGCGTGCTCGTCGAGGCGCTGCGCCGACTTGATGCCGAGGGCGTGCGACTGCTTGACGTGGCGCTGCGCCGGCCCACGCTCGATGACGTGTTCCTGACCCTCACCGGGCACGCCGCCGAACAGGCCGGCGAGGATCCCGCGCGCACCCAGTCGGCTGCCGGGGCCCATACCGAGGACCTGCCCGCGGAGGTGGCCAAGTGACAGCGACCAAGGCGCTGGTCGACGGTGCGATCGTGGCCAAGCGCAATCTCATCAAGATCAAGCGGGTGCCCGACCTGCTGGTGTTCTCGACGATGTCACCGATCATGTTCATCCTGCTGTTCGCGTACGTGTTCGGCAGCTCCATCCATCCGCCGGGCATCAGCTACCGCGAGTACCTCATCCCCGGCATCTTCGCCCAGACGGTGATCTTCGGGTCGACCCTCACCGGCGCGGGCCTGGCCGACGACATCCAGAAGGGCATCATCGACCGCTTCCGGTCACTGCCCATGTCCAGGTCGGCAGTGCTTGTGGGCCGGACCGGCAGCGATGTGCTGAACAACGTGCTGGTGATCGTGGTCATGTCGCTCACCGGCCTCGCAGTGGGATGGCGTATCCGCACCGATGTCTGGCATGCAGCTGCCGGCTTCCTGCTGCTGCTCGGATTCGCGTATGCGATGTCGTGGATCATGGCCTGCGTCGGCCTCATCGTGCCGAGTCCAGAGGTGGTCAACAACGCCTCGTTCATGGTGATCTTCCCGCTCACCTTCATCGCCAACACCTTCGTGCCTACCGAAGGCTTTCCGCGCGTCCTGCGCGGGATCGCGAACTGGAATCCGGTGTCCAGCGTGACCCAGGCCGCTCGTCAGCTGTTCGGCAACACCAGCAGCCAGCCGGTGCAGCGATACTGGTCGCTGGAACACCCGATCATCTACACGCTGATCTGGATCGTCGGACTGCTGGTCGTGTTCGTCCCGCTGTCGGTCCGGCTCTACAAGCGGGCTGCCAGCCGCTGACTGTCGACCGACCGCAACGGGCGGTGGCTTCGCTGGGCGGTGGAGCCGGTAGTCTGTAGAGGTTGCCCCGGCGAGGGATCCGTTCCGGCGGAATCCGTCATCGACGCGGTGTTGCTCGTCGATGCCCGTCCTGCGTCCGAGTCACCGCGTTGACCAGATCAGTGAATCAGAGGAGTACTGCCGTGTCCGAAGTCCGTCTCACCGCCGATCCCCGCACCGAGTTCGGCAAGGGCGGGGCCCGCCGCACCCGTCGCGCCGGCAAGATCCCGGCCGTCATCTACGGCCACGGTGCCGACCCTCGGCACGTGTCGCTCCCCGCTCGAGAGTTCGGCAACGCCATCCGCCACGGTGGCGCCAACGTGCTGCTGACGCTCGACCTCGAGGGCGAGCAGCAGCTCGCGATCCCGAAGGCGATCCAGCGCCATCCGATCAAGGGCATCTACGAGCACGTCGACCTGCTCGCGGTACGACGCGGTGAGAAGGTCACCATCGAGGTTCCGCTGCACGTGGTCGGTGAGATCGTCAGCGGTGGCCTGCTGTCGCAGGAGAGCACCAGTGTGAGCGTCGAGGCAGAGGCAACCCACCTGCCGACCGAGATCGAGGTCAGCATCGAGGGTGTCGAGATCGGCACCCAGATCACGGCTGGCGACCTGAAGCTGCCCGCCGGATCTACGCTCGCCGGCGAGGCCGACCAAGTGCTGCTCATCGTCCAGGAGGCACCCACCGCTGAGCAGATGGAGGCCGATACCGCCCCCGAGGACGTCATCGCGCCCCCGGAGCCGGTCGCGGAAGCGGCTCCCGCCGACGCCAGCGGCGAATAGCGCCACCCGCAGCGATTCGGCCCGGGGACCGGCGTGGGCGACGAGAAATACCTCATCGTCGGCCTCGGCAACCCCGGGCCCCGCTACGCCGGCACGCGGCACAATGCCGGGTTCATGGTGCTCGACCTGCTGGCCACCCGTCTGGGTGGGAGGTTCAAGGCTCACAAGGGCCGCGCTGACATCGTCGAAGGTCAGCTGCACGGCAGCGCGGCCAGCACCGGATCGGGGGCTGGGGCCTCGGGGGTCGCGTCCGCCGTGCTCGCCAAGCCGAAAGCATTCATGAACCTGTCCGGCGGCCCGGTGGCGGCGATCTCCAGGTTCTACAAGATCCCCGTCGAGCGCATCGTCGTCGTACACGATGAACTTGATCTCCCGTTCGGCTCCCTGCGCCTCAAGCGTGGCGGCGGCGACGGCGGACACAACGGGCTCAAATCGATCTCGTCCGCCATCGGCCACCGCGACTATGTCCGGGTGCGCTTGGGGATCAGCCGCCCGCCGATCCGCCAGGACCCGGCCGACTACGTGCTGCGCGAGTTCTCCACCGCTGAGCGCAAGGAGCTCGGCCTCCTCATCGACCGAGCCGCCGACGCCGTCGAGGCCGTCGCCACCCAAGGCCTAGAAGCAGCGCAGAACACCTACAACGGCTGAGTAGTCGCTCACAAGCACACCCACAGTTTCCGGCCGTCGCCGTGGCTCACCAGGAGGAGCCGGGGCCGCGGGGATCGGCCCCGGTCATCCGAGGGGCAGCATCGCCCCCGAGTGCGTCGCCTCGTGTGCCAGCAGCCAGCGCTTGGCATCCAGACCCCCGCCGTAGCCGGTGAGCGAGCCGTCGGCACCGATCACCCGATGGCACGGCACGATGATCGAGATCGGGTTCTGCCCGTTCGCCAACCCCACCGCCCGGGCCGCGTCGGGGACCCCGACCGAAGCCGCCGTGCGGCCGTAACTCGTCGTCACGCCGTACGGAATCTCGGCCAGTGCCGCCCACACCCGCTTCTGGAACGCCGTCCCGGCAGCATTCAACGGCAGGTCGAACTCCTGGCGCGTGCCGGCGAAGTACTCCTCCAGCTGGCCCCGCACCTGCGTGAACGCGGTGTCATCGCGAACCCAGTCCGGGTGCACCGCCGCGGTGACCGGATGCCGACCGGTAGGCAGGTACAGGCCCGCCAGGCCGTCATCGTCCCCGACCGCCAGCAGCGCACCCAGCGGTGAGTCGATGTAGGTGTACTTCATGGTGAACTCCTTCACGTAGACGTTCTCACAGCCGACCGACACCGGTCCGACGTGGTACTCGATGTTTCGTGCCGCGTTCTTAGTCAACAGCGCAGATCGGTGCAGCGCAGATCAATGCAGTGCCGCCCAGAGGTGATGGGTGGCGTATGAGCGCCAAGGCGCCCAGTGCGTGCGGCCGTCGCGAAGATCGATGCCCATGGCCGCGGCTGCGTGTCGCACCCCTAGGTCTGCGGACAGCAGGACATCGGGGTCGCCCAGCGCCCGCATGGCCAGGTAGTCGGCGGTCCACGGGCCGATGCCGGGCAGCGACAGCAACGCCGCGCGGGTGTCGTCCCGGTCCGCCCCGGGGTCGAGCACGAGGGCCTCGGTCAGGCTCGCCTCGGCGAGGGTGATCAGAGTCGCCGCCCGGGCGCGTGGCATCGGCAGGGCACCCGGATCGATCGAGGCAAACGTCTGCGCGTCCGGAAACAACAGCCACGGCTCGCCCTCGAAGGCGACATCCCCGTACCCAGCGGCCAACCGGCCGAGCACCGTGCGCGCGCCCGCCACCGAGATCTGCTGCCCGATGACCGCACGGATAGCCATCTCGAACCCGTCGACAGCACCGGGTGAGCGCAGGCCCGGACGTTTGGTCACCGCGGCGCACAGTGCGCCGTCCTCGACCAGCACCGCATCCACGGCCTCCGGATCGGCATCCAGGTCGAGCAGCCGGCGTACCCGTGACACCACGGCGACCAGATCCCGCTGGTCGGCCAGGCGAACTCGGCAGTCGACGGCCCCCGACTGGGCCGCGACGCACACCAGCGCCGGTCCCGACGGCGCCCGCAGCGCCCTGGTGAACACCCCGCCGGCGTAGGACTCGACGCCCGGTATGGCACGCGCGCCCAGAAATTCCAAGGTGGCCCCGAGATCCATCGGTACGCGGTACGGCAGCCGTAGCGTGATGGTGCCGGGCTCGCGGGAGCCGGTGCGTGAGCGCCGGGTACGCAGTTGGGTCGGCGTCGTCGCGAAGATCGCCTGCATGGTCTCGTTGAATTGCCGGACGCTGGCGAAGCCGGCCGCGAAGGCGACGTCAGCGGCGGGCAGGTCCGTCGTCTCGAGCAGGACCCGCGCCGTCTGGGAGCGCTGTGCTCGCGCCAGGGCCACTGGGCCGGCACCGACCTCGGCAACGAGTGTGCGGTTCACCTGACGCTCCGAGTAACCCAGCCGGCGCGCAAGCCCCGGCACGCCGTCCCGGTCGATGATGCCGTCGCCGATCAGCCGCAGCGCGCGCCCGGCCAGGTCGCCGCGTACGTCCCATTCCGGGGATCCGGGAGAGGCGTCCGGTCGGCAACGTTTGCAGGCGCGAAAGCCCGCACGTTGGGCCGCGGCCGCACTGGGGTGGAATTCGACGTTGCGACGCAGCGGGGTGACCGCCGGGCATGAGGGTCGGCAATAGATCCCGGTGGTCCGCACGGCGGTGAAGAACCAGCCGTCGAAACGCGCATCACGGCCGTGCACCGCGCGATAGCAGGTGTCGAAGTCGGGAAGTATCACTGGACCAGTCTGCACCGCGAGCCGAGCCGGAGCTGGCGGTTTTCAGACATGGTCGTCGAACCCGTCCCGCCGGCTTACGCCCCGGTGGGGGAGACTGCGCGGATGAGGATCACGGTGCGGGTGCGGCCCTCCGCCGGACGCACCGTGGTCGGCGGCTCGCACGACGGTGCACTGGTGGTGCGGGTCGTGCAGGCGACCGTGGACGGGAAGGCGACCGTGGCGGTGCGGAAATGCCTGGCCGATGCCTTCGGCGTGACCCGCGACGACGTGGTGCTGGTCAGCGGCTCCAAGAACCGCACCAAGGTCTTTGACATCGCGACCGCTACCGAGGATCAGCTCGCCGCCCTGCTCGAACGCTGACCCAAGCCTCAGCCGGTGTTGCGCAGCCCGGCCGCCACGCCGTTGATCGTCAGCAGCAGGGCGCGGCGCAGTTCGTCGCTCACGTCGTCGTCCTGCTCGCGCACCCGCCGCAGCAGGTCGACCTGGAGGTAGGAGATCGGGTCGAGGTAGGCGTCGCGCACGCTGAACGTCCGCTGCAGGGTCGGCGCGTCGTCGAGCAGCGCGGCCTCGCCGGTGAGTTGCAGCAGTTGCGCCATCGTGCGCTCGTGCTCGTCGCGGACCACACCGAACAACCGCTGCAACTGGTCGGGGACCAGCGTCGACACATAGTGTGCCGCGATCTCCAGGTCGGTCTTGGCCAGTGTCATCTCCACGTTCGACATGAACGTGCGGAAGAAGTGCCACTGCGAGTTCATCTCTGCCAGCGTCTCGGCCAGGCCCGCGGCACGGGCGGCGGCGAGTCCCGCTCCGACCCCGAACCAGCCCGGCACGATCTGGCGCGACTGGGTCCAGCCGAAGACCCACGGGATCGCCCGTAGGCCCTCGATCCCGCCGCCGGAGGACGGCCGACGCGCGGGTCGCGAGCCGATGTTCAGCGAGCCGAGCTGCTCGACGGGAGTGGAGGCAAGAAAGTACGCCGGCAGGTCGGGATCCTCTACCAGAGCGCGGTAGGCGGCGAAGGCGGCATCGCTCACCACCGCCATGCATTCGTCCCACCGCGCCAACTGTGCGCCGGACTGGCGCGGCGCACGGTGCAAGCTCGAGGCCTGCAGCACGGCGGCCACCGTCAGCTCGAGGTTCTCCCGCGCCAACTCGGGCAACGCGTACTTGTCGCTGATCACCTCGCCCTGTTCGGTGAACTTGATCTCCCCGTCGAGCACCCCCCACGGCTGGGCCAGGATCGAGTCATAGGTGGGGCCACCACCGCGGCCAACGGTGCCGCCACGACCGTGGAACAGGCGCAGCCGTACCCCATGTCGGGCGGCGACGTCGCGCAGGATCCGCTGCGCCCGGTGGATCTCCCACTGGGACGTCGTTATCCCGGCCTCCTTGTTCGAGTCCGAATAGCCCAGCATCACCTCCTGCATGTCCCCTCGCAGAGCAACGATCAGCCGGTACGTCGGGTCGCTGAGCAGATCGTCGAGCACCTCGCCACTGCGGCGCAGCTCCGCGACGGTCTCGAGAAGGGGCACGAACCCGATCCGGGCGAACGGCTCCCGGGTGCCGCCCACCCCGGCACCGTGCAGGTCGACCAGCCCGGCCTCGCGGGCCAGCAGCACCGCCGCAAGCACGTCATCAGCGCCGCGCGTCATCGAGACGATGTAGCTCTCGATGACCTCGGGGCCGTAGGTGTCCAGCGCGCTACGGATCTCGGTGAACACCGCGAATGTCTTCGCGCCGGCGGCATCGAGCGGGGGCGGGGCGCTGGCCAGGGGCCGTCGTGAGGTGAGCTCCTTGGAGAGCAGGCGCAGGCGGTAGTCACGAGGCACGTCGTTGTACAGCCACGTCTCCTCCACCAGCCGGTCGACGAGCTGCGCGACCACGTGATGGTGGGCGTCGGCGTGCTCGCGGACGTCCATGGTGGCCAGGTGCAGGCCGAACACCGCCACCGTGCGCTGAACCGAGGCAAGCATGCCGTCGGCGATGAGGGCGCCAGCATTGGCCCGGAGCGAGGCGGACAGCAGGTCGAGTTCGGCCAGCAGTTGCTGCTTGCCGAGGTAGTCACGGCCGGGGACGTGCGGGGTTGCGTGGTCGACGCGGCGGCGGGTGTTGGCGATCTTGGCGTTGATACAGGTGAGCTTGAGGCGGTAGGGCTCGGTGGCGTTGAGGGTGATGAGTCGTGCCTCGATGTCGAGGACCTCCAGATCTGCCGCCAGGGAGGCGGCCAGCTCCGCAGATGCGGGCACCACCGTCGTCGAGGTCGACAGCTCGGCGATGAGGGTGTCGATCGACCGGGTCACTGCGCGCGCGGCGAGGTGGTGCTGCATCCGCAGGACGTCGCGGGTTACCGAAGCGGTGACGTTGGGGTTGCCGTCCCGGTCGCCGCCGATCCAGGTGCCGAAGGTCAGCGGATGCGCGTCCGCGCTCAGCTGGGCGCCATGGCCGGCGACCATCGCCGCCAGATCGGCGGCGAAGGCAGGCACGGTCTCGTCGACGAGGTCCTGAAGGTAGTAGAGGACGTTGCGAGCCTCGTCCTGCGGGGTGGGCTTGTGCCGGCGCAGCTCGTCGGTCTGCCAGATGAGGTCGACGATCTCGGCCAGTTCGCGGTCCTGGCGGGCACGCGCGACGGTCTCGGCCGCGGTGGGGGAGGAGAGCACGTCGGCTACCCGGCGCAGCTTCGTGAGCACCGAGCGTCGGCTGGCCTCGGTGGGGTGGGCGGTGAAGACCGGACGGACTGCCAGGCCCGCCATCGCCGCGGTCAACGCCGGCGCGCCCTTCTGTTCGGCGACCGCCTCGACGGCGCGTGCCAGCCAGGCGTCCTGGAGCGGCCGGCTGCGCAGGTTGCGGACCCGGTCCACCTGCTCGGCCACGTTGGCGAGGTGAAAGTAGTCGGCGAACGCGCGCGCCAGCATGGACGCTACGTCCAGCGGCAACCCAGCGAGCAGTGCCCGTACCTCGTCACGGGCCGCGGCGCCGCCGGCCTCCTTGCTCTGCTTGGTCAGGTTGCGGACCTGCTCCACGAGCTCGAGCGCACCGGGGCCCTGCTGGCGCACGAGCGATTCGCCGAGCAGCGCGGCGACCCGGCGCACGTCAGCACGCAACTCGCTGTCATCGGCGCGCAACTCAGTTTCGTCGTCAGGGCCGCTGGGCATGAGCCCAGTTTCACAGATCCTCGTGCCGCCTCTGCGGGCGTACGGCAGACTCGCCGTATGCGACTGTTGGTGACCGGCGGCGCGGGCTACATCGGCAGTGTGGTCGCCGCGCGGCTGCTCGCGGCCGGCCACGAGGTGGTGGTCGTGGATGACCTGTCGACCGGGCACGCCGACGCGGTGCCGGCGGGGGCACGCTTGCATCGCGCCGCGATCACCGAACTCGACGACGTGCTCGGCCAATGGTCGGTGGACGCCGTGCTGCACTTCGCGGCCAAGTCCCTCGTCGGAGAGTCGGTGACCCACCCGTCGCTGTACTGGCACAACAACGTCGGCGGCACGCTGGCGCTCCTGGAGGCGATGCGCCGGCACCAGGTCGCGCGGATCGTCTTCTCCTCCTCCGCGGCAACCTACGGCGAACCGGCGGTGACGCCGATCGAGGAGTCATCGCCGGCGAACCCGGGCAATCCCTACGGCTCGTCCAAGCTGGCCATCGACCTCGCACTGGCCGACTATGCCCACGCGTACGGGCTCACGGCCGTGAGCCTGCGCTACTTCAATGTGGCCGGCGCGCTGCACGAGCCCCGGGGGCCAAGCTACGGCGAGCGGCACGCGACCGAGACGCACCTGATCCCGCTGGCGCTGCGCGCAGCCGCGGGTGAATCCGGGCCGCTGCGGGTATTCGGCACCGACTACCCGACGCCGGACGGCACCTGCATCCGGGACTACGTGCACGTCGTCGATCTCGCCGAGGCGCACATCAGAGCGCTGTCGGTGCCGGCGGCGCCCGACGCGGGGACGCACTGGGTGATCAACCTGGGCAGCGGCTGCGGGTATTCGGTGCGTCAGGTGATCGACACCGTCGCCGCGGTCTCCGGCCGGGCGGTCCCGGCCGTCGACGTCGAGCGGCGCGCGGGCGACCCTGCGGTGCTGGTGGCCTCCCACAGCGCGGCGGCCGAAATCCTCGGCTGGCGCCCGACCCGCGATCTGGTGGCCATGGTCGCCGACGCCTGGGCGTTCACCACCCGCGGGTAGG
>JALYIS010000056.1 GCA_030775705.1 Actinomycetota bacterium
CGTCCCGATCCCGGCGCGTCCGCCGGGGAGCCTGTCCGATCCGACAACACGCGCACTGCCAGGTCGCCACGGCGCCGCCACCGAGGTGCTTCGTGGTGCTGACCTTCCCGGGCGCAACGACACCTTCGTCGGCGGCACCCGACACCTGCGTGTGCCCGCTGCCGGCATGGCCCCACGCGAGCGCGACACTCCCCCGCCGCCGGTGGTGACGCCGCCGACCAGAGGCCGGCGGCGGCCCTCGGCACGAACTCGCCGACGACGTCGCGTATTCCTCGCCGTCGTCGTGGTCTTGCTACTGGGACTTCTGGCCGGTTATGGAGGGTGGTGGTTCGCAGCCGGACGTTACGGCACCGTCCCCAATGTCACCAACGATTCCCAGTCGATTGCGGACAGTCAACTGCGCCACGCGGGCTACCGAGTGAGCTCCCAGGTGACCGACCAGTTCAGCGAGACGATCCCCGCCGGCCTGGTCGTCAGTACCGATCCTGGCATCGGATCACGCGAGCCGCGCGGGCACACCATCACGGTGATCGTTTCGAAGGGCAAGGAACGCTTCGGGATGCCGCAGGTGGCGAACCTGACTCTGGCCCAAGCACAGAGCACCCTGGCGACGATCCCGATCCAGATCGCCCCGTCGCCGACCTCGCAGGCCAGCGACACGGTTCCGGCGGGCAAGGTGATCGGCACCAACCCGCCCGGCGGTGCCCAGGTGAAGCGCGACGCGATCATCTCGATCATCGTCTCCACGGGGCTGCCCATCCTCGCCATCCCCGTCGTCGCGCCGGCAACTCCGGTTGACCGGGCCGAACGGTCGCTGCACGCTGCGGGGTTCAAGACCACGGAGTCCGCGCAGTACAGCACCGACATCGCCCAGGGCGAGGTGATCAGCACCAGCCCGACGGGCACCGCCCAGAAGGGCAGCGTGATCACTGTCGTCGTGTCGAAGGGTCCGCAGATCGTCGCGGTTCCGGCCATCGCCGGGGGCACTCCTGTAAGCGACGCCGAGGCCGCGCTCACCCAGGTGGGGCTGAAGTACAAGGTCGCCGCCTTTGCCGGTGGCGCCAGCACGGTCCTCGCCATCAGCCCCGGCGCAGGTACACCGGTGCAAGCGGGCTCGACCGTCACCATCTACGCCATTTGATGCGGCCGGTCGCGCCGATCGGCGCCCATCTCTCGGTTGCCGGCGGCCTCGCGCGCTGCCTGACCAGGGCGGCAGCGGTCCGTGCCGAGGTGGTGCAGGTCTTCGTCGGCAACCCCAGGGCATGGGCCGACCCGACACCGGATCCGGGAGGCGACGAGCTGTTCCGTCAAGCTTGCAGCGACGCCGGTCTGCAGGTGTTCGTCCACGCCCCCTACCTGATCACTTCGGATCTCCGTCACCGGAGACCACGTCGCGTTCCGGCCAAGCCCTGCTGTTCTCGCTGCGCCGCGCCAGTGCCATCGGCGCGAAGGGCGTCGTCATGCACGCGGGCTCGGCCGCGCTCGGCAATGACCCGGACGCGGCAATGCGCCAACTGCGTGAGCGGCTGCTTGCCGTACTCGACGAGGTGAACGCACCTCCTCTGCTCATCGAGCCCACCGCCGGCGGGGGTGGCGCACTGGCGGCCGGAGCCGACTCGCTGGAGGCTTACCTGTCGGCCCTGGGGCGTGACGAACGTGTCGGAGTCTGCCTGGACACCTGTCATATGCACGCCGCCGGGCACGACCTGTCGACGCGGGCAAGCTTCGCACTTGCCTTGCGCGCCTACGCACGAGCCGCAGGGGCGGCGAGGATCGGGCTCGTGCACGTGAACGACAGCCGCGATCCGGTCGGCTCGAAGCGAGACCGGCACGCCGCGATCGGCTCAGGCACCATCGGCGCCGACGCGTTCGGGGCACTGTTCACCTGCGCGGCGGTGGTCGGGGTCCCGCTCGTGGTGGAGTCCGACGAGTCCAGTCATCGGGCCGACATCGAGGCGCTGGCTGCGCTGCGCACCATCGGTCCATCGAAGGGGGCTCGGGCAAACGCTCGTTAGGCTACGTCCATGGTCATTGTCATGGCACCGACAGCGACGGACGCCGACGTGACTGGTGTCGTCGTCCACATAGAGACGCACGGCGGGCAGGCTTTCGTCAGCCGCGGCGTCATGCGCACGATCATCGGCGTGGTCGGCACGGAAGAGGTTCTCGAGACTCTCGACGCTAGCCGGCTCCCCGGCGTTGCCGAGACGATGCGGATCACGGCACCGTACAAGCTCGTGTCCGCGCAGAATCATGCCCGACGCACCACGGTCCGGGTCGGTGGCGTGCCGATCGGCCCGGACACGTTCACTCTTATTGCCGGGCCGTGCGCAGTCGAAACGCCGGAGCAGACCCTTGAATCGGCCTGGATGGCCAAGCGGGCCGGCGCCACCCTGCTACGCGGCGGAGCCTACAAGCCACGCACCTCGCCCTACGCGTTTCAGGGCTTGGGCGTCGCCGGCCTGCGCATCCTGGCGGAGGTCCGCGACGAGGTCCAACTTCCGATCGTCACCGAGGTGACCGATGCTGCGGACGTAAGCGTGGTCGCCGAGCATGCTGACATGCTCCAGATCGGGACACGCAATATGCAGAACTTCGGACTGTTGCAGGCGGTGGGCGCCGCAGGCAGGCCGGTGATGCTCAAGCGTGGGCTCACCGCCACTTACGAGGAGTGGCTGATGGCCGCGGAGTACATCGCCCAGCGCGGGAATCTCGACATCGTGCTGTGTGAGCGCGGCGTGCGGTCATTCGAACCGGCGATCCGAAATATGCTCGACGTTTCCGCCGTCGCGATGATGCAGCGGCTGTCACACCTGCCGGTGATCGTCGACCCGTCGCACGCTGCCGGCCGGCGCGACCTGGTCGTACCGCTCGCCCGCGCCGCGATGGCGGCCGGCGCCGACGGCGTCATGGTCGACGTCCACCCACATCCTGAAGCGGCGCTGTGCGACGGCGCCCAGGCCCTGTTCGGTGAATCCCTGGACGAACTGGCGCGTGCGGTGATCACGATCCCCGCGCTCCTGGGACGAACGTCCGCCGCACATCTGGCCGGTTGATTCTTCGGTCGTTCGCACCCGCGAGGGCCGTCGGGACACCGGGTCAGGCCACCAAGGGTCCAAGCACTGCGATCGCGCGATCGATGTCGTCGTCGTCGACGTCCAGATGAGTGACCACCCGCAACATCCCAGGACCCAACGCTGAGACGAGCACACCCTGCTCGGCAGCCCTCATGGCGACCTGGGGGGCATCGGCGACGGCGAGGACCGCGATATTCGTGTGCACCAGTGACGGGTCGGCACCCAGCGAGGTCGCCAGCCGGCGGCAGCGAGCGTGATCGTCGACGAGGCGGTCGAGATGATGCGCTATGGCGTGCCGGCCCGCCGCGGCGAGGATGCCTGCCTGCCGCATGCCGGCGCCATAGCGCTTGCGCCAGACGCGGGCGCTGGCGATCCGGTCGGCGGACGAGACAAGCACCGAGCCCACCGGGGCGCCAAGTCCTTTGGATAGGCATACCGACACGGTGTCGAATCCGGCGGCGAGTCGAGCCAACGGGGTCGCGCTCGCGATGTGGGCATTCCACAGCCGCGCGCCATCCAGGTGCAGCCCCAACCGATGTTCGCGTGCCAGCTCGATCACCGCCGCCAACTCGGCCGCCGGTTGCACCGTTCCGCCGCCGAAGTTGTGCGTGTTCTCGACGGCGATCGCGGCGGTGGAGACCTGGTACGGCCCGGCGTCCGGAGCGATCAGTTCACGGATGGCTGACACGTCGAGGCGGCCGCGGATGGCCCGCCAGGTCCGGAACGTGATGCCGGAGAACACCGCGGCGGCGCCCAGCTCTGCCCGAGCGATGTGCGCGAGAGAGTCGCACACCAGTTCCTGTCCCGGAGCTACCAGAAGGCGCAGACCGAGCTGATTGCCCAGCGATCCACTGGGCACGAACAACCCTGCTTCGTGCCCCAGCAGCTGAGCCACCTCAGCCTCCAGCGCGTTGACCGTGGGGTCCTCGCCATACACGTCATCACCGACGTCGGCCTCGGCCATCGCCGAACGCATGGCAGCGCTCGGGCGCGTGACCGTGTCCGATCTCAGGTCCAGGACCCGCGAGGTCATCCGTTCACATCGCCGTGTCGCGCCGGCGGCGCT
Organism: Actinomycetota bacterium; assembly: GCA_030775705.1. Classification (GTDB taxonomy): domain Bacteria; phylum Actinomycetota; class Actinomycetes; order Mycobacteriales; family Jatrophihabitantaceae; genus JALYIS01. The sequence continues at coordinate 4,144 of JALYIS010000056.1, forward strand.
CTGAGACCAGGCGTTCGGCGACCCGGAATGCCAGTTCGAGCGATTGCTCGATATTGAGCCGGGGATCGCAGGCCGTCTCGTAGCGCCGCCCGAGGTCCGCCGCGGTGAGATCGGCAGTCCCCCCGATGCACTCGGTGACGTCGTCACCGGTGAGTTCTACGTGCAGGCCACCTGGATGGGTCCCTAGCTCGGCGTGCACATCGAAGAAGCCGTCCACCTCGTCAAGGATCCGATCCAGATGGCGCGTCTTGGTGCCGTCGAGGGTCTCCTCAGTGTTGCCGTGCATCGGATCGCAGTGCCAGACCACCAGATGCCCCGTCGCAGTCACCTTCTCGACGATGGCGGGCAGGACGTCGCGAACGCGCGAGTTCGACATCCGGCTGATGAGAGTCAGCCGCCCGGGCATGTTTGCCGGGTCCAGGCGTTCGACGAGTTCGGCGGCGATCTCCGGGGTTGTCATGGGGCCGAGCTTGACGCCGATCGGATTGGCTATCCGGGAGACGAAGTCAAGGTGTGCCCCGCCCATCTGGCGGGTCCGTTCGCCCACCCATACGAAGTGACCGGAGAGGTCGTAGGCCCGTGCATCCTCGACCCGGGTGAGTGCGCGCTCGTACTCGAGGATCAGCGCCTCGTGCGATGCATACATCTCCACGCCCTCGAGGGCTGCGTCATGCACCCCACAGGCACGCATGAACCGCACGGCGCGGTCGATCTCGGAGGCCAGCTTGTCGTAGCGGGAACCGGTCTCGGTGTTGCGGGCGAAGGCAGTATTCCAGGCATGTACGCGATCCAGAGATGCCAATCCGCCGCCGGCGTAGGCACGCAGCAGGTTCAGCGTCGACGCGGCGGTCGAATAGGCCCGCAGGATGCGCCGCGGGTCCGGGACGCGGTTGCCGACCAGTTCGTTCACCATGTCGCCGCGGTAGGACTGCTGGCCCGAGGCATCGACGTCGGCCGAACGAGGCTTGGCGTACTGGCCCGCCATGCGGCCCAGCTTGACCACCGGCATCGAGGCGCCGTAGGTGAGAACGACGGCCATCTGCAGCAGTACTCGGACCTTGCCGGCGATATCGGCCTGCGAACTGGTCAGAAATGTCTCGGCACAATCCCCGCCTTGCAGGAGGAAGGCTTCACCGCGCGCGACGGCCGCCAGCCGATCGCGTAGTTGATCGACCTCCGAGGCCACCACAAGCGGGGGCATCGACGCCAACGTCAGGGCGACCTCGCGAAGCTCGTGTTCATCGGGCCAGTTTGGCTGCTGAGCGACCGGCAGGGAACGCCACACGTCCAGCCCCAGGTCGTCGTCGGCAGGCTCAAGCGGACTGGTCACCTGCACAGCCTATTCGGCCGGTGCAAAGTCGCCCTCGCGAGACGACCGGGCACGGCCCGGGGCGATCGAAGCGCCCCGGGGGGCGGCTGTTCAGCCGAAGAACACCTCGGACTCCGCATACAACGCCGGCGAGACGAGCTTGAGCTTCGCCGTGGCCTCGTCGAGGCGAACCCGCGCGATCTCGGTACCGCGCAGCGCGACCATCGTTCCCCAGTCGCCATCGTGGGCCGCGTCCACCGCGTGCAGGCCGAATCTCGTGGCCAGCACCCGGTCGAATGCAGACGGCGTCCCTCCGCGCTGGATGTGTCCCAAGACGGTAGTGCGCGCCTCCTTGCCGGTATGCCGCTCGATCTCCGAGGCGAGCCACTCACCGATCCCCCCGAGCCGCGCATGCCCGAACGCATCGAGACCCTTGTCTATGGTGGCGTTCTCGCCACCATCGGGAGTCGCGCCCTCCGCCACGACGAGAATTGGCGCATAGTGCGACTGGAAGCGGCTGTTGACGTAGGCACACACTCGGGAGAGCGAGAACGGGATCTCGGGGATCAGGATGACGTTGGCACCGCCGGCGAGGCCAGCGTGCAGTGCTATCCAGCCGGCGTGGCGGCCCATCACTTCGACGATGAGGGCGCGGTGGTGCGACTCGGCGGTTGTGTGGAGTCTGTCGATCGCCTCCATCGCAATGTTGACCGCGGTATCGAACCCGAAGGTGTAGTCCGTGGCGTTCAGGTCGTTGTCGATCGTCTTCGGCACACCGATGACGTTGACGCCGAGCTGATGCAGCTTGGTCGCGACGCCGAGGGTGTCCTCACCCCCGATGGCGATGAGCGCGTCGACGCCCTGGCTGTGCAGGTTCTGCCGTACCCGGTCGATCCCACCGTCGACAGCGAAGGGGTTGGTCCGCGATGAACCCAGAATGGTTCCTCCACGGGGCAGGATGCCTCGGACCTCGGGCACCCCGAGCGCCATGGTGACGTTGTCGAGCGGGCCCCGCCAGCCATCGCGAAATCCGATGAACTCGTGGCCGTAGATGCCGACGCCTTTGCGCACGACGGCCCGGATGACCGCGTTCAGCCCTGGACAGTCACCGCCGCCGGTGAGAACCCCGATCCGCATGACTGCTCTCTCCTTGCTGCTGCTGTGTCGGCCCAGTGCACTCGGGCGGCATCAGGTCGGTGCCGCCGCAGATGAACCGTAACGCGCACCGCTCGTCAGCACGGGGGCGCGTCGGCGACCGCCTCGAGTGCCTGCCAGCGGGCGAGGTTGTGCCGGGCGTCAGCGAGCGCGTCGTGCTGATTGGCCGGGGCACCGGGCAACGGGGGTGAGCCGGCATCTTCCCAACGTTGCCGCAGCTCGTGGGTGAACCGTGGGATGACACGAGGCAAGGCACGCATATCGCCCCACAGCTGCGCGAGGACCACGTGGTCGTAGGCGGCCATCCAGGCCCATAGCTCGATCGACCTCCCGGGTTCGGTCAGAAATCCCAGCAGGCGGTCGCGGATCACCTGTCTGGGCAGCCATGCGGGGTCCGCGGGGGGCGGGAGCTTGTCCAAGACGTGGGTGCGCACCCAATCGATGGCACATGAGGGGTCGAAATCGGTGGACACCGCGTAGAACTCGCGACCGGATTCGTCGACGACACCGATCGACACCAATTCGACGGTCCGGCCATCCTCGATGAACTCGCAGTCGTAGAAGAAGCGCACCGCTCAGGACGCCTGGGTGTCTGGGACGCGGTCCCCGAGTTCGCGAACCTCAGCTTCGTCTCGACCGCCGAACGACGTGTCGGGGCCCTGGGCCCTCTTCACCTTCGCCGCGTACTTGTCCACATATTCCTGGCCGGAGAGTTGCATGAGCTCGTACATAATCTCGTCAGTCATCGACCGCTCGACGAACCGGTCACCGGCCATGCCCTCGTACCGCGTGAAGTCCAGCGGCTTGCCGAATCGAACTCCTGGCCGGGGACGCAGCTTCGGCACCTTTCGGCCGGCCGGCTGGATCACCTCGGTGTTGACCATGGCACACGGGATCACGACCGCCCCGGATTCGAGCGCCATTCGTGCCACACCGGTCTTGCCGCGATATAGACGACCGTCCGGCGATCGCGTGCCCTCCGGATAGATCCCGAGCAGCTTGCCTTCCGCCAGCACCCGCACGCCGGTTGTCAATGCCCCGCGCGATGCGTCAGCGTCGTCACGGTCGATCGGGACCTGCCCGACACCAGCGAAGAACATCTTCGAGAAGAACCCTTTGACCCCTGGGGTTGTGAAGTACTCGGCCTTGGCCAGGAAGGTGACCTTCCGAGGCACCATCACCGGCATGAAGAAGGAGTCGCAGAATGACAGGTGGTTGCTGGCCAGGATCGCGGGACGATCGTCGGGGATGTTCTCCAGGCCCTCGATCCACGGCCGCCACAGGCCGCGCAGCGCAGGCCCCAGGAAGACAAACTTCGCGAGCCAGTAGAACAACGCAGGCGCTCCCAGATGGTGTGGTTTCCGGATTACAGTAGTGCTCAGGCCCCGGCGCGACCAAGCCGCTATCGCCGCCGGCGGCGCGTTTATGCCGCTATCGCCGCCACCGGCACGACAGCACGAGATGAGGTTGATGTGGCCACCGAACCCGTCGTGCCCCCAACTGCCTCGGCGCCGGACACTGGGCCGTACGCGGCTGACGCCGGCCCGATAGGAATCGTCGTCAGCCACGGGTTCACGGGTAGTCCGGCCAGTATGCGGCCGTGGGCCGAACACCTCGCCGCGGCCGGCTACTCGGTTCGGCTTCCTCTGCTGCCGGGGCACGGCACCAGCTGGCAGGACACCAACCGCACCAAGTGGACCGACTGGTACGGCGCCGTTGAAGCCGCCTACGACGAGCTCGCAGCCCGCTGCACCACCGTCTTCGGCTTCGGTCTGTCGATGGGCGCGACACTCGTCACCCGCCTGGCCGAGCACAAGGGCAACGGGATCGCCGGACTGGTGCTGGTCAACCCGTCACTGGGTACCGAGCGCTTCGACGCGAAGCTCGCGCCATACTTCGGCTGGGCAGTGCGATCACGGCCGGCGATCGGCGGCGACATCAAGAAGCCCGGCGTGCAGGAGTCCGCCTACGACCGCACGCCCGTGGTCGCGTTCGCTTCCCTCACCAAGCTGTGGAGGGTCACCCGAGCGGACCTCCCGAAGCTCACCGCGCCCGTCCTGCTGTATCGCAGCCGCGAGGATCACGTCGTCGAAGCGCTGTCGGGCCGCCTGCTGCGCGCCGGGGCAACCAACACGACCGTTCGCGAAGTCGTTCTGGAGAACAGCTACCACGTCGCCACGCTCGACAACGACGCGCCGCAGATCTTTGACGGCAGCGTCCAGTTCATCCGCCAGCTCACAGCAACCGCCGTAGCTGGCGACATACCGCGTGGGGACACAGCGCGTGGCGACACAGCGCGTGGCGACACAGCGCATGGCGACACAGCGCGTGGCGACGCGGCACCGTGAGCGGGCACGTGCCGGCCGCAGACAACGGGGGACCGGAGGGACTTCGACGGCTCGACAACGGCCTGGGGGCGCCGTCGTTCGTGCCCCTGACCGATGTGGACACCCAGCTTGGCTCCCACATCCTCAGCGCGCTCGCGCGGGCCCGCATCGCCGCCTACCTCGACCCCACCCCCGACTTCGACGAGTCACGTCGCCGGCTGTTCGTCGCTGCTGAGGAGCGCGGAGATGCGCGCACGATCGTCGCCGCGGCAGTGCGGGGGCTCGGTGGGAGTGGACCCGGCGTCGCCGCGCCCGGGACGCCCACGCCGCAAGACGACCCGCTCGTGGGCGTCGACACCGACGCCGCTTTCGCGGCGATGATCGCCGACTGGCACGTCGACACCGTCGCGGCGGTGCGCGAGGCCGAGCGCGAACTACGCAAACGCGATGCCGACTGGGCCGCGAGCCTGGCTCCGCCACCCAGCGATGAGCCGGTATGGCTGGACGACGACCACTTCATCCCGCCCCCACCGCCGCCCCTGCCGCGGCTGGCGCCCCCAACCATCGGCGCCATGGCTCTGCTGGCGGTATCGATCCTGCTGCTAGGCCTCGGCGGTGCCTTCGGACTCGCGACCGACCTGACGATGCTGCTCGGCGTGCTCGGGGTGCTCCTGGGTGCGTGGATCCTGATCATGCGGCTGCGCGAGCGCCCCTATGACGACGACGACGGCGCGGTTCTGTAGCCCAACGGCCGGTCAACGTTAGCCAACATGACATGTGACCATGCCCGGATTGTCACTTTTGGTTAGGAGCCTCGTGGGCGGAGGTGATTCTCGTGAACGACAAGTCCCTACCTGACACGGAGGTCGTGTTCATCTTGTGGTGCCGCTTGACCGGAACCGATGCCGCCGACTTCACGGCCGAGGAGAAGCGAGCGTTCCTCGCCCGACCGCAAGTGCCCGCGCTGGCAGGACTCCCGTTCGAAGGACTGCTCGACGCGGGCATAACCGCGGCGAGCCATGCGAGCTTGCCGCTCGAGCGGTGGCTCGACGCTGCCCTTGCGACGCCCTCAACGCGCCGCTGACGCGGTGCTCGTCGAAGACAATTCGATCTCGACCAGAATCGGGCGATGATCGCTCGCGCTCGCGACGTCGGGGGTGTCCAGGACGCGCGCCGATTTGATGAGCAGGCGGGGATCGACGAACACGCCATCGATCGTCTGCCGTGCCCGCCGTGCCGGGGAGGTAAGGATCGAGCCGATGGCCGCGCTGGCCAGGGCGTCAGTCCGCCCGGCGCTGAGCGCACGCCACGTCTCTGAAGTCGGATCGTCGTTGACGTCGGCGGCAACGATCACCGCGACACCTTCAGGTACATGGGCGCCGATGGCCGCGTCGAGCTCACGAATGTGGCGCAACCGGGCGTTGGCCTTGAGGTCCAGGTGAGTGCCTGCTACCGCGAACCGAACACCGGCGAGACTGAGCACCGCGATCGACGTGCCGCGCTGATGCAGCCCGGCGGTCTTGCTGAACAAGACGTCGCGCGTCTTCACCACGTCGACGCTCAGCGTGCAAAGCAGGAGATTGGCTGCTGCCGGGCGTCCCCCGCCGGCGACCACCAGACCGCTAGTGCGCGCCAGCGCCGCGCAGGTGGAGCGCCATCGCAAGAACCGCGGCGCCTCCTGGACGCAGACGACGTGCGGGTCAACGGACTTGATCACCCGTGCGAGGGCCGCGCGGTCGTCACGCATCGACCGAATGTTGTAAGACAGCAACCGCAGGGTGGGCACGAGCTCATCCTTGCGCAAACGCGAGACGGGCCATATCCGCGACGCCCACCAGGCCGGCGTCCGGGCCTAGCGCCGCACCGACGATTTCGGCGACCGGGCGGAACCCTCGTCCCGTCAGCGTGTGCGCGAACTCTTCGCGCGCCGGGCGCAACAGCAACTCCCCCGCCACCGACACACCTCCGCCGATGACGAAGATGGACGGATCCAGCACCGCAGCGAGGTTGGCCAGACCCCGACCGAGCCAGCGTCCCATATTCGTGCAGATCGACGACGCGGCCGGATCACCTTCAGCGGCCGCGGCCGTGACAACAGACCCGTCAACGCCGTCCGCGCTACCGCCAAGCGCCAGCAGCCTCGAAGCAGCGACCGGCGAGTCCTCGATCAGGTCCCGGGCGTCGCGTGCCAACGCGCGCCCGGACGCGTACATCTCCCAGCATCCTCGATTGCCACAGGCGCACAGGCGACCGTCGGGGACCAGGGTCATGTGGCCGTACTCGCACGCAATCCCGAAGGCGCCGCGGTAGACCACGCCGTTCACGACCAGGCCGCCCCCGATTCCGGTACCCAGCGTCACGCAGACCACGACGTTTCGATCTCTGCCGGCCCCGAATCGGTACTCCGCCCACGCCGCGGCGTTGGCATCGTTCTCCACGAGCAGGGGCAATCCGATCCGCCCGGTCAGCCCGGCCAGCAGAGCTTCGTCTCGCCACGCGAGATGAGGGGAGAAGAGCACCGTCGCATGGTCGTTGGCGATCCAGCCGGCCGCTCCGACGCCTACCGCTGCGACGTCGTGGCGCGCGGCCAGGGCCGAGACAACCTCGACGATGATGCGTTCGGTTTCGGCGACGTCGTGCCCCGGTGTCGGTCGGCGTTCGCGGTCGATCACCTCTCCGTCGGAATCGACGACGCCGGCACACACCTTCGTGCCGCCGATGTCGACACCGATCGTCAGCAACGCGCTCAAGGCCGGTCGCCGAGATCGATTCGCTCGACACGGTGCGGATGCGGCGTTGCCGGGCCGCGTTCGTGCCGATGCTGGCCGGCGTGGCTGCTCGCTTCGGCTGTCGCGTCGACGAGTGCCCGCAAAGCGCCCACGGCGGCCGAGGCTGCCTCGGTGACCCGCTCGGTGAGCTCGGGACGCTCACCGCGAAGCATCGCGACGAATTGACAGAGCGGGCACCACCCGCATTCGGCACCGATGTGCTCCCTCGGCGCGCCCGGGAAGCTGCGCTGAGCCCAGTCCTGCACCGATGCCAGCAGTCGATCGGCCTCCTGCGCGAACGACCCGGTCGGATCATGGCGTGCGCCATCTTCGGGATTGCCCTCACTCATCGGGCATTTCCTCCGTGCTCACGCGCCAGAGCGTCGGATCCGGTCGAAACCGCACCCGGAGCTCGGCGCCGTCGAATTCCCCGCCGACAACCACACAGCGGCGAAGCACGCTCGGCAAGCTCAGGACGCGACGATGCGCACCCACTGTCACGATGAGATCGTCGCCGGCACGTGCCGCATCTACCCCGGACCGTTCGGCCAGCGGCAGCGACATCCGCAACTCGTACTCACCGTCGACCGAGTCGATACGCAGCAACTCCCGCGGATCTGTGACGGGGGCCGGATCGTCGCCAGGCAAGTCGCCGTAGAGGGCGCCCGCGATCTCGCGCAGCGCCTGTGTGCCTACCGGCTCGGCTGACCGGTATGGCAGTTCGCGAACCGGGAGCCCGGCGAACGACTCGCGGATCCCCACCAACTGCGCCTGTTGGGCCGTGGCCCAACCCCGGCGCCATTCGTCCTCGCCCGCAGGGAACACTCGGTTGGCAACGATGAGGTCGACCGAGTAACCGTAGAGCGACAGCGCGGTGAACGTCCGGCGTGCCTCTGCGACCACGACCGACTCCGGGGTCAGGACCAGCCGCACCGACGTGATCGCCGGATCGCCGAGCAGTTGCCGGACCGCGGCCAATTCCTCGTTCAGACGCACTAGTGCGTCGAAGATGTTGTCCGGGGGGATGATGTCGGACCGTCCCAGCATGGCCGCGATCGGACGCATGCCCCGTGCGAGCTTGCGGTGGGCCGGGAACACCTTCTGCAGGTACCACGACAGGGCCTCAGGAAGTGCGAGTAGCCGCAACGTCTCGGCTGTAGGCGCACAGTCGACGACGAGCACGTCCCAGTCTCCGGCGAGCGCGAGGTCCCGAACGGCCAGCAGCGCCAGTACCTCGTCGACCCCTGGCAGCACGGTGAGCTCGTCGGCGGTGATCGGATCAACCCCGCCACGGGCGAGCATGTCAAGCAGAAATCGCTGCACGTCGCGCCAAGCCGCCTCGAAGCGCAGCTGCGTATCGATCTGCACTGCCCACAGGCCCGGGGCGACCTCGCTCGGCTCCCCGCTCAGCGGCGTGGCAAGGGCATCTGCCAACGAGTGCGCGATGTCAGTCGACAACAGCAACGTCTTCATTCCCCGGTCGGCCAGGCGCAGGGCAGTCGCCGACGCCGTGGTCGTCTTGCCGACGCCACCCTTGCCCGTGAACAGAACGATCCTCACTCGCATGCTCGCGATCGGCCGCTGGTCCTCACGCCGCCACCGTCTCGACGCGCTTCTTCAGTTCCTTGAGGGCGGTATCCATCACGACGCGTTCGGCTTTGCGTTTCAGCAGTCCAAGCATCGGGATAGCCAGATCCACGGTCAGGGAGTAGGTAACCCGAGTGCCGACCCCATCGAGTGGATCCAGCACATAGGACCCTGTCTGTGCGCGCATCATCTGGCCGCTGACGAGATTCCACTCGACCTTTGAGTCGCCCGACCACGAATACACCAGCTCGTACTGGTCGCGCACGACGCCGGCATCCAGGACGAAGGCCACCCGTCTGGCGCGGCCGTCAGCCGTGGATTCGACCACTTCGGCCCGCTTGACCGACCCGGTCCAGACAGGATAGTTCGGAAAGTCGGCGATGACGGCCATGACGGCGCTCGGCGAGGCGTCGATCACGATCGACTGCGTCGACTGCTCGGCCATTCCGCAGAGGCTACCGGGCTCGGGCGATTCACACCTTCTCGATCGGACCGTCCGCATCCGCGCGACTCGCCGGCGCCGACGTCCGCTGGAGTCGGCCCGGATCGAGCTCGTCGGATAGTGACCAGAAGATTCGCTTGATCCGACGCCGGTGCATGGTGGCCCGGCGGACGGCGCCTGCGCGCGATAACCGCGCACCGTCGGGCGGATCTAGACGGAGGAAATAGTGCAGCACGACCCCGTCGAGTGCCTGCTCCAACCACACCTCCATCGATCCCCGCAGGCCGTCGGCGGACCGCGGGACAGTCCAGCGAACGCCCCTGTCCCCTCGCCATTCGTCCACGGTGAGTTCGAGATCGGGCCACCAGCGCCGCCAATTGGCGGGCTCGGCGACCACTGCCGCGACGACCGCGGGACGCGCACAGATCCACGTCGAGTCGACGATATCGATTGCCGGCACGCCGTTTAGGGTGGCATGACACCCGTCCTACGGTCGCGCTGAATCGTCGGACGAGCTACGGTTTTCCCAACGGTGCGGGGGCATCGCGCTCATGTCGTTCTGGCGATGGGCTCTCAGCGCGGATGCGAAAGGAGCCCGGACGAGTGCGCGAGCTACATGTCGCCAGTCACGTCACGAACCTCACTGAGACCAATACCGCGGACTTTGTGTTCGCGAACGCGGCCACCCGGCCCGACCACGTCGCCCTGCGGCGTCGGGTCGACGGCGCTTGGACCGACGTCACAGCGAAGGCGTTCGCTGAACAGGTCGCCGCGGTCGCGAAGGGACTCATCGCCGCGGGGGTCCAGACCGGGGATCGAGTGGCCGTGATGAGCAAAACCCGATACGAGTGGACCCTGGCCGACATGGCGCTGTTCACCGTCGGCGCGGTGGTCGTGCCCATCTACGAGACATCCAGCGCCGAGCAGGTCGAATGGATCCTCGCCGACTCAGGCGCCCGCTCGGCGTTCGTCGAGACCGACGACCATCGCACGATCATGGAGTCCGTGGGCGCCGGTACGCCGGATCTCGTCGACGTCTGGCAGTTCGACGGCGAAGGCGTGCAGTCCCTCGTCGACGGTGGTGCGTCGATCAGCGATGACGAGTTCCTCAAGCGCCGCGAGTCCGTCGTCCTCGATGACGTCGCATCGATCATCTACACCTCGGGCACGACTGGGCGTCCGAAGGGCTGTCAGCTCGACCATCGCAGCTTCATTACCGAGGTTGTGGAATTGCGCGACGGCCTCGCCGAGCTGTTCAACGAGAACACGTCGACGCTGCTGTTCCTCCCGATCGCGCATGTGTTCGGCCGGGCGATCGAGATCGGCGCCCTTGCCGCGGGTTGCACGCTCGGCCACACCCCCGACGTGAAGAACCTGATGAAGGATCTCGCGGCCTTCCAGCCGACCTTCGTCCTCGCGGTCCCTCGCGTCTTCGAGAAGGTCTACAACACGGCAAAGCAGCAGGCGCACGCCGGCGGCAAGGGGTGGATCTTCGATCGGGCCGAGGCCGTTGCCATCGCCTACTCCGAGGCGACCGCGGACGGTGGCCGGGCATCGCTGCCGCTCACTGTGCAGCATGCGGTGTTCGACCGGCTCGTATACGCCAGGCTCCGGGCTGCTCTGGGTGGCAATTGCATCGCCGCGGTCTCCGGAGGCGCGCCGCTGGGCACCCGTCTGGGCCACTTCTTCCGCGGGATCGGCGTGACGATCTACGAGGGTTACGGCCTCACCGAGACCACCGCCGGCATCACGGTGAACCGCCCGGATGCCCTGCGGATCGGCACTGTGGGACGTCCAGTAGGCGGAGCGACGGTCCGTATCGCCGACGACGGAGAGTTGCTTTTCCAGTCGCCGCTGGTGTTCAAGGGGTACTGGCGCAATGAAGATGCGACAAAGGAGACGATCGACGCTGATGGCTGGTTCCACAGCGGCGATATCGGTGAGATCGACGATGACGGGTTCGTGCGGATCACCGGCCGCAAGAAGGAGCTGATTGTCACCGCCGGCGGCAAGAACGTAGCGCCGGCAGTACTGGAGGATAGGGTGCGCGGGCATTGGCTGGTCAGTCAATGCCTGGTGGTCGGCGACGGCAAACCGTTCATTGCCGCCCTCGTCACGATCGATCCCGAGGGCCTGCCCAGGTGGCTGCAGGAGCAGGGCAAGCCTGCCGACACCGATATCGCGGACGTCGCGGACGACCCGGCCCTGCATGCAGAAATCCAGAAGGCGATCGACGACGCCAACAAGGCAGTCTCGAAGGCCGAGTCGATCCGGAAGTTCACCGTGCTCCCGCACGACTGGACGGAGGCGGATGGGCAACTCACCCCGTCGCTGAAGCTCAAGCGCAATGTCGTGCAGGAGGAGTGCGCCGACCAGATCGCCGCCTTGTTCAGCGGGTCGAAGTCGGATTAGGCCGCGACAGGATCGCTGATCGATCGACGTCAGGCCTGCAGCATCCCTCGCAGGCGCTCTGCCAGGGTGTCCCAGCGCCACTCGCGCTCGACCCAGGTGCGCCCCGCCGCGCCCATCCGGGCCCGCGCCCCCGCGTCTGCCAGGAGGTGCACGAGGCGGTCGACCAGGGTGCGCTCATCTCCGCCGTCGACCACGTAGCCGGTCTCGCCGTCGATCACGGCTTCGGGAGCGCCGCCAGAGGTTCCCGCGATGACGGGTAGGCCAACAGCCGACGCCTCGAGATAGACGATCCCGAGGCCCTCGACGTCCATGCCCGCTCGGCGGGTGCGGCACGGCATCGCGAATACATCGCCGGCCGCGTAGTGCGCGGGTAGCTGCGAGTACGGGACGCCTCCGGTGCGCAGCACGTGATCGCCCATCCCGACCCGTTGGGCCAGTTCGGCGAGCTGGCGCTCATACGGGCCCGAGCCGACAATGAGTAACGCGGCCCCCGTGATCTCACGCCGGATCGCGGGCAGCGCGCGGATGAGCGTGTCCTGCCCTTTGCGCGGAACGAGCCGCGAGACGCAGACGATCACCGGGCGATCCCCCAGCCCAAATCGGTCTCGCACCGCAGAGCCGTCCACTCCGGGATGAAATGTCTCGACGTCAACTCCAGGTGTTAACTGCTTCAACGTCGCGCGTGATCCCAAAGCCGGCGCGATCCTCGACCTGGTGTACTCGCCGAGGTAGGTGATGACGTCACAGTGGGTCCCGATCCGCCTTAGTACCTGACGCGCCCCCGGCAACATCGCCCAACCCACCTCGTGCCCGTGAGTCGTTGCGACGATTCGCCGCGCGCCCGCCTCGCGCAGCGCCGGGGCAAGCAGGCCGAGCGGGGTGCTGGCGCCGAACCACACCGCCTCGCACCCGAACTCTGCGAGAGTCGCCACGATTCGGCTCCTGGCCGCCGGGGTGGGTACCAGAAGTCCGGTTCGGTGGCGCACGACCGGAAACGGCTGCTGGGCATCGAAACGGGCCGAACCCTCGTGGTCTGACGCATAGACCACAACGGATCCAGCGGGCTGACGGACCGATAGCTCGTGGACGAACGACTGAATTCCTCCCTGCCGCGGCGGGAAGTCATTTGTCACGACCAGCGTCCGCCTCATGCGCGGCCCAGCTCGGCTCGCAGATACGACCGCCACTGGGTCACGAAGGCGGCCGGCGGTTCGTGCAGCACCTGCTGTAGACCGGCGGCGACGCCGACCACTGCGGGGTCGGGCGCGCCGTTGACGAGACGATAGAGACGCGCCAGGCCGCTGGCACCGGATCGTGCGGCAATCAGGCGACAGGCCAGCCAAGCCTGCTCGTACGTCTGCGCCAGACCAGCCGCCGCCGTCGCGCTGAAGTCGGCGTCGCTCGGCAGTTCGCCCGGCAGGATCCCGCGTCGGACCTGGCCGGCGAGCTCGGCAGCCGCCGCGGCCACCGGCTGCCCCGAGTCGAGGTTGGCGACATAGTCGGCGAATCCCTCGATTAGCCACCGCGGGGCGAACTGGTTGGTGACCGCCGCGGTGGCGACGTGTGTGACTTCGTGCGTCATCACGATGCTTCGACCCGCGGGCGTGAGGCGCGCCAGCGCGTTCGGGCTCAACACGACGCGCACACCGGGGACAGCCGGTTGCGGGCCGGGCGGCTGTTCAAGAACCGTCTCCGCTGAGATGTCGGCGAGGCTCGCCGACGCCGGGCCGGCCGGCGCGGCAGGACCGGTCAATGCCGCGAACTCCGCGGGCGACCCGGGTACCAGGACGGCGACCTGCTGGGTCCAGTCGGTCCCCCACACCGCGCTGACGCGGCGGACGGACTCGTCGATGAGCGCAGTCACCGCGCCGACCTGGGCTGCTTGATCCGGATGGGCCAGGACAAGCCCGGAGCCGCCACGGCCGACTACCACTGGGCCGAAGTCCCAGATGCCCTGCCATGACGGACCGCCCAGGTCTGCAAGATCACCGTCACCGGCTAGGTAGGTCCGGCCATCGCGGGTGTCGAAGGTCCAGTACAGGGCGTGGGTGATCGGCATCGGATCCACCGCACTCAGGGCATAGCTCAGAGTCACGTGCGCAATGATGGCCGGCGCGCCGAGACGCTTGCTCGCGGCCGCCGTCGCGTTCGGATCGGCGACGACCGAGTCGACGCTGTAGTTCCACAGCCGCAGCGGCACGCCGGACAGCGCCGCGATCTCCGCGCCTTGACGACGGTTGAAATCGGCGTCGACCACGGCCGGGTCGAGATCTGCCACGAAGTCGCCGCTCGACCTGTGCAGCACGGCCTGTGCGTGTCTGGCCAGCAGTTCACCGATCGACCGCGAGGTCGGCGCGCGCACGACACTCGCCCTGGGGGCGCACCCGCTGAGCAAGGTCGCGAACGTGATCACACACGTCGCGATCGTCAGCGCGCGCGGCGCTGAGCGTGGTCTAACAATCACCCGTTCACGTGCGCTGACCGCCGAGGCTCAGCCGACGAGCCGCCGCGCACCGACGATGCTGCCGTTGAACGCGTTGAGCGGGACGACGGAGACGTTCTCACCGGTCTGCGGCGCGGACACCATCAGCCCGGCGCCGATGTAGATGGTGACGTGACCCGGAGGCGGACCGTAGAGGAACACCAGGTCCCCAGGCTGGAGGGCGCTGAGCGGGACGGCGCGGCCGTAGTTGAACTGATCCTCGGACGAGTGAGGCAGGCTGACACCGGCCGAAGCCCACGCTGCCATCGTCAATCCCGAGCAGTCGTAACTGCCTGGTCCGGCCGCTCCGTAGACGTACGGTTTACCGACCTCGTGCAGGGCGAACGCGACAGCCTTCGCGGCCGCGTCCTTGGGCAGGCCAGCCTCCAGGCTTGTCATCAGGCTGGTCAGCTGGGCCTGGCCGACGGCCGGATTTATCTGCTGGTTGAAGGCAGCTTGCTGGGCCGTGGTCAGCGAATCAAACAGCGTGGTGTAGGAGTCGACCTGCTTCTGCAGCGCGGCACGCTGGGCCGCGATGGACGCCAGCGTCGCCGTCGCGGCGGCTACCAGGACCGCTGCCTGCTGCCGCGCGGCATCGGCCTGTGCCGCGGCCGTGCTCGCATCCTTCACCACTTGTTTGGTGTGTGTGGAGATTGCTTGCAGCATGGCGAGCTGGTCGAGGTAGCCCTGACCGCTGTCGCTGGAGAACAAGGCGCCGGTAGTGCTGAAGGACCCGCTTTCGTACTGAGCGGTGGCTGTGGCGGCGAGCAGTCGGCCGGCGTCGGTCGCAGCACCCTGAGCGACCTCGGCCGCCTTGACGGCGGACGCCGCAGCGCTCTTCTTGGCGACGAGGTCGACCTGGGCGTGGTCGTACTGCTCGACCAGTCGGGTGTTCTTCGCGGCAAGGGACGTGAGCAGCTGCTCGACCGAGGCGGCGGTCGGCGGCGTCTGCGGAGTGGCGTGTGGGGCGGCAGTGGCGGCCGATGGGATCAGCAGCAACGCTGCGCCCACGGCGGTCGCTGCTGCAATAGCTAGCTCGATACGACGCGTGAGCCGATTCGCCACAGTTGGCGGAACTCCGTTCTTCCTAGTCCGCCTACCGAGTTAGCTGACGGGTTCGGGCCGGAAGTAGCCCTACGGCACAGAATCGATCACGCAAGCGTGACGACGCGTGCCGATTCACCCCTGGGAACTGTTGGGTCCCCGGTTCGCCGTGCCGTCGAGTTGTGACCTACAGCTCATCGACACGAAGTTGCGATTCGGCGGTGACCCACCGGTGACTCCCAGTGCGACAGTCATCCTGCCGGAAGGTCTCGGAAAGGTTACGACCCCGGCGCCACAGTATGCAAGACGGGGCTCCGAACGCCGGGAATGCAGTGACAAATCGGTCTATGCGGGCTTACGCGATATCTCGCGCACCAGACGGCAGAGCACTGACCAGACGCAGCGGCGGGAGCAATCCGGCGGCAGCCAGGCTGTCCACGGCGGCCCGCTCTTGTTCGTCGAGGTCGACCAGCTGCGGCGGACTGCTCAGGAATACGGTCATGACGCAGTCGCGGCAAGCCGCCCCCCGCACACTGCACGTGTCGCAGTCGATGATCACTTGCGGCCTCCCGGTGAGACGACGGAACCTCTTGCGACCACGCTAAGGAATCCCCCTGACAGTTTTCGATCCCGCACCCTCGATCATGGGCCGGCTCGACCTGGCGCACCGACCTGCTCGCCTCACCGCGCAACTGGGCGTGGTGGACCATTTTCGTCGTACCTCGCGCATAGCTTGCAACCCATGGCAACACCACTCTGGGTCCAGCAGAGCTTCGACGAGCTCGCCGAACCGTTGCGCGCGACCACGTTCACCGTGGTCGACCTCGAGACGACCGGAGGCTCCTCGACCGCCGACTCCATCACTGAGATCGGTGCGGTACGGGTGCGCGCGGGCGAGGTGCTCGGCGAATTCCAAACCCTGGTCGATCCGTGCGTCGCTATCACGCCATTCGTCACGGTGCTCACCGGCATCACGGATGCGATGGTCACCGGTGAACCCCGAATCGGCGCGGTCCTGCCGGCGTTTCTGGAGTTTGCGCGGGGCAGCGTCCTGGTCGCCCACAACGCGCCCTTCGACGTCGGGTTCCTCCGTAGCGCGTGCCTCGCCCACGGCGTCGCGTGGCCCGGATTCGCCGTCGTCGACACCGCGATCCTCGCGCGGCGCGTGCTGAGCCGGGACGAGGTCCCCAACTGCAAGCTCGCGACGCTATCCAGGTTCTTCGGCACGACCACCGTGCCGAACCATCGCGCACTGTTCGACGCCCGCGCGACGGTTGACGTGCTGCACGGCCTCATCGCGCGACTCGGGAGCCTGGGCGTTCAGTCGCTGCCGGAGTTGCGTGCGTTCACGGCCCAGGTGTCTGACGCTCAGCGCCGCAAGCGCCACTTCGCCGATGCCATGCCGGCTGCCCCCGGTGTCTACATCTTCCGCGATGGCCAGGGCACGCCGTTGTACGTGGGCACCAGCCGGAATCTGCGCGCGCGGGTTCGGCAGTACTTCGTCGCCAGCGAGACGCGCAGCCGGATCGGCGAGATGATCGGCCTGGCGGAGCGGGTTGACCCGATCGTGTGTGCGCATGCCCTCGAGGCGCAGGTCCGTGAACTCCGCCTGATCGCCGCCCACAAGCCGCGCTACAACAAGCGGTCCAAGTACCCAGAGCGCTCCGTCTGGCTGAAGATCACCGTCGAGCCGTTCCCCAGGCTGTCCGTGGTCCGCGACGTGCGTCGTGACGGCGCGGCGTACTTCGGACCGCTGCGGTCCCAACGCCAGGCGGAGACCGTACGCGACGCCATCCACGATGCGGTCGCACTTCGGCAGTGCACGGACCGCCTGTCCCTTCGACGCGCGGTCCGCACCGCGTGCGTACTCGCCGGCATCGGACGCTGCTCGGCGCCCTGCGAGGGGGGCGTGGAGTCGGAGGAGTACGGCAGGCTCGTCGACACGGTCGTGTCGGCGTGGTCCGGAGACATCCGGCCATTGGTCCGACCTCTGCAGGCCAGGCTGGCCGCGCTGTCCGAGGCGCACCGCTTCGAGCAGGCCGCCGCCGTCCGGGACCGCATCGCCACGGTCGTGCGCGCGTGTGCCCGCATGCAACGTCTGGACGCCTTGCGGGCAGTCGGTGACCTGGTCGCGGCGCATCCGGACGGCGCGGGCGGATGGGAGCTCTGCGTGGTCCGGCGTGGCCGCCTCGCCGCGGCAGGTGTGGCGCCGCGAGGCGTTGCGCCATGGCCCGTGATCGATGCCATGCTCGCCACCGCGGACGTAGTGGACGAGGCGCACCCCGTGCTCGCCGAGGAGAGTGAGTGCATCCTGCGCTGGCTCGAAGCCGACGGGACTCGGCTCGTGCAGTCGACCAACCCATGGCTCATGCCCGCGTTCGGCGCCGGCGGACTGCGAATGTTCCTGGGTTCAGGCGACCTGCGCGCGAGCGACCCATTCACCGACCGAAGGCGTCTGCCGATTGCAAGCCGGCCCGTCCGCGCATCGGCGTGACGCCACCGATTCCGGCCCAGCACAGGCATCGGATCTCCCCTACGATGGCGTCGTGATCACTGCGATCGTCATGGTGTCCGTCGAAGCCGACAAGATCCCCGAGCTTGCCCAGACGATCGCCGACATCGAAGGCGTCAGTGAGGTGTACTCGGTCGCCGGGGACGTTGATCTCATCGCGGTCGTTCGGGTACGTGAGTTCGACCAGATCGCCGAGGTCATCGCGGGACGACTGTCGAAGGTGCCCGGCGTAGTCCACAGCGATACGCACATCGCGTTTCGCGCATACTCGCGCCACGATCTCGAAGGTGCCTTCTCAATCGGCTACGGATCGGCCGACTAACTCGGCGCCGCTACCGGCGCTCGTCTAGCTGGGCGAGCCAAGCGTTGTACGAGGCGCGCGCGGCGTCGTCGTCGTCGAAGGTGTCGCCCGCCGCAGGATCGGCGTCGCTGCCGGTGTTGCCTTCGAAGGTGGCGCGCCGTGCCTGTTCGAGCCATCCGGGCTCGTCGCCGTGGCGGGTGTCGGCCTCGCGCAGCCAACCCACCACAAGCGCGATCATGACCCCCGCCATGATGGCATCGCCGCCGAACCACATGATCGCGCCGCCGGTGCGGGTGTCCGAGAGCGCGTTCACCTGCAGACCCGGGGAGTTCAGCAGATGAACCCCGCGCGTGCCTTGAAGCAGGACGACCCCGGTGAATGTGTCTACCGCCATCGCGACCGCGAGCAGCAGCCACTTCGCCGGCGCGGCCAGGCGCCAGCGTAGCGGTTCGTCGCCGAGGACCAGGGAGAAGAATTGGCACCCGACGAGGACGTAGACAAGATGCTCGACCTGACCGGCCCACGGATCGCCCATGATCGTGTTCATCAGACCGGTCAGGTGGGTCCCCACGATCACGACGGTGTAGCACGCGAGCGCGACCGGCGGTGACGTGAGCAGCGCCATGATCCTGCCCTGGACGACCCGCTCTATGCGGGTGCGGCCGACGGCAGAGCTCGCACTGAGAGCGAGAGTGACGGGGCGCCCGGACATGAGCAGTGCAGGTGCCACCATCACCAAGGCGAGGTGTTGCGCCATATGGGCGGTGAACAGCACCTGGTCGTAGACGGCAATGCTGGCGTTTGTGGCGTACCCGCAGACGGCGAGTCCGGCCATGAAGGACAGGGTTCGCGCGGGCGGCCATCGAGAACCCGAATGCCGGCGAGGCACCAGCGCCGCCGCGCTCAGATATCCCGCGGCGACCAGGACAAGGACGGCGAGCGCGAGAGCATCCAACTGCCACGCGGTGACGAGCGCGCTGCCGAGCAGCGGATGCCGCGCGCCGGCACCGGCACGGGTGAAGGCATCGACCGCGCCGTGGCCCGACATCGTCATGCCGATCATGGCCGAACCGGGTGCCGAAGCCTTGCCGGAGGACAGGTAGTGCACGACCGCCGAGCCCAGTGCGACGAGGACCGCGCCGGCGACCAGCCACGCTGCTAGAGCGAGCCTCGGCAGCCGAGCCCTGCGCGCCGTGGGTGAGGACGAGAGCGAGGTCACGCCTAATTGTCCCTCGCGGGTCGCTGGGCGTGGCTGGCGGCAATCCAGCGGTCGAGCAGAGCCGAGGCGGCACCACTGTCCACCGCCTCGACGGCCACAGTCAGGCCGCGGGCAATCGCATCGTGAAATGTCGCCGGCGTCAGCCCGTCGAACGCGGCGATCGCCGCGGCAGCGTTGAGCAATACGGCGTCGCGCGCCCCTGCGCCGCGGCCGGCAAGCACATCCCGAACGACCGCCGCGTTGTGCGCCGCGTCACCTCCGCGCAGAGCTTCGGGCAGCACCGCCGCGAGGCCGAACGCGGCAGGATCAACGCTCGTCTCGGCGACCGCCCCGTCGGCGACCAGCCACACGCTCGACGTAGTCGTGGTGGTCAGTTCGTCGAGCCCGTCGTCGCCTCGAAACACCAGCGCGCAGTCCCCCCGGCGGGCGAGTACTGAGGCCATGATCGGGGCCATGCGCCGATCGGCGCACCCGACCGCGGCCGCGGTGACCCGCGCGGGGTTGGTGAGCGGGCCCAGAAAGTTGAAAGCCGTGGGTACCGCGAGCTCGCGCCGCGGAGCCGCAGTGTGACGGAAGCCGGCGTGGAACACCGGTGCGAAGCAGAAACCGATGCCCACCTCGGCCACGGTGGCCGCCACCCCCGAGGGCGGAAGATCGATCGCTATGCCGAGTTCTTCGAGCACGTCCGCCGTGCCACAGGCCGAAGAAGCTGCTCGGTTGCCGTGCTTGACGACTCGACGACCCGACCCGGCAACGACCAAGGCAGCCATCGTCGAGATGTTGACCGTCTGAGCACGATCGG
The DNA here is from genome assembly GCA_030775705.1 of Actinomycetota bacterium. Lineage (GTDB taxonomy): Bacteria > Actinomycetota > Actinomycetes > Mycobacteriales > Jatrophihabitantaceae > JALYIS01. Next base: position 24,504 of record JALYIS010000056.1, read on the forward strand.
CACCGGTGCCCACGATGTCGACGGCGGGCTCCCCCACGTCGAGCCAGGCGCAGCGATCCAGCATGGTCCGCACCAGGCCCTCGATCTCAGCCGGCGTCTCGCCCTTGGCCCGCAGCAGCACCGCGAACGCAGCCAGCTGCGCAGGCGTCGCCTCACCAGCCATGATTTCGTCCATTGCCCAGGCCGTGTCGTCGGCGGACAGCTCCTGGCCGGCCATCAGGGCCGCCAGCACGGCGGACCAGGTGCGGCCGGCGTCTGCGACGTCCACCCGGGTCAGCGCACGACGGGGATGCCGGAGCTACGCCGCCGAAGCTGCTCTGCGACGACCGCCGCCGCGTCCACCGGGTCCAGCGGGTGCCCGATAACCGCGTCGGCAAGCGACCAGCTGGCCAACCATCCGTCCTGCTTACGGGCGATGAGAACCACAATCGGCGGGCAGTCGGCGATCTCGTACTTGAACTGGCGGGCCAGACCGGCCCCTCCGGTGGGCTGTGCCTCGCCGTCGAGGATGACCAGGTCCAGCAAGCCCTCGTCGAGTTGTTCGATGACCTGGGCGTTCGTGGCGCACTCGATCCAGTCGATTCTGGCCGAGTCCGGGGCTGGTCGACGCCCCACCGCGGTGCGCACCTGAGCCCGGACCACGTCCGAGTTGCTGTAGACGAGAACGGTCACCCGATCGGTCTGTGCGCCAGTCATGCACCGAATCGTATCCGCGCCGCGAGAGCGCCGTTCGTTCGGTCGATGCGACGTGCAACAAGACCCCGACCCCAACGAGATTCCGTGCTCCGGGCAGGACATAATGCCCTTGTGACCTCGACAGCCACCGCACCCAGCTTCGAGTCCAGCAAGGTGCACTCCCTGACGCGTCCGAACATCGTCAGCGTCGGCACCATCGTCTGGCTCTCCAGCGAGCTCATGTTCTTCGCTGGTTTGTTCGCGATGTACTTCACGGTGCGCTCGGTCCACCCCGGCGACTGGCCGATGCACCTGCCGCTAGACGGGAAGGTACACGCAGGCGGCGACATCAAGATCAGCATCAGTTACGCCCTGCCCTTCACGATCATTCTCGTAGCCTCCAGCTTCACCTGTCAGATGGGTGTCTTCGCAGCTGAAAAGGGCGACGTGTTCAGGCTGCGCCGCTGGTTCGTGCTCACCTTCTTCATGGGTTTGATCTTCGTGCTCGGGCAGGCCAACGAGTACCGCATGCAGGTACACGACGGGAACACCATTTCGCGGACCGGCTACGGTTCGGTGTTCTTCCTGACGACCGGCTTCCACGGTCTGCACGTCATCGGCGGCCTCGTCGCGTTCATCTTGTTCCTCATCAGGACGACTCTGGGCAAATTCACGCCCGCCCAGGCCACCGCGGCGATCGTCGTGTCGTACTACTGGCACTTCGTCGACGTCGTGTGGATCGGCCTGTTCGCGATGATCTACCTCATCCGATGAACGTCTCGCCTGGTACTCCACAGCGCCCGCAGCACGATCCGCCGACCGTGAAGGAGCTGTCGTGAAGGAAGACTTCGACGACTCGGATGCCTGCGGCGACCTCTATTTCGAGCCGGCGGTCTCGGCCACCGGATCCGATCCCGCTC
>JALYIS010000057.1 GCA_030775705.1 Actinomycetota bacterium
GAGCAGCACGGTGGCTTCGGTGACCGTCGTGCGCGGCTCTAGATACGCCTCGACACCTCGACGAGACGCGACAAAGCCCGAGAGATGGGTGAGGTCAGCAGAACTGGCGGATCGAAGCGTTCCGGGCCGATCCTTTCGCCTGCGGGGCAGCAATCCCACAGAAGGACCTCCGATCTCCAGGCCGTCGGTGGACGGATGAGACGCCCATGATTGCACCGATGACTGTGCATGCGCTCGAAATGTCACGACAGCGCCCCGTGTTCGTCCACATGTCAGACAGTGCCAAGATGGTCGTGGCATCCCTTCAGAGCAGCAGGAGATCAGCAGTGGCCGAAAACCAATCCGATCTCGTCATCCTCGGGGGCGGCAGCGGGGGGTATGCCGCCGCGCTCAGGGCGGCGGAGCTCGGCAAGTCCGTCGTACTCATCGAGAAGGACAAGGTCGGCGGTACCTGTCTGCACCGCGGCTGCATTCCGACCAAGGCTCTGCTGCACGCCGGCGAGATTGCCGACGCATCACGCGAGAGCGCCCAATTCGGAGTGGACACGACGTTCAACGGCATCGACATGGCCGGTGTACACAAGTACAAGGACGGGGTGATCAGCAAGAACCACAAGGGTCTCGTGGGCCTGATCAAGAGTCGCAACATCCAGATCGTCGAAGGCGACGGGGTCCTCGTCGGGCCGAAGTCTGTTGGGGTCAACGGCGAGGTCTACACCGGGGCGAGCCTCGTGCTGGCCACCGGGTCGTACTCGCGCACACTTCCCGGACTGGAGTTGGACGGGCACCGGATCCTCGCCAGCGAGCACGCGCTCCAACTCGGCCACGTACCAACGTCGGCAATCGTCCTCGGCGGTGGCGTGATCGGCGTGGAGTTCGCCAGTGCCTGGAAATCGTTCGGTGCCGAGGTCACCGTCGTGGAGGCGCTGCCCCACCTGGTGCCCCTCGAGGATGAGGCCAACTCCAAGCTGCTCGAGCGGGCGTTCCGGCGCCGCGGTATCGGGTTCAAGCTAGACGTGCGTTTCGAGAGAGTCGAACACACCGACGACGGGGTCCGGGTACATCTGGTCGGCGGTGAGACCCTCGAAGCCGAGCTCCTGCTCGTCGCGGTTGGCCGCGGGCCGTCGTCCGCAAATCTCGGTTACGAGGAGAACGGTATCGCTCTGGACCGAGGCTTCGTGGTCGTCGACGAGTACTGCCGCACCAGCGTCGAGGGGGTCTACGCGGTCGGCGATCTCATCGCGACCCTTCAGCTCGCACATGTCGGTTTCGCCGAGGGAATCCTGGTCGCCGAGCACATCGCTGGGCTGCCGGTCGCGCCGATCGACTACCTCGGAGTCCCGCGAATCACCTATTCCTCTCCCGAGGTCGCCTCGGTCGGCTATACGGAGGCTCAGGCAGCGGCGAAATACGGCGCGGACAGGATCAAGACCGTGAACTACGACCTGTCGGGCAATGGCAAGAGCGCAATACTCAACACCAAGGGTGCAGTGAAGCTGGTTGCCGAGGTCGACGGCCCAATATTGGGAATCCACATCGTCGGCGACCGCGTGGGCGAACTGATCGCCGAGGCGCAGCTGATCTACAACTGGGAAGCGCTGCCCAGCGAGGTTGCGCAGCTGATCCACCCCCATCCGACCCAGTCGGAGGCCATCGGCGAGGCACACCTCGCGCTGGCCGGCAAACCGCTGCACGTGCACGACTGATCAGTCGCCCGAACTACTGAAGGAGCCACCGCCAATGCCAGTCTCCGTGACCATGCCGCGACTCGGTGAGAGCGTGACCGAAGGAACCGTCACCCGCTGGCTCAAGAACGAGGGCGACCACGTCGACGCCGACGAGCCCCTGCTCGAGGTTTCGACCGACAAGGTGGACACCGAGGTGCCCTCGCCGGCGTCGGGGACCGTCCTGTCGATCAAGGTGCGCGAGGATGAGACTGTCGAGATCGGTGTCGAGCTTGCCGTGATCGGGGACGCCAGCCAGGCCCCGGAGACCGAACCCGAAGCCGACCAGGAGAGCTCCCCCACGGCTGAGGTTCAGCACGAGGAACCCGTACCGGCCCCTGCCGCCCCACAGCCGTCCGGAGTGTCGGAATCCGCTGGGCCGGGCTCTGAACCAACCCACGCAGAGCCTGCGTCGGTTGCGGACCCGGTAACCGCTCCACAGGCCTCCGAAGACGCACCGCACGAGCGTGTCGACGGTGCTCCCGAGCGTGTCGACGGTGCTCCCGAGCGTGTCGAGAATGTTGCCGCGGCGAACTCGGCACCGGCCCGCTCCGGCGACGATGAGGACGAGGTCTCGGGAACCTACGTCACTCCCCTCGTCCGCAAGCTAGCGAGCGAGCATGGTGTGGACCTGTCGACCGTGGCCGGCACCGGGGTCGGCGGGCGAATCCGCAAATCCGACGTGATCGCAGCCGCGGACAACACGATCTCTGCATCTCCCACGCAAGCGCAGACGTCGAGCACCGCGTCGCACGCAGCGGCGACGCCAGCAGGTTCGCCGACGACAGCACCACAGCCCTCGGCGCAAGCTCCGACGTCAACGACGGTGTCGGCCGGGTCCGCGCCTGTCGCTGCCTCTGTCGCCTCCGCACCCCCCGATGCCGGCGCCGTTGCCCGAGGTCGCGTCGAGCCAATGTCGCGCATGCGGCAGGTGATCGCCAGCCGCATGGTCGAATCTCTGCAGACATCGGCGCAACTGACCACCGTCGTGGAGGTCGATGTCACGAAGATCACCCGCCTGCGCGCTCAGGCGAGGCACGATTTCGAAGCCCGCGAGGGCGTCAAACTGACCTTCCTGCCGTTCTTCGCGGTGGCGGCCATCGAGGCGCTCAAGGCCCATCCCGTGGTCAACGCGTCGATCGATGTCCAAGCCAAGACGATCACCTACCACGAGGCAGAGCACGTCGGGATCGCTGTAGACACCGAACGCGGCCTTGCGGTCCCGGTCATCCACAACGCGGGTGATCTGAATCTCGGCGGGATCGCACGCAAGATCGCGGACCTCGCTGAGCGCACCCGGGAGAATCGGGTCAGCCCGGACGAGCTCGGTGGAGGCACCTTCACGATCACGAATACCGGCAGCCGAGGAGCGCTCTTCGACACGCCGATCATCAACCAGCCGCAGGTCGCGATTCTTGGTACCGGTGCGGTAGTGAAACGAGCTGTGGTGGTGAGTGACCGCGAGCTGGGCGAGACGATCACTGCCCGCTCGATGGTCTACCTGGCGCTGTCCTACGATCACCGGATCGTCGATGGCGCCGACGCCGCCCGCTTCCTCACCACCATCAAGCAGCGACTCGAGGCGGGGGCGTTCGAGCGCGCGCTCGGCTTGGGCTGAGGTCGGCTGTGCGGATCGTCCTCGCAGGAGCCTCCGGACTCATCGGATCGGCCCTGCGTCGATCGTTGCTCGCGGACGGCGCCGACGTGACCACACTCGTCAGGCGGGCGCCGCGCGATGCCCAGGAGTTGCGTTGGGACCCGGCTGGTGGCCACCTGGAGACGGCTGCCCTCGAAGGCGCGCACGCCGTCGTGTGCCTGTCGGGCGCGGGAGTCGGTGATAAGCGGTGGACAGCCGCGTACAAGGCCATATTGCGCTCCAGCCGAATCGACTCCGTCGCGACCATCGCCGCCGCTATGGCACGGGTATCGCGGCCCCCGGTGTTGCTGGCCGCCTCCGCGGTCGGCTACTACGGCGACACCGGCGAGAACGCGGTGAACGAGACGGCTACCGCCGGCGACGGGTTCCTCGCCGAACTCTGTGAGGACTGGGAACGCGCAGCCGCCCCAGCAGCTGCCGCCGGAGCCAGAGTCGCACACCTGCGCACAGGCCTCGTGCTGACCCACCAGGGAGGCTTGCTCAAGCGATTGCTCCCCATCGTCCGGGCCGGGGTCGGCGGACGACTCGGTAGCGGGCGCCAGTTCATGCCGTGGATATCGATGGCCGACGAGGTGAGCGCGATCAGGTTCCTGCTCGACAACGAGATCCGCGGACCGGTCAATCTCTGCGGACCCAACCCGTCGCGAAATGCGGAGCTCATCTCCATGCTGGCCGCGCTGGTCCACCGCCCGGCGGCTCTTCCGGTGCCGGGGATAGCTCTGCGGCTAGCACTGGGTGAATTCGCCGGCGACGCCCTGGCGAGTCAGCGTGTGCTACCCACCGTCCTCGATCAGGCGGGATTCGTGCATTCGCACACGGAGCTTGAGTCGGCCCTGCGCTGGGCACTGGAGAACTGAAGACTCGCCGTGGCGAAGACGTTGCTCACTTGGTGATCGCATGAATCAGGTAGCGCGCGCCAGACCTGACCAGGACGAGGTGCAGCTCGATGGGACCCGATCCCGACGCCTGAGCCTTGGCCGTGCCGTTGCAGAACAACACCGATGCGGGCATCGTTGTGAGGGCTGAAATGTCAAGAAATGCGCCACGCTGGCCGGTGACCGTTACCCGTTCGTACTCGGCGTGCACGCCTTCCAACCCGCACCCGGCAGGCACGAGTTTCTCCAGCGACGCCGTGTCCTCGTCGAGCAGAGCTCCCGGCTCGTAGACCCCGGTGAGCAGTACGGGGGCCCGCCTGGCATATGCCTGCTCTCGCAGGGCGTCCAATTG
>JALYIS010000058.1 GCA_030775705.1 Actinomycetota bacterium
GTCTTGGATGATCTGGTCGGCCGTCGGGGAGGCGTGCTGCGGTTCCGACTGGAGCTGCTAGATAAGGAGGAGCGCTTGGCGCTGCTGCAGGGTCAAGTTCTTGGACATGGCCTCGAAGACGGACTGGGTTACAAGCCTCGCCCGTCTAGCACGCTCGGGAGCCACCCGAGGAGACGAGGTTGCGAGGCTACGGTGGATGTCGCGTCGCCCAAGGCGGGCCACTAACGCCTCCGGAACCAGTAGACCCCACCGCCCCGAACTAGGTAACCCCGCATCCCGCTCCCCATTGTTGAGCAGAGCTCGTTCACCCCTGGAGAACGGGCCTAAGAGCCTGAACTCAGTGAGGTGGCTGGGGGACCTGGATTCGAACCAAGGCCATCCGAGTCAGAGTCGGAGGTTCTACCGCTAAACTATCCCCCAAGCGGGACGCCATGCGGGCGGGTGGTTAGCATGGGTGGGAGTGGCTCGCAACCAGCAGGACCGGGAATGTGACCGACCAATGAGACCCTCCTGCGACAGAAGAGGCTCGACGCGTGGCGACCACTCGCACACAATCCCGCTGGAAAGGCCGAATATGGCAGGCATCGCCGTTGAGCAAGGCGATCGGATGCAGTTGCGTCGCGGTCAAAACGAGGGTTGCAGCGGGTTCGCGGCGATCGATCTCGGCACGAACAACTGCCGGCTCCTCGTGGGCATCCCGACGACCGGAGCCCGTGGTCCCGAATTTCGAGTGGTCGACAGCTTCAGCCGCGCGGTGAGGCTGGGTGAAGGGTTGCATGTGCATGGGCGGCTAGGTTCGCTCGCAATGGACCGGACGCTGACCGCGCTCGCAGCCATTTCGGCGCGGCTCGAGCGGCGGCCGGTGCGTAGCCTGCGGGCGGTGGCGACCGAGGCCTGCCGGCAGGCGGTCAATGGACGGGAGTTCCTCGCCCGTGCGCTGGAGGAGACCGGGCTGCGATTCGACCTGATCTCGACGCGCGAGGAGGCCGAACTCACGCTTGAGAGTTGCGCGCCACTGCTGCAAGGCGGGGGGCGGCGGGCGTTGTTGTTCGACATCGGCGGTGGGTCGACGGAATTGGCTTGGGTGCGGCTGGGGGAGGGCGCGCCCGAGCTGATCGGATACGTCAGCCTGCCCGTCGGCGTCGTCAGCCTCGCCGAGCGTTACGGGCCGGCCGCGTTCACCGCAGTCGGGTTCAAGGCCATGGTCGACGACATCAAGGCGAGGCTGGTCGGTTTTGAGCGGACCCACTGCATCGCCCATGAAGCCCGCAACGGGGGTGTTCGCTTGCTGGGCACCAGCGGCACGGTGACGACGCTGGCGGGGGTCGTGCTCAAGCTGGACCGCTATCGCCGTCCGCTGGTCGATGGTGCCGTGCTCAGCACGCGGGCTGCGGCGGATGCGGTGTTGCTGCTGCGCGAACTCGGCCCCGCGGGACTTGCGGTGCATGCCTGCGTCGGGCCGGATCGGGTCGAGTTCGTGTTGCCGGGTTGTGCGGTGTTCGAGGCGATCCGGCAGACCTGGCCGATGGCCGAGGTCACGGTCGCCGACCGCGGATTGCGGGAGGGTATGTTGCTGCGGATGATGCGGCAGTCGCGAAGGTCTTTGGCGATGCGGGGACAACGTGCGACGGTGCGGCCTACACAGCCAGTTTGAAGAACAATGCCTGAGCAACCGCCGGGTCAGCGTGGCCTGACCGTCAAATTGCGCACTGCGCGCGGGCGCACCACCGCGTCGCAAAAATGGCTACAGCGGCAATTGAACGACCCGTATGTACGGGCGGCGCAGCAACAGGGCCTACGCTCGCGCGCGGCGTTCAAACTTATGGAACTCGACGACAAGCTTCACCTGCTCAAGTCCGGTAGCCGGGTCATCGATCTGGGTGCGGCGCCCGGCGGATGGTCGCAAGTGGCGGTCAAGCGTGGGGCGTCGACCGTGGTCGGGGTCGATCTGCTGCCGGTCGACCCGGTCCCGGGCACGACGTTGCTGCTGGGCGACTTCAACGACCCGGCCGTGCAGCAGCAGTTGCGTGATGCCATCGGGGGCACCGCGACAATCGTGTTGTCCGACATGGCGCCCAACACGACGGGCCACGCCGCGACCGATCATCTCCGGATCGTGGCGCTGGCCGAATTGGCGTTCATCTTCGCCACAGAGATATTAGAGCCAGGCGGCGCCTTCATTGCCAAAGTGTTCCAAGGCGGATCCGAACGCTCGATCCTCGCGCCGATGAAGCGACATTTCGCGAGCGTCCGCCACATCAAGCCCGGCGCCAGTCGCAAGGAGAGCAGCGAACTCTACGTTGTCGCGACGGGCTTCCGCGGCGAGCGGGCCATGCCTAGCGACATGTAGGTCATTCGGCCGGTTTGACCGCTCCCGCGCGCGTGCTGGCCGCCTTCATCTGTGCGACGGCGGCGTCGAGCGTGCGGAACTTGGTCGCCGCGTCGCTCATCGTGATCACCATGCCGGACGCGCGCGACGGGTCGGCGATGCCGGACAGCAGCGTCACGACCACGGTCAGTTCATTACCCGTCTTGATGGACCGAGCGTAGGCGGACAGGTTGCGGATATCCAGCCCCTCGCTCAGCCCAGCGCGACAGGACGAGCGCGGGCATGGGTTCGGCGTATTGCCATGATAGGACCAGGCCATCAGTCGCACCTCACCGGTGCCGACCGCTGGGCCGTCGAACCCCGGCTTGCCGTATTGCGCGATCAGGTTGGCCTGCGCCTGTTGCATTTGCGGCGCTGCGGTCTCGTCGCGATAGGACAGCTGCCGCGTGACCTCGATGACGCCGTTGCCGGTGGTGGGCGTGGCGAACCAAACGGTGATCTCGTCGGTGTCGCGCTGGGCCGACATGCGGGTGACGAAGTTCTGCGTCTGTACGACGACGCCGCGGTTCTCGAGCCCGAGATCCTCCTGCGTGACGACGACGTTGCCGTAGGCC
>JALYIS010000059.1 GCA_030775705.1 Actinomycetota bacterium
GGATATCCACCCCCGAGTTCGATCGCGAGCTCTCCTGCGATGATCTCGGCTGTCTCGCGCGCTCGCACCAGCGGTGAGCTCACAACCACCTGCCAGCCGCCGTGCCCGAGGTGTGCCGCCGCCTCGCGCGCCTGCTGCCGCCCCACCTCGTTGAGGGGGATGTCGCTGGAACCCTGAAGCTTGTCGTCCCGGTTCCAATCGGTCTGGCCGTGGCGGATGAAGGCGAAGGTCACCCGACCATCCTCCATGATGGAGTCTGTGACCACCGACGCCGACGTTCCCAGCTCCGCCCCCACCGCTCTGCCCGGGTCCACGATGCGTCCGTCGCGAGCCGCCTACCTTCGGGCGATCCGGGCCAACCTGTGGGTCGCCATCCCGCTGCTCCTCATTTCACTCGTGCGCATCGGGTTGAACCCGTGGCTGTTGCCGGTGTTCGTCGTCGCGATCGGGCTGACTCTCGGCGGGGTCCTGCTCTACTTCCGCCGTGTGCGCGTCGAGTTCGGCGACGGGCGCTACCTGGTGACGAGGATGCTGGGCGCCGCGATCAGCTTCACTGCGGCGCAGGTGGGCGCCCTGGTCACGGTGGTCTCGCTCAACTCCGGGAGCACCGCGCCGGCGGCGCCACAGCTCATCCTGACCCGCCCGGATGGCAGCAAACTGCTCCGTCTGCGCGGCCAGACCTGGGAGGTGGAGCAGTTCGCCGCGTTGGCCGACGACCTGCTCGCTCGCGGCGTGGTCAATGACGCGATCGTTGAGCCGATCACAACCGCCCAGCTGCGCGCGCGCTACCCGAAGGTGATCGGGTGGTGGGAGGCGCATCCGATCGCGTTCGGTCTGATCCTGGGAATTGTCGTTCTGGCGATCGTCGTCGTGATCGCGGTCTTCGCCGTATCGCTGGCTGGCTAGGCTCACCGGCATGGCTGGTTTCGGTTCGTCTTCCTCCTCGTCGGGGCCTTCATCGCGGTCGCCCCGCACGCCGTGGTCGCTGGGCGGCGCCCTGCGCGGGATGTTCGCCCGCCCGACAATCGACGACGACACCTGGGTCGAGCTGGAGGACGCCCTCCTCGGCGCCGACTTCGGACCGGACGTCACCGACGCGATCGTCGCGCAGCTGCGTGACAACGTGGCGAGGTTCAAGACAGCCGACCCTGCCGACCTGCAGCGGATGCTCCGCGAGGTCATCGAGGAGCGTCTCGAACGCCTCGACTCGACCCTCACTCTCAGCAACCGTCCGGCGGTGGTTCTCGTGGTCGGCGTGAACGGTGTTGGCAAGACGACGACGATCGGGAAGTTCGCGAAATTCCTCACCAACTACGGGCGTTCCGTGATCGTGGGGGCTGCGGATACTTTCCGCGCGGCGGCGGTCGAGCAGGTGGCGACCTGGGCCGAGCGGGCGGGGGCGCAGGTGGTGCGGCCGCAGCATCCGGGGCAGGATCCGGCGTCGGTGGCTTTCCAGACCGTGCAGAAGGCGCAGGAGGACGGTATCGAGATCGTCCTGATTGATACGGCGGGGCGATTGCAGACGAAGAGCGGTCTGATGGACGAGCTCAGCAAGGTGCGCCGCGTGGTGGAGAAGCTGGCTCCGATCGCCGAGGTGCTTCTGGTGCTGGATGCGACGACGGGCCAGAACGGTCTCGCCCAGGCGGAGGCCTTCATCGAGCACGCCGGCGTGACGGGTCTGGTGCTGACCAAGCTCGATGGTTCCGCGAAGGGCGGCTTCGTGCTGGCCGTCCAGGAACGCACCGGCATCCCGATCAAACTGGTCGGCCAGGGTGAGGGCATCGGCGATCTCACCGGCTTCACCGCGCGCGTCTTCGCCGCTCAGCTGGTCAACTAGCCGCCGAACACGCCCCTGCCAGCCCGGATTCAGCCGGCGAGGAGCTCCCTCAGCGACAGACTTCTGCTCTCCAATCTCCGCGGCACGGGATCCGGGTGACCCGGTGGCGGAATCAGCCAGTATTCCGATCGGGCGGGCCCCCGTCTCTCGATCTCCCAGTGATGGTCGTGCAGCAGCAGGTGATGGTGTTTGCAGAGAAGCACGCCGTCCGCCACGTCTGTGCGGCCGGTGTCTCGCGCCCAGTGCTCGATGTGGTGCGCTTCGCACCAGGAGGGTGGTCGTTCGCAACTCGTCCACAGGCATCCGCCGTCCCTCTCGGCCAGAGCGATGCGCTGTCGTGGGGTGAAGAGTCGGTGTTCGCGGCCGACATCGAGTGGCTGTCCGTGCGTGTCGAAGGTCACGGGGAGGGTTCCTTGGGTGCAGGCGAGTCGTTCGACGGTCTCGATGGACACGGCGACTTGGCTGCCCTGCACACGGCCGTGTCCGGTTCGACCGGTCAGGGCGTGAG
>JALYIS010000060.1 GCA_030775705.1 Actinomycetota bacterium
CGGGTGTAGTCGCGGGTCGGGGTCGGACTCGCGCGCACGCCGCGCCCACACGAAGCCGCCGCGGACAAGGTCAGCGATGGCGCGGTCCCCGAGGTGTGTCCGCGCGCCGGCTGCGGGCACGCGCCGGGCAGCAGCGACACGGCTGTCGCTCGGGTCCAGGGGAGCAGGAATCGCTGACGCGAGGGCTTGCAAGGCCTCGGGCGCGGCGCCCTCGACCACGACCGCACGCGCGCCCAACTCCAGCTGGACCGCGTGGTGATCGCGCCACAGGAGCCGGGTAGCCGGATTGAGGACGACCGGGACCGGGGCGACCGGTATCGGGGCCGTGCCGGGACTGGCTGGCGGAGTGGCGACATCGGTCTCATGCACGATCCCACCGTGGCACGCGCTCGGCCCTCCGCAGGGTGTTATCCACAGGGCACGTAACCCTGAAGTGAATGTCCACATCTGTGGATAACTTTGTGGACGAGCTCTGTATAACCGCCTGGGGGATTGTGGACGATAACGGTCTCACTGTGGATTTCGGCGAGAGGCGTCCACAGGTTCGCCGTGTCGGTGCCTGCCGGTCACTGCAGTGGATACGTTGTCGTCATGGCAACGGAGGTTGAGGTTCGGCGCAGCGTGCGCCGTCGTCGTACCGTCTCGGCGTACCGCGACGGTACGCGCATCGTGGTGATGATCCCCGGCCGCTTCAGTCGCGCCGAGGAGGCCGAATGGGTCGCCAAGATGGTTGCCAGGCTGGACAAGGGCGCCAAGGCGGCCGGGTGCCGCCGAGCCACCGACGCGGCGCTGCAGCGACGAGCCGCGGAGCTGTCAGAGCTGTATCTGGCCGGCAGAGCGCGACCGGCGAGCGTTCGTTGGGTGACCACGATGCGAACCCGTTGGGCCTCCTGCACGCCTGCCGACCGCAGCATCCGGCTGTCACAGAGGCTTCGCGAGATGCCCCCGTGGGTGCAGGACTACGTGCTCGTGCACGAGTTGGCACATCTGCTCGTTGCGAGTCACGGCCCGGATTTCTGGTCCCTGGTCGACCGCTATCCGCGTACCGAGAGGGCACGCGGATACCTCGACGGCGTGAGTGCCGCGGCCAACCTGCCGATCGATGACGACCTCGATGGCGACGTTGCGGATGAACCGGCTGAATGACACGAATCGAGTGACCTCGACACCGCTGGTCACCGCCAGGGCGAGCAATCGCAGCGACCTGCTGCGGTGTGGCCGCTAGCCTTTGACGGTGGCTCCGGCACCGCGCACGCGCTACGCGAAGTGTGGCGACATGGATATCGCCTACCAGGTCTTCGGCGACGGCCCGCGCGACCTGTTGATCTTCCCGAGCTGGTCGATACCCATCGACTGCATCGACGCCGATCCCGCGATGGCCCGTTTTCATCGCCGATTGGGCTCCTTCTGTCGGGTAATTCGATTCGACCAGCGCGGGATCGGGCTGTCATCGCGCGTGCCGTCGATGTCGCTGATCGGTCCGGACGTCTGGTTTCAGGACGCGGTGGCCGTGCTCGACGCCGTCGGCATCGGTGCCGCGGACGTGATGGCATCCGGGCATTCGGTGATGAGCGCGTTGGTGATGGCCGCGCAGGCCCCGGATCGCGTCCGCAACCTGATCCTGATAAACGGGGCCGCTCGAGTCATGTGGGCGCCTGACTACCCGGTCGGGGCCGAGCTGAGCGTCGCCGATCCGTTCCTGAATCTCGCGGTAGAGCCCGACGCGGTCGAACGCGGCTTCGACGCGTTGTCGATCATCGCGCCCACCGTCGCCACCGACGACTCGTTTCGTGCGTGGTGGGACATGTCGGGCAACCGGGCCGCATCGCCCAGCATGGCCAAGGCGGTTGCCGCCGTCGTCGCGCAGGGCGATGTCCGCGACGTGCTTGCCCGGGTCGCCACGCGCGCTCTGATCATCCATCGCGATGCCGCGCAGTTCGTCACCCTCGGGCACGGGCACTACTTGCGTGACCACCTGCCGCAGGCGCGCTACATCGAGCTTGCCGGTGCGGACTCGTTGTACTGGGTCGGCGAGACGGGGCGGATGCTGGATGAGATCCAGGAATTCCTGACCGGTAACCGCGGGGGCCCCGAGGGTGAGCGCGTACTGGCCACAGTTCTGTTCACCGACATCGTCGCCTCTACCGAGTGGGCGGCGAAGCTCGGCGATGTCCACTGGCGTGACCTGCTCGACAAGCACGACCAGATCGTCCGTCACGAACTGGAGCGGTTTCGTGGCGTCGAGGTGAACACCGCCGGCGACGGATTCGTGGCCACGTTCCTCAGCCCGAGTGGCGCTATCGACTGCGCGGAGGCGATCGTCGATGCCGTCCGGCCGCTGGGCATCGAGGTACGAGCCGGGATTCATGCGGGCGAGATCGAGATGCGCGGTGCCGACATTGCCGGGATGGCGGTGCATATCTGCGCCCGGGTGGCCGGCCACGCCGCCAGTAGCGAGGTGCTGGTGTCCTCCACGGTGCGCGACATCGTCACCGGCTCAGGCCGGGCGTTCGTCGAACGCGGGGAACACGCCCTCAAGGGCGTGCCGGGGATCTGGCGCCTCTACTCGACAAGAGCCAGTGCGCGCGAGTGAGCGGGCGCGCAGCGGCGGCGACCCGACGTTAGTTGCCGTCGGTTGGGGAATCGTCCGAAGCAGGGGCGCCGTCGTCGCCGGTGAGCTCCTCGAAACCGGTCAGGTGCTGGCCGCCCATCGTCTCCGCGAAGCCCAGCGGATCGTCGAGATCGTCAGCACTAGGTAGCAGGTCGGGGTGGGACCAGATCGCGTCGCGGCCGGAAATCCCGTGCCGCTCCGTCACGCTCCACCACAGGGCGGCCGCCTCTCGCAGCCGCCGCGGGCGCAGCTCCAGTCCGACGAGGGTTGCGAAGGTCTGTTCCGCCGGGCCGCCGGATGCGCGACGACGGCGCGAAGCCTCACGAAGCGACTCAGCTCCGACCATCCGATCCCCGGCCGCGGCGGCCACGACGGCGTCCACCCAGCCCTCGACGAGGGCGAGCAACGTCTCGAGTCGGCGTAGCGCAACCTGTTGCTCGGGGGTCTCGTCCGGCGAGAACAGCCCGCCCATCAGGGCGTTCTGCATGCTCTCGGGATTGCTCGGATCGATCTCGGACATAGCGCGTTCGATGGCCGACATGTCTACCGAGATGCCGCGTGCGTAGGCCTCGACCGTGTCCAATAGGCGCTGGCGCAGCCAAGGCACATGACCGAACAGCCGTTGGTGGGCGGCTTCGCGCAACGCCAAGTACAGCCGCACCTCCTCCTCCGGTCGTTCGAGGCCCTCACCGAAACTGGCGACGTTCTGGGGCACGAGCGCGGCCACGCCGATCGGTCCGAGGGGGATGCCGATGTCGGTGGAGGAGACGACCTCCTGCGCCAAACCGCCCAAACCCTGCCCGACCTGCGCCCCGAACATCAGGCCGCCGACCTGGTTCATGATTGCGGCGATTCCGGCAACGGGATTGCCCGCGCCCATGGCCTGGACCTGTTCCGCAGGGATTGCGGTGGACATCGCCGCGACCACCCGCGCAGCCACTGGATCACACAGCGACGCCCATACGGGCAGCGTCTTCTCGATCCATTCCAGTCGGGTCCATGACTCGATCGTCGTGAGGCCGCTGGGCAGGTCGGTCACCTCGTCGAGCCAATGGTCGGCCAGACGAAGGGCGTCGGCGCCCGCGGCGCGGTCTACCGGGGACACGGACTGTTGGGCGCCGCCGAGCGTTGACACCGCAAGCTGGCGCGCAAGGTCCCAGTTGACCGGGCCGCCGCTCCACGAAAGCAGCTTCTGTAGCTCAGCGAACAGCGGCATCGCCCCGCTGAGGTCATCCGCACGCGGGGATGTGGGCTCACGGTCGTCGCCGCCGAATCCGAAAGGCATATTGCTTTCCATACCTGTCACGGTAGTGGCGACGATCGAAGGCCGCCCATTGTTCCGCGGCGCAGAGCGCGTGCGCTACGCCGAACGCGAACAGCCATCCACCAGCGTTGCGCCGACGGCGAACAATCGCCTCACGATAGCGTCGGATCATGTCCTGGGCGTGGTGGCTGGCGGCCCCTGCCGGCGCGACCGCGATCGTGGCGGTGGCGGTGTGGTGGCTCGGCCGACCTGCGCGCGCCGTGTCCACCGACGAGTCGATGCAGTCACACAACGCGTATCTTGCTGCCCTCGTCGTGCCCGCGCGCGGAGTCGCCCGGGTCGAGCCGGTGGACCTGTCCGGCTGAGAGGCGCCCCGGACTGCGGGGCGCGACAGTTAGGCTGCCGGAGTGAGTCGCCGCGTCCGCACCCTGCTCATCGCAGGCGCCACGTTCGTCGTCCTGTTCGTGTTGGCATTGACGCTTCCGGTGCCGTACGTGATCCTGTCGCCCGGCCCAACCTTCAACACGCTCGGTACCGACGACAGCGGCAGCCAGATCATCGTCATCAACGGCCGGACCCCGAACTCGACGACCGGGCACCTGAACATGACGACCGTAGACGTCTCGACGCAGAAGATCTCGGTCTTCGCGGCCCTCGACGGCTGGCTGCTACACGACCAGGTCGTGGTGCCCAGGTCGTCGGTGTTCCCTCCTGGGCAGAGCCAGCAGCAGGTCGACCAGCAGAACACCCAAGACTTCACCCAGTCGCAGGACGACGCGACGGTCGCCGCATTCTGCGAGCTCGGCTATACACCGAAGTTCGGCGTCGTCTCGGTCACAGGGGGCACGCCGGCGCAGGGCAAGTTGCAGCCGTCGGACCTGCTGCGGTCCCTCGACGGCCAGGCGGTGAGCACCACGACTCAGCTCACCGCGGCGCTGGCGAAGGACTCGCCCGGCCAGTCGGTCATGCTCGGGGTCACCCGTGCGGGCAAGCCGCTCACGGTCACGCTCGTGCTCGCCAAGCCCAACGCGGGTTCCTCCGGAGCCCGCATCGGGATCGAGGTCGGATCCGTGTGCGCGGCACCGTTCTCGGTCGACCTCGGCCTGGGAAACCAGATCGGTGGCCCGTCCGCCGGGCTCATGTTCGCCCTCGGGATCATGGACAAGGTCGGCACCGTGGATCTCACTAAGGGGATGTTCATCGCGGGCACCGGGACCATCGATCCGAGCGGGAAGGTGGGTCCGATCGGCGGGATCGCCTTGAAGATGATCGCGGCGCGACGTAAGGGCGCGACGGTCTTCCTGGCGCCGGCCGGCAACTGCCCGGATGTGAGCGGCGCAACGCCCAAGGGTCTGGACGTGGTGAAGGTCGACACCCTGCACGATGCGGTGGCCGACCTGCTCGATCTTCAGGCCGGCAAGGCCGTTCCGCACTGTTGAGGCATGGCGTCCTGATGACGCGGGCGAAGCGGCTAGGCGAGCGTCGCACGCAGCGCGCGGACCAGGTTGGGGGCCAGGTCCGGGCCGGTGAGGAGGTCGTCGGCGTCCTGAGGGGCGGTGCTGGTCGAGCGCAATCTCAGCACTGCCGCACTGGTGCCGTCGCGCAGCACCGCCACAACTAGGCGCGCTTCGCGGCGATCCGGGTGATCGGCTACCGCGGCGAGTGAGGATCCGTCGAGAATTTCGGGGATCTCGGCCTCGGCCGAGGGTGGCAACAGCACGATCTCCTGGCTGAGCGCGCACCCGGCGACCGAGTCCGGCCAAGCGATCTGCGCGAGCATCTCGTCCAGGGCGCCGGTCGGCAGGTCGTCCTGCTCGATCGGCGTCAACGCCTCACCGACCGAGGCACCCAGTCCCAGCCGCGCCGCGGCCTCGGGCTCCTCGGAGGCGAACTGATCCGCTCGCACGAGGGCGAACAGCGACGGCCGCAAGTCCCAGCCCGCCTGCCCTACGTGTGCCTCGATCTCGGCCGCAGCGGCTTCGAGCGCAGGCGAGTAGTAGGCATCCACGATCGCGATTGTCCCCCATCGCCGCGGCCGGGGCCGCGCCCGGAGCAGACGCTCACCTAGACGCCGTCAAGGAACCCGCACGCCGGGAGGTACGTTGTGCACACGATCCGAGGCGTTTGTCTGCAAAGGGAGTTGCCCGTGGCCATGCGGCCGCCGATTCCGAACCTGGCCCTGTCGCGACGCTGGAAGATAGCGCTGTCGGTCGTCGGGGTCATCATCGTCTTGCTCATCGTGGCGACGTCGCTCACCGGCGTGTACGTCAACTGGCTCTGGTTCGGCGAGGTCGGCTTCCGCAACGTCTACCGGGGCATCCTGTGGACGCGCATCATTCTGTTCTTCATCTTCGGTGTCCTGATGGCGCTGATCCTCGGCGCCAACCTCGTCGTCGCCTACCGCGTGCGGCCGCCGTTTCGGCCAATGTCAGCAGAGCAGCAGAATCTTGAGCGTTACCGGGTGATGGTCGAGCCTCGCAAGCGGCTCATCCTCGCCGGCGCGATGGTGCTTGCTCTGCTGGCCGCGGGCGCCTCGGCACAGGGCAAGTGGGCAACCTGGATGCTGTTCTTCAACGGCGGCAGTTTCGGCGTAAAGGACCCGCAGTTCGGACGCGACGTCTCGTTCTTCGCGTGGGACTACCCCGCGTACCGCGTCATGCTCGGCTTCGGCTTCACCGCGATACTGTTCGCGCTCTTCCTCTCGATCGGCGTGCACTACCTGACCGGCGCGATCCGGCTTCAGACGCCCGGCCCGAAGATCACCCTTTCGGCGCGCCGGCACCTGACCGGCCTCGTGTTCGTCTTCGTCTCCCTCAAGGCGGTCGCGTACTGGCTGGACCGCTACGGGCTGGTGTTCTCGCACCGCGACCACTTCACCGGTGCCTCCTACACGGACGTGCACGCCTCGCTGCAGGCGAAGACCATCTTGTTCTGGCTGGCGATCATCATCGCCTTGGGAGTGCTGGCCAGCATGTGGCTGAGCAGCGCGATGTTGCCGGGGATCGGCTTCGGGGTTCTGCTGATCCTCAGCATCCTGATCAGCGGGATCTACCCGGCGATCGTGCAGCAGGTGAGTGTCAAGCCCAACGCCAGCACCAAGGAGGCGACCTACATCGGTCGCAACATCCAAGCCACCAGGCAGGCGTACGGCATCGTCACGAACACCAGTCCGAGCGGCAGCGCGCCCAACGGGACTGTGAACTATCAGAACTATGCGGCGAACACGAACCCCAGCGTGACCACGCTCAGTTCCACCGACACCACCGTCAGCAACATCCGCATCCTCGACCCAAATGTGGTGTCTCCGACGGTGACCAATGCCCAGCGGATCAAGGCGCCGTATGGCTTCGCGCAGAACCTTGACATGGACCGCTATACGCTCGGGACCGAGCACGACTACGTGGTCGGCGTGCGGGAGCTGGTGCCGGCCAACCTCAAGGGCACGCAGGGTAACTGGATCAACCTGCACACCTTCTACACCCACGGCTATGGCTTCGTCTCGGCCGCGGCTAACCAAGACGTCACCAACGGGCCGCCGAGCGACTACACCGAAGGTCAGATCCCGCCCGTCGGGCCGCTGAACATCAGTCAGCCCGACGTCTACTTCGGCCAGCTGATGACCAACTACTCCATCGTGGGCGCCCAGGGCGTCGCCCGGGAGTACGACGCCGCCGACTCACGCAACACCTACACCGGCACCGGCGGTGTATCGCTCGGTAGCTTCGTCAACCGGCTTGCATTCGCGGTGCATTTCAAGCAGACCAACTTCTTGCTCAACAACGCGGTGAGCGCCAAGGGCGCGAAGATCATCTATAACCGTGACCCCAAGGTCCGGGTGGAGAAAGTGGCCCCGTTCCTCACCGTCGACGGAGATCCGTACCCCGTCGTCGCGGACGGTCGCATCGTGTGGATCGTCGACGGCTACACCACGATGGCGAACTTCCCCTATTCCGAGCGAGAGGCGCTGTCAGCGCTCACCGGTACGTCGCTGTCGAACTCGCAGTCCAACCAGCAGATCAACTACATCCGCAACTCGGTGAAGGCCACCGTCGACGCCTACGACGGCACCGTCAAGCTATATGCGTGGGACCCGACCGATCCGGTACTGAAGGCGTGGATGAAGGCGTTCCCGGGGATCGTGCAACCGAAGTCCGACATGCCGGCGTCGATCCTCGCGCACGTGCGGTACCCGCAGGACCTGTTCGACGTACAGCGCTCGTTGCTCGAGACCTACCACGTCGACAACCCGGTGACGTTCTACAACGTGGCCGACAAGTGGACGGTCCCGACCGACCCGTTCAATGCCGGCAACCAGCCTCCGTACTACGTCCTGGCCCACCCGCCGGACGGGACCGGCACCTCCGCGCAGTTCCAGCTGACGTCGCCGATGACGGTGAACAACTCGCCCAACCTGGCGGCCTATATCTCGGTGAACAGCGACCCGACCAACTACGGCAAGATGACCGTCCTGGTCGTGCCGAACAAGACCGCAATCCAAGGCCCTACCCAGATCGCGAACGTCTTCAAGACCCAGCCGCAAATCTCAGAGGACATCACTCTGCTCGATACCGGCCAGTCACGGATCATCCACGGGAACCTGCTCACCCTGCCCCTCGGTGGGTCGTTCCTCTATGTGGAGCCGCTCTATGTGCAGTCCACATATCCGACCCTGCAACGCGTGCTGGTGACGTTCGGGGACAAGATCGGCTATGGCGCAACGCTCGCAGATGCACTCGGTGATTTGCAGCTGGGCCGAACGCCCGGGTCCACCTTGCGGCTGGGCGCGACCACGACGACCCCAGGCGGCGCCGGCACCACCAGCCCACCCCCCTCACCGTCGTCGCCGACAACGCCGGGCGCCACGACCGGGGCGCCCGCGACCGGGTTGCCCGCGTCGCGACAGGCGCTGATCGCCAGTGTCAACAGCGCCTTCACCGACCTCACGAGCGCGTACCAGAGCGGAAATCTCGCCACCATCGGCGCCGCCGAGCAGCGGCTGAAGGAGCTCGTGACCCAGTACCAGTCGTTGTACGGCACCGCGTCGACACCAAGCTCCACGTCGAAGGCGCCGACGCCGACGCCGACGAAATGAGTTGGGCTACGGACCGGTTTGGACACCCGCTGGTAGCCCGGTAGTGTTATGAGTGCGACGCGGGGTGGAGCAGCTCGGTAGCTCGCTGGGCTCATAACCCAGAGGTCGCAGGTTCAAATCCTGCCCCCGCTACAAAAGTTTTGGTAGACCTGCTTCAGGTGATCCACGTCGTATCGGTTCGAACCCGGACAGGAACCCCTTCTAACCAACATCAACTCGAAAGATCAACCGGTACACCACGTCCAGGGACTTGGCCTCGGTATGAGCTTCGAGGTCCCAGAGAACATCTCTGCAGCAGCCCGGCCGTCGATGGCAGTGACTCACTGCAGCTTGTGATGCTGGCGGCACCGGCGCGTTCGCGGACGTTCTTGCGGTGTGAGCTAGTGTGCCCCGGCTGTCACTGACGTATATTGACGCCGCGGCTCAACAGCGAGTCCTGGCTATGACGTCTTTCGAGGAAGGCGCAACCATGTCCGACTTTGCTATCAATGTGTCTCGCGTACAGGACGAGTGCGTAATTGAGGTTGGCGGCGACCTTGACCTCGCCTCCGCTGAAGACGTCACCGCCGTCGGTCTGATAGCGGTGTCCACGCTCGACGTAGACCGCCTCGTGCTCGACGTTACTCAGGTCGGGTTCGCGGACTCTACTGGTCTCAGCGCGCTTATCCGTATCCGTGACGCAGCCAGCGAAGCCTCCTGCACAGTCACTCTGCGCGGTGCGCAACTCCAGCTTGTGCGTGTTTTGGCTCTCACGGGGCTCACCGACATGTTCACCATCGAACCGGTAGACGACGCCCCCGATAGCCGGGGGCGAGAAGACCGCATCGCCGGGTAGCAGCCGTCAGGTCCCCAAGCCGGTCCCGGGCGCTAGGTACCTTCGCCGCTGTGGAGACCTTGCGCGTGATCCAGCTACCCGTTCCAGAGGTGACTCGGCGTCCCGACCACAGGCCACGTGTCCAGGGCTGGTGAGATCGTCGCCCTCGACGGTGTCAGCTACCGGGTCGTGAACATCGAATGGACGGGCAAGCAAGACACGCTCACGTCCACCGTCTGGCTACCCGAGCAGACGAGCCACACCGTTGAATCGTCTGGAAGGACTTCTAAATCCGTCGGACGCTAGCCGATGGTTGAGCGAGGTGGAACGCCTTCGGCCGAGGGCCGGCCTGTTGGCGAAGTAAGGCCGCCGACGTTGCCGTGTGGTTCGTCGAGTCCGAATACCTCGGCCAAGCCGGTGATAGATAGGACTCGTCGCACGCGCAGGTCTGGGCTACGGATGGTTACAGTTCGCCCGGCGGTCTGGGCGGCCTTGCGGATCCGGATGAGTGCGCTGATGCCGCTGGAGTCGAGGAACGACACCTGCGACATGTCGATCACGAGCATGTCGGCGTCCATGGCCTGGACGGTGAGGATGCCCAGCGACGCGACTTCATCGGCCCGTTCGATGTCGATCTCGCCGGTCAGGTGCATCACCGGCCGGGTTTCCTCATGGGTGACATGGGTGGAGAAGCCAGCCATGGCCATAGCTCCTTACGCGTACTCGACGTGGCAGGGTAGCTGGTTGTTCAGCCCGAAGTTCGACCGCGCAGAAATACTAATCCCAGACTGAACAAATAGGAGGGTGAAGCCTGAAAAATTGTTGTGGGCCGCATGCGTTCAGCGGTCCAGGAGCAGGTCTGCCCAGACCTCTTTACCTCGCCCGAGCCGCATAACGCCTGAACGGACCGCCAAGCCGACAACGATGTTCAATCCCCGCCCGCCCTCAGAATCGGGCGACGGGTCCGTGACCACGGCGGGCCTACCGGGAGCGTCGTCCGCGACAGCGATCCGTAAGCACATGTCATCTACTCTCAGCGTGATCCTCGCTGTCTGGGACCCGGCCTGAACGGAGTTCGTGACTAGCTCAGACACCACCAGCGCCGCGTCGTCATACAGCTCAGCCCGGACCCGCGGGCCCAGACCGGCGCGTAGGCGACCCACGACCCATGACCGGGCGGACCCGGGCGCCCTCGAGTCGCAACCGTAATCGGTCGTAGCTTCCCAGTGCACGATGGCAACTCTCAAACTCGGAGTGTTCGCGGTCACATCGTCTAAACACGTACCCCCAACCGCGGCGAACTACACATTTCGTCTGCTTCGGTCCCTGCTGGCGGCACTGGGTCATAGCCCCCCTGCGTGCCTGGGCGGCAACGCCACAGTCGTCGAACCGTAAGCCAAACGCCGCGGAGCAGACCGTGGGCTTGCAGCGCCTGGTGCGCGTAGTTCGAGCAGGTCGGGGAGTAGCGGCAGCTCGGTTTCCGATGTGCGCTGATGTCACGTTGGTAGAGGCCAATGGCTGTGATTAGCGCAGCGTGCACGGTTTGTGCGGGCTGGCTTCGTTTGGCACCGGTAGCGGTAGCAGGACAGTGGCGCGGCGGGTCTGCGCTCACCGCCGATCGGCTCAGGAGGGACGGGCTCAGCAGTACCAACTGGGGTCCGCAGCCGACTAGCTCGGCGAGGCAGCAGCCGCCCTCGACGAGGAACATATCCCGCATACATGAGTTGCCGCCTCGAAATTGCTGCCGTCCGTAGCCGCCGCCGCGATAGCGCGGACCGTAGCCCCGCCGGCGTGAACGCCATCCGCCGATGAATACCATGTAGGTCGTCCTTTTCAGTCGGGCCCGCGTTGGCTGGTGAGTTGAGGAACAAGCGGTCCGCGCCGCCGCTCCCCGGGCTTTGGGGAGCGGCGCGCGAGGACTTAGACCGGGCTACCGGATCGTCTGGTCGCCGTGGGTGGCGGTCGTGGTGGTCGCAACGTCCGTGTCGTGATGCCGGTTCGCGAGCGCGGCACCCAACACGAGCGTCTGCACGGCGGCGGTGACGATAGCCAAAATTAGTCCGATCTCGACGCCTACCTTGCTGCCGGCGTGCGGGCTGATGCTGCCCTTACCGAGCAGGATTCCGACAGCGACCATCAGCGCCGTGGCTGCCAACGCTGTGGGGATCGCGCTGTGCACTCCTCGCCCCGCGCGGTGTTCGCTCGCCCCGAACAACGCCACGAGACCTGCGGCCAGAGAGAACCCAATAACGACGGTGGTAGGCATGCCAAACGCGTAGCCGCCGTACTTCTGGGCACCGTCACCGTTGCCGAACTTGAGCCACTTCAGGAAGCCCCACACGAACATCAGCAGGCCGAGAAGCCCGGCGATCATGGACATTGTTCGGTCCCGAGACAGAGTTGAGGACCCGGCCGAACCGCGCTTAGGCGAGCCATAGGTAGCGGACATCGTTTATGCCTTTCATTGGAGGGGGACGCGCAGCTCTGTTGCGCGAGCATCTCGTACCCTGCCCACCGGCGCATCTAACAACGGACAGATGAACTTCCCATACTCGCCAGCGGCCCAGGAGATCCCGCAGCCCGCACTCCGGACACCCGCAATGGGGTTTCCCCGAACTCAACTGCGCGACATCGATCGGCTGGGATGCCGCTGGCCGCCTTCGTGCGATCGCGTCCACCGACGCGCTCGTGCCGAGCGCGTCGGTCGCATTCGGTGGGTGCCGTGCGGTCAGCGGACGGCGCCGTGGATCAGAAGGGTGAGCACGACCGAGAGCGACAGCGAGATCAGCAACGAACTCATGATCGGCGCGTAGACGCGGGTCCGTCGCCCGCGGAAGTCGATGTCTCCCGGCAGCCGACCTAAGCCCATCCGGTGCGATCGATATCGCGACGAGCGGTAGCGCGCGCGGTGCGTACCGACGCCGAGCAACGACCACATTGCGACGCCGATGATGATCAGCAAAAACAGGCTCATGCATTGCAGGGTTCCCGGCTCGGTCAACATCTATGCGAGCTGCGGCTTTGATCACGATCTGGGCGGCGGCACCGTGCGCGCGGCCCACGCTTGTAGAGCGACGCGCGGAACCGGTCGATGGACCAGGCCCTCTGCCGGCCGGTCACATTCGCGGAAGTGGCGGTGGCTGGTCGGCTGATGGCGGTGCCCAGGACCGCGACGAGCAGCGCCAGATCGGTCGAGTCGAGGTGGACTTGCCGGACGAGCAAGCCGTGCAGGACCTGCCCGCCGGCGGGGGAGCATGCTCGCGACAGCGAAATCCGCTGGCCCGGACGAAACGAAGGTCTCAACGACCTTGAGTCAGAGATCCTCGCCCTGATGACCCAAGGCAAGAGCAACGCCGAGGTAGCCTCCCTCACCTCTGAGCCCATACCCGGCCAATCCTATATTCACGTGCTGTACCGCAAAATCGGCGCCGCCAGCCGCACCCAAGCAGTCCTCTGGGACGTCACCCACGGCTTCACCGCCGACCACGACCGCATCAATCCCTGGCGTGACCACCACTAGCTAGACCACCACTAGCTATTCGCGTCGAGCTCGCGCACCAGGGAGTCGCACGGCCATTCGAGCTCTGGTGGGAGGTCTGTACCCGCGAGTCGGCCGCATGGGGCCGGGCGGCCCCTGCCCGGAGAATGGGAGGACCGAACCGGGGCCGCACGAAGGGATGCCCTGCCAGGAACATCACAAACGATGAGTTGCACGACCGCATCGGCGCCCGTAAACGCCGCCTCGAGGACATCCTCCGCCTTGTGGGCGCCAACATCGGCTGTGACCCATTCGGCCCAGCTGTAGGGCGCGGCATCCGGGGGCCAGCGGCGGCTCACTCCCACCAACTCGTGCTCACCGGTCGCACCCAGCCGCAGGAGAAGAGCAGTCCCTACATTGCCTGATGCTCCGGTGATCACGATCCGCATGCGGCCGTCGTTCCCTCAGACGGCCGACGAGAAACCATCTCACGCTTCAGGCCGCGGGGATGGTGCAGCAAGTCACTGCAATCGCTGATCCAGTCAGATCGCGCCGATCTTGGGTATATGACTTGCAACGCCCAAGACGCCGGCCCACCCGACTGCCCTACAGGAGTTCACGATGTCCACCGACGCGATAGTCCTGCTCAAAGCCGACCATAAGCAGATCAAGCGCCTCTTCCGCGAATTTCATGCCGCCGGCGACCGCGCTACGAAGACGAAGGGCGAGCTCGTCGCCAAGATGATCGAGCTGCTGACCGTTCACACTTATATCGAGAACGAAGTGATGTATCCCGAAGTCCGTCGACTCCTGCCCGATCTGGAAGACGACGTCCTCGAGTCATACGAGGAACATCACGTCGCCGACGTGCTCTGCATGGAGCTGTTTGCCATGCCCCCCGATGCCGAGCGCTTCGACGCGAAAACGACCGTGCTCATCGAAAACGTCACCCACCACATCGAAGAAGAGGAAGACGAATGGTTCCCGAAGGTCAGACAAGGCCTCGGACGTAAGCAACTCACCGAGCTCGGCGAGCGCCTGCTCGAAGCCAAGTCGAAAGCACCCCGCTCCCCAGCGCAGCCATCCGCGCTGAAGAAGACGATCGACGCCGTCCTCAAATAACGCCCGGTCCGCAGGTCTGATTATCGACTTGACTCACGTCCCCTTTGTCGATTCGACGGGGCTAAGCGCTGGTGGAGATCCGTAACGCTGCTTGCGACGACGGGCGTACTGTCGAGGTCAGGGCCGAACCAACAGGTCAAGCGGGTATTGGAGATCACTGGACTCGCGACCGCATTCGGTGTTGCGCCCATAGACGCCGAACAGATCGGAGTTTAGGCCGGGTTGCTTGGCCGCTTCGGAGACTCGGCCGAGACCGCCAGCTCCTGCGGCGTGCCCCAGGCTGCGGTACGTCGCGGATCTTGGCTGCGTCCGCTGGGGAGGTGCCGAGCATCCCCCCAAGTTGCCCGAGGCTGACGGCGAGGGTGGCACCCGCACTAGCCAAGGTCGCCTCGTAGCAGTCCTCGGAAACCCGGGCCGAGCTGGGCGAGACTGTCGTCAACTGTCGGCGAAGCTGGACGTCAAACGGCAAGCCCGATTGATAGGCCAGGCCGGCTCGAGATCCCTCGCGCCCGGAACAGTCCCGCAGGGCTGCGTGCAGGTCGGGTCCTGGGCTTTGTCAGTGTCCGCGAATGTCGTCGGGCTGCGGTTGTGGGTCGTCGTCTCCGGGTTGGCGGGCGTCGATGAAAGCCTCGGTCGGGGCGGCTTCGCCGAAGCCCACGCCGATCCGTTCGTCGTCACGGCGGCGTTGCTGGTGCACGATGTCATGCCACGCCTGCTCGTCGGCCTCGGTGGGTTCGCCGACAAGGAACTGTCGCGGGTACAGGCGGCGCTCCAGGACGGGGTTGAGTTCGGCGGCGTAGACGCTGAGCTTGGCTAACAAACCAAGAAATGCCACTATGCCGATCACACTTCCGAACGCGCCGTAGGTGTTCGACTTGTTGCTCAAGACGTGTTCGACCAGGCCGGTTCCGGCCGTGATTAAGACGGTGAACACGATGCCGCCAAGTATGGCGCCTGGCCGTAAGGCCACGGTGCGGACCGACTTAGGGGTGAGTACGCGAAATGCCAAGAAGTAGGCGACGATGTTGAGTGCGAGCAGCACGCCGGTGATCGGCACCCGAAGGAGCCAGGACCGGCCGCTGCCGGTGACATAGCCCGACACGAAGGCATTGATCAGGAACGTGGACCCGATAACCAGCAGGCCGTTGATGCTGCGGCCCAGGCGCGGCAGAAAACCAGGACGTTCCACTTGAGGGATGTTCCAGACAGTGGACATGGTTTGCTCCGCGGTCTGAGTGACGCCTTGGGCGCCGTAAAACAGTCCGAGGACACCGACGACGAGACCGAAGACGCTGCCGTGCAGCGACGTTGAGTCGGCGCCGACGTGCAGGTCGGAACCGATGATCGGGAAGTGGCGCAACGTCGCGAGCACCCTGGTGGCTGACGGCGCCGTTTGTTTCATGTGAGGGATTGTCGGGTACCAATCGCGAACACGTCATTGGAAATAGCAAGCTTGCGTGCGGCATTTCGTGCCGCCTCGAACAGCTCAATCGATCCACCAATCCCGGGGAGAAATGATGGATGATCAGTTCAATACCACGACAGCGATGCCTGCATACGGGTCGCCGGGCGTGACCAGCAGTTCCGGTTCCGCCCCAACCGGAGCCGTGACCGAGACGCTGGGCGAGGTGAAGGATGAGACCCTCGACCGAGTGGGCGACGTCAAGGACAAGACCTCCGAGGCGGCGCACGAGGCCACGCAGGCCGTCGGCGATGTGGCCCATAGTGCTGCCGAGGCGGTGCAGGAGGTCGCTGAGGAAGCGGCCAAGCAGGCTCGGGACTTGGTGTCCGAAGCCAAGTCTCAGATGTCGGAGCAGGTCAAGGACCAGCACGAGAAACTCGTTACCGGTCTACGTGCATTGAGCGACCAACTCGCCACCATGGCACGCAGCGGTGAGCAGAGCGGGCTGGCCTCGGAACTGGTGAGCCAGGCACAGTCACGGGTGCACGACGTCGCGGGTTGGCTAGACGGTCGCGCGCCTGGTGATCTGGTTGGGGAGGCTCGTGCCTTCGCGCGTCGGCGCCCTGGCGCCTTTCTGCTCGGCGCCGCGCTTGCCGGCGTCGTTGCCGGTCGGATGACACGCGGCGTGGCAGCTGCACACACCGATGACGTCGGTGAGAGTGCCGCCGTGGCGCCGGGGCAACCTAAGCCTTCCGCTGCGCCTTCAGTGACCGAGCGTGGAGCCCCGTTTGGTGGGGTCAGCCTGCCGCCGCCCGCCTCCGGGGCGATGGGATATAGCTCGCCCCCTACCCCATCAGGAGGAGAAGGCGTGCCGGCGAC
>JALYIS010000061.1 GCA_030775705.1 Actinomycetota bacterium
CGGCCCGAGTGGCGACCGAAGCTCAGGCCGAGGTTGCCCGGCTGCGCGAGGAGGCCGCGGCCGAGCGGGAGCGCCTGGACGAGGAGTCCCTGCTTCGCCGCCGGACCGCCGAGCAGGACTTCGAGATCGCCCTGCGCCGGCGCCGCACGGCACAGGAGCAGGCGAGCGCGAGCGAGCAGGCCGCCCGTGAGAGCGAGTCCGCCCGGGTGGTCGCCGAGGCCGACAGGAGGGCCGCGCAGGTGCGCGCCCAGGCAAGCGCCGATGTCGACCGGCTGGTGGCCGAGCGCGAAGGGTTGCTCAGCCAGCTCAGCCGGGTTCACGCGCAGCTCGGCGAGACGATTGCTCAGGCCGCGAGCCCGGCTCCCGCGAGCGAGACCGACGCAGCGCCGGAATGAACCGATCTGGTGCCTCCGTACGTAACAACGGGTGGGCAGTCCGCTGACTGGCCGTTGTGCTCAAGGAGGTTCGCGTGGTTCGCTCCCGAGTCGTCCCGGTAGGGGCCGCTGCCGCCGTAACCGCTCTCGCTCTCGCCGCGCTGACCGTCTCGCCGGCGGCCTCGGCGGCGGTAGGGCCTGTCTCGAGGGCCCAGACGGTCCTCGCTGACGTCAGCAGCGGCCCATTTCACATCACGGTCACCGCCCGGCGTGCTCCGAATGCCGCTGCCGATAGCGCGACCGGCCAGTTCGCGGCGGATGTATCACTCGCCGGGTTCAGGCTGTCTTCCCTCAGCGGCCCGGTCACCTGCCTCGACGTCCAAGGTCACCGCGCCGGGCTGTTCTACCCGATCACTTCCAGCAGCCCGTCGCTGTTCTCCCACGTGAATTCGGGGGTCTTCATCTACTTCCAGCTGTCGGACACCGGTGTCGCGCAGTCAGTGGGATTCCTGCCCGTACCCATCGCGAGCACCAGGTCGTGTGCGCCCAGCCTCGCGCTGCTCCCGGTGACATCCGGATCGGTGACGCTGACGTCCTGATCCGCGGGGGTCACCGACCGTACCGAGGTGCCGAGCGGCTACGTTCGACCCCGGGCATGCGGCGGTCCCGAGCAGCCCAGCACGGACTGTGCCAGTGTCGCCGGTCCTCGGCGTCAGCGTCGAACTCGGGCCACACGACAAGGTGGGGTTGCCCGACCCGGATCTCCTGGTCACAGCCGGGACACCGGTAGATCTTGGCGGCGCCGGCGGAGGTGACCCCGCGGACGACGTGGTCGAGCCCGCGCCACGGCTCGATGCGCTGACCGACTGTCGCCGCCGCGCGCGCGGGCACCGATGCACTTTCGTCACGGCGACGGTTCTGACGGGGCATGTCGTCAACTGTAGTTGCGGCGGCCCCACGGCTCAGGTGTAGTCGCGAAAGCCCTTTCCGGTCTTGCGGCCCAGGCGTCCGGCGGTCACCAGGTGTTCGAGCAGTGGCGCGGGCGTGAAGCCCGGCTCGCGGAATTCCAGGTAAAGCTCACGCTCGATTGCCAGCGACACGTCCAAACCCACCACGTCGAGCAGCTCGAAGGGGCCCATCGGATAGCCGCAGCCGACCTTCATCGCCGCGTCGATGTCTTCGGCACTCGCATAGTGACCCTCGAGCATCTTCACCGCGTCGTTCAGGTACGGAAAGAGCAGCGCATTGACGATGAAGCCGGCCCGGTCCCCGCACCGGACGGCGTGCTTACCGATCTTGCGGGTGACCTCCAGAACCGTTGCCTCGACATCCGCGGCGGTGGCGACGGTGGCGACGACCTCGACCAGCCTCATGATGGCCGCGGGGTTGAAGAAGTGCATCCCGATGACGTCGGACGGGCGGGAGGTGGCAGCGGCGCACTCGATGACCGGCAGGCTCGACGTGGTCGTCGCGAGCACCGTTCCCGGGGCACAGATGTCATCGAGATTGGAGAACAGCACCTGCTTGACCGCAAGGTCCTCGACGACGGCCTCGACGACGAGCTGGACCGAGCCGAGGTCATCGAGCCGGGTGCTGGGGGTGAGCCGGGCCAGCGTCGCGTCCCGGTCCGCCTCGGAGAGCTTCCCGCGCTGCACACCCTTCTCCAGGGAGCGGTTGACGGCCTTGACGACGCCGTCGCACTTGTCCTCGCTGCGCGCGACGAAGACCACGTCGTAGCCCGCCTTCGCGAACACCTCGACGATGCCGGTGGCCATGGTGCCGGATCCGACCACGCCGACCCGCTCGACGGCGCGCGCGCCCGCGGATACGGCGCCGGCTGCCGGGGTGAGGGCGTCGGCGACCACATTGGGGGAACTCAACGCGTCGTAGCTGTAGAAACCGCGCCCGGTCTTGCGTCCCAGGAGTCCGGCTTTGATCATCTGCTTGAACACCGGCTGGGGCGCGTGCAGGCGGTCGCGAGACTGCTTGTACATCGTGTCGAGAATCTCGGAGGCGGTGTCGAGACCGATCAGGTCCAGCAGGGCGAGGGGACCCATCGGCAGGCCGCAGCCCAGTTTCATGGCGGCGTCGATGTCCTCTCGGGTCGCGTAGCGCGACTCGTAGAGCGCAGCGGCATGGTTGAGGTAACCGAACAGCAGCGCGTTCGCGATGAAGCCAGCCCGGTCGCCGATCGTGACATCTACCTTTCCCAGCGTCTGGACGAAGGACTCCACATCGTCGACGACGTCCTGCTCGGTCACCACGCTGCGCACCACCTCGACCAGCTTCATCACCGGGGCCGGGTTGAAGAAGTGCATGCCCACGACCTTGCCGGGACGCCCGGTGGCTACGGCGATCTCGGTCACCGACAGGCTCGAGGTGTTGGTCGCCAACACCGCTTCGGGCTTGCACACCTTGTCGAGTTGGGCGAAGACCGAGACTTTGAGGTCGAGGCTCTCCGGCACGGCCTCGACGACGAGGTCGACGTCAGCAAGCGAATCCAGGCTGGTCGAGTAGGAGACGCGGGCCAGCAGCGCGCTCAGTTCGTCGGCCGACATCTTGCCGCCGGCGACCGCGCGTGCGGTGGAGGCCTCGAGGTGGCCGCGGCCACGGCTGACCCCGTCCTCATCGATCTCCACGGCGACGACGGTCAGGCCATTTCGGGCGAAAACCTCGGTGATGCCCGCCCCCATGGTGCCCAGGCCGATGACGCCGATCTGCTTGAACTCCCGTGCCATGCGTGCTCCTAGGTCGACACTCGTACGTCCGCGCGGTTGTCCGGCCAACCGTCGTACCTTAGTAGGTCAGGATTTTGCCTTACGCCCCCACCGCGCCTTGACCATCTTCGTCAGTAGCATCTGAGCATTCTTGGGCCTTGCGAATGTCGTGACCTTCAGCGGCGCGGGGAAGCGGACGGACGTGACGCTGCGCGGCCAGGCGAACTCGCGCAGTCCGTCGGCACCGTGGATGCGTCCGAAGCCCGAGTCCCGGACGCCACCGAAGGGCAGCTCGGGCACCATCGCATAGGAGATGGCGGAGTTGATACTGACGCAGCCACTGGACAGCCGCTCGGCGATCTCGCGCCCGTGCCTGGCACTGAACACCGCGGCACCGAGCCCGTACTTGCTGTCGTTGGCGCGGGCGATCGCCTCGGCGCTGTCGCGGACCTTCGCGATGGTGACGGTGGGGCCGAAGGTCTCCTCCCGGTTGGCCAACGACGACTCGGGGACGTCGAGCAGCACCACGGGCTGCACGAACGGCGCCTGCACCGACTCCGGGCCACCGACCACCGCTCGGCCCCCGTCGGCAATTGCGCCGGCGATATGGGCCTTGATGATGTCGATCTGGCTGGGCATCGTGATCGGACCGTAGTTGGCCCCGGCATCGTCACCGGCCCGCACGGTCTTCGCTGACGCCGTCACCTTGGCGACGAACTCGTCGTACACCGACGCGACGGCGTAGACCCGCTCGACACCGGCGCAGGTCTGGCCGGCGTTGGACAGACCACCCCACACGGTGGCTTCGGCAGCCGCGTCGAGGTCGGCGTCCTCGGCCACGATCAAGGCATCCTTGCCGCCACACTCGATGACGACTGGCGTCAGCGTCGGCGCGCACGCGGCCATGACCTTTTTCCCCGTTGCAGTCGAGCCGGTGAATGCCAGCTTGTCCACCCCGGCCGTACACAGCGCATTGCCCGTGGCCCCGAAACCGGTGATGAGCTGGAACACGCGGTGATCGGGAACGACCTCGGCAAAGGAGTCGACCAGCCACTTGCCGATAGCGGGGGTGAACTCGCTGGGCTTGAAGACGACGGCATTGCCGGCGGCGAGGGCGTAGGAGATCGAACCCATTGGCGTGTGCACCGGGTAGTTCCACGGGCCGAGAACTCCGACGACGCCGTAGGGCCGGTACTCGATGGTGGCTGAGTGGTTCATCGCGAGCAACCCGGAGCCCACGCGGCGACGCCCCAAGACCTTGGCCGCCGCCCCCGATGCCCAGTCCAGGTGCTCGATAGCGATGGACAGCTCACCGATGGCGTCGAAAACCGGCTTGCCGTTCTCTCGGTGGATCAGGTCGGCGAAATCGTCCATTCGGCTGGCAATGATCGAGCGCCACGCCCGCAGCAGCGCCTTGCGTCCGTCGAAGCCCTGCTCGCTCCACCAGATGGCGGCCGGACGCGCATGTTCGACGGCTGCGGCGACCTGCTCGGGCGTGTGCACGGCGAAGGTGGCGACCACCTCGCCGGTAGCGGGGTTCAGTGAGTCGAAGCTTGCATCGGTGGCAGCGGTCGACACGGTTTGCGGGGCAACAGGAGTGGTCGTCATACCCCTCACGCTACGGGGAATCGCGGCTCGGAGCATTCGGGGAGGTGCGTGCGAACCAGGTCCGGCGAGGTCACGAGCTGGTAGGGGGGGCGTCCCCGGTTCTGTCCTACGAATGTATGACGGCGGCTTGGGGCGATACGTCGACGGGTTGCTCGGGGTCACCGCAAGGCAAGCGTAGGACAGCGCGCGGAGGAGCACCTGCTCGGCGGGGCCTCGTCGGGGTGCCCCTCAACTGGGTTCAGCAAGGGTGCTGAGTGTCAAGAAGGGTCGGGGAGGAGCCGGCCTAGAACAGTCGGTCGTCGGCGTTGTCGATGCCGCGCAGCACGTCGTAGTCGAGGACCACGCAACGGATGCCCTGATCCTCGGCAAAGACCCGCGCCTGAGGCTTGATCTCCTGGGCGGCGAAGATTCCCTGCACGGGCGCCAAGAGCGGGTCGCGATTTAGCAGGTCCAGATAGCGGGCGAGTTGACGTACCCCGTCGATCTCGCCCCGACGCTTGATCTCGACGGCAACACAGCTGCCCTCCCGATCGCGGGCCATGATGTCGACAGGCCCGATCGGGGTGGGAAACTCCCGCCGGACCAGGCGGTATCCGTCGCCCAGCACCTGTATCTGCTCAGCGAGCAGTTTTTGCAGATGTGCCTCGACGCCGTCCTTCACCAGTCCAGGCTCAGCACCGAGGTCGTGGGCCGAGTCGTGCAGCACCTGTTCGATGGTGATGATCAGCTGCTCGCCGGACTTGTTCGTCACGGTCCATGCCTCCGCCGTGACGGCCAGAGTACAGGGCGGGCTCATCCAGTTGAGCGGCTTGTAGGACCCGCCGTCGGAATGAACCAGGACCGACCCGTCGGCCTTGACGAGCAGCAACCGATTTGCCAACGGCAGGTGCGCGGTGAGGCGGCCGACGTAGTCGACGCTGCAACGGGCAATTACCAGGCGCACAGAGCGCGACGCTACCGGCGGCTTTAGGTGGCCCTCAGGATGGGTAGGCAACAAGCAGTGATCCGCTACCGGAAAGGCGAATTCGTGACTGACTGCCCGGTCGTACCACTCAACAACGGCACGCTGATACCGCAACTCGGCTTCGGGGTCTTCCAGGTCCCGCCGGACGAGGCGCAACGGTGTGTGTCGCAGGCCCTTGACGTCGGCTATCGCCACCTCGATACGGCTGCGATGTATCAGAATGAGAAGGGTGTCGGCGCAGCGATCGCCGCCTCCGGGGTGGCCCGCGAGGACATCTTCGTCACCACCAAGCTCAACAACGACGCGCACGGTTACGACAGCGCGCTGGCGGCCTGCGCGACCAGCCTGGCCAACCTCGGCCTCGACTACGTCGACCTCTATCTGATCCACTGGCCACTGCCCGCCCGGGACCGGTACCTCGACACTTGGCGCGCCTTCGAGAAGCTGCACGCCGAGGGCATGGCCCGCGCCATCGGCGTATCCAACTTTACGATCCCGCATCTGCAACGGCTCGCCACCGATTCGCAGACCGTTCCAGCGGTGAACCAGGTCGAACTGCACCCCTATCTGGTTCAGCAGGAGCTGCGCAACTACGACGCGCAGCACCGCATCGTGACGCAGGCCTGGTCCCCGATCGCGCGTGGCGGCGACCTCCTGCAAGACCCGGCCATCACCGCCCTCGCGTCGAAATACGGCAAGACCCCGGCCCAGGTGGTCCTTCGTTGGCATCTGGATCTCGGCAACGTGGTGTTCCCGAAGTCCGTGACGCCGGCCCGGATAGCCGAGAACTTCGACGTCTTCGACTTCTCTCTCGAGCAGCCGGACCTCGCGGCGATCACCGCGCTCAACCGTGACGAGCGCATCGGGCCAGACCCGGACACCTTCGACGGCGGCTGAGACTAGCGCGGTCTCAGGCTCGGGCCTGCTCGATGGCGTCGACGATCTGGGCGAGCACGTCGGTGATCTCGAAATCCTTCGGCGTGAACACGCGGGCAACCCCCGCCTTGCGCAGCGTCTCGGCATCGGCATCGGGGATGATGCCGCCCACCACTACCGGGACGTCGTCCAGTCCGGCCGCCCGCAGGCCGTTCAGCACATCGGGTACCGCGGACAGGTGTGAGCCGGACAGGACCGACAGCCCCACAACGTCGACGTCCTCCTCGACAGCGGAGGCCACGATCTGGCCTGGCGTCAGCCGGATTCCGGAGTAGACGACCTCGAAACCCGAGTCGCGGGCCCGCACGGCGATCTGTTCGGCACCGTTGGAGTGCCCGTCCAGACCTGGCTTGCCGACCAGGAACTTCAGCGGGCGGCCCAGTTCATCGCCCAGTGCCCGAACTCGACGTTGCACCGCGTCCAGGTCCCCCTGGTGACCCCCGCCACTGGCGCCCGCCAGACCCGTAGGTGGGCGGTACTCGCCGAAGACCTCGCGGAGGACGCCCGACCACTCCCCCACGGTGACCCCCACCCGGGCACACTCGAGCGACGCCTCCATCAGATTTGCCTCGGTCTTTGCGCAGTCGCGCAGTGCGGTGAGCGCGTCGTCAACGGCTGGGGCGTCGCGGCCGTCGCGCCACGCCCGGATCGCCGTGGTCGCCTGTGCCTCCACCGCCGGATCGACCATCAGGATGCCGCCATCGCTTCCCCCGACCAACGGGTTGGGCTCCGACTCGGTGTAACGGTTGACGCCGACCACGACGTCCTCGCCGGACTCCATCCGCCGGCGCCGCAGCGCCAGGGAGGACACCAGCGCAGACTTCAGGTACCCACTCTCCACCGCCGCAACCGCGCCGCCCATCTCCAGCACCCGGTCGATCTCGGCCCGGGCGCCGGCCTTGAGGTCAGCCACCTTCGCCTCGACCACGGTGGACCCCGCGAACAGGTCCTCGTATTCGAGAAGGTCCGACTCGAACGCGAGGATCTGCTGCATGCGCAGCGACCACTGCTGGTCCCACGCCCGGGGCAGCCCAAGCGCCTCGTTCCACGCCGGCAGCTGAACCGCGCGGGCGCGGGCGCCGCGCGACATCGTCACCGCCAGCATCTCGAGCAGGATCCGGTAGACGTTGTTCTCAGGCTGGGCCTCGGTCAGCCCCAGCGAGTTGACCTGCACCCCGTAGCGGAACCTGCGCTGCTTGTCGTCCTGCACTCCGTATCGCTCCAGGGTGATCTCGTCCCAGAGTTCACCGAAGGCGCGCAGCTTGCACATCTCCTCGATGAAGCGCACGCCCGCATTGACGAAGAACGAGATCCGGGCGACGACTTCGCCGAACTCCTGCGGCGGCACCTGTCCGGAGTCGCGCACGGAGTCGAGCACCGCGATCGCCGTGCACATCGCGAACGCCACCTCCTGGACCGGGGTCGCCCCGGCCTCCTGGAGGTGATAGCTACAGACGTTGATCGGGTTCCACTTCGGCACGTTGGCGACGGTGTAGGCGATCATGTCCGTGATGAGCCGCATCGACGGCCCGGGCGGGAACACGTAGGTACCCCGGGACAGGTACTCCTTGATGATGTCGTTCTGGGTCGTGCCGGCGAGCTTGGCCCGCAGAGTGGCGCGTTCGATGCCGGCCGCATCGGCGTGCTCGTCGGAGACGGTGAGGTAGAGGGCCAGCAAATACATCGCCGGCGCATTGATGGTCATCGACGTATTCATCTGGTCGAGCGGGATGCCGTCGAACAGCGTCCGCAGATCGCCGACGTGCGAGATCGGAACGCCGACCTTGCCCACCTCGCCGCGGGCGAGTTCGGCGTCGGGGTCGTACCCCGTCTGGGTGGGCAGGTCGAAGGCCACCGACAGGCCGGTTTGTCCTTTGGTCAGGTTGCGGCGGTAGAGCGCGTTGGACTCGACCGCGGAGGAGTGACCTGCGTAGGTCCGCATCATCCAGGGCTTGTCGCGGTCCGAATCCGTCGGGAACGGCATGCAGCACCTCCAGGCGATTGCCCAGAGTCTATTTCAGTGCCGGGCGAAGTGACCTAGCGTTCAATACCAACTGTGGCCGACTTCGCACGCGGCCAAGCCCTCGCGCCACCGATGCCGACGACGCGATCTGCGCTCATGCAGCAATCGATTAACGAAGCCCATCACTACCGCTTCCTCTCACTGCGGTTCAACCACGACCTCATGATGCGCTCGGGGCACCGGGGTCTGCGCCGATGCCTGGCTGGTCCAGCGGCGCGGTAGGGGCGGATGATGTGAGCCATGGGCGGGTTCTACGACATGTCGGCCGAACTCACGGCCCTCATCGCCCTCGGTGTGCTGACCCTGATCATGCGCTGGGTGTTCCGCCGCCCGCATCGCGTCACCCGGCTCGTGGACGCCAGCGAGTCGACCGAGCTGGGGTTACTCACGGTCGTCGCGAGCGGCCTGGCGCGCCCCGAGGCGCTGCACCGGCGCGCGGTACTCGGCGAGGCGGGCATCCGCTCGTCGATGTCACGCCGCCGCGACGGCATGATGGACGTACTGGTGTTTCACGGCGACGTCGACCACGCGCGCTTGCTGCTCGAGGACTGACCTGACACGGCAGCTCGGTTCTGAGCAGCCGGCACTGCGCAGCGCCCAGCAGGCTCAACCTCCGAAGGTCGCCGATTCGGTGCGCACCACGTCCGCACCAAGCTCGCGCAGCTGCTGCTCGAACCGCACATAGCCACGATCGATGTGATGGATCTCGGCGACTTCGGTGACGCCGTCT
Organism: Actinomycetota bacterium; assembly: GCA_030775705.1. Classification (GTDB taxonomy): domain Bacteria; phylum Actinomycetota; class Actinomycetes; order Mycobacteriales; family Jatrophihabitantaceae; genus JALYIS01. The sequence goes on from JALYIS010000061.1 coordinate 9,353, forward strand.
GCAACCAGTCCGGCGATGACGAGTCCGACGCCGGCGCGGATGTCGGTGGCCCGCACCGGTGCGCCCGAGAGCCGGGGCTTGCCGCGCACGACGGCGTGATGGCCATCGGTACGCACGTCGGCACCCATTCGGGCGATCTCGTCGCAGAACATGAAGCGGGCTTCGAAGAGGTTCTCGGTGATCATCGCCGTGCCGTCGGCGATTGACAGCAGCGCAATCGCCTGGGGCTGCAGATCGGTAGCCAAACCCGGATACGGGAGCGTCACCACGTCGAAACTGCGTGGTCGTTCGGTCATGCAGACGCGGAACCCGTCGGCGCGCAGTTCGACGTCGGCCCCCGAGTGGGCGAGCTTGTCCAGTGCGATCTCCAGGTGGGTGGCGTCCACTCCTCGCACCGTGACGTCGCCGCGGGTCGCCACTGCAGCGATCGCCCAGGTCCCGGCGACGATCCGGTCGGCAACCGCGTGATGCGAGGTCGGGTGCAGGTTGTCGGTCCCGGTGATCTCCAGGGTGGAGGAGCCGATGCCGCCGATCTCGGCGCCCATCGACACCAGCATCTGACAGAGGTCGACGATCTCCGGCTCGCGGGCCGCGTTGTCGATGACGGTCGTGCCCTTGGCCAGGGCCGCCGCCGTCAGCAGGTTCTCCGTCGCGCCGACGCTGGGGAAGTCGAGCCAGATCGTCGCGGCGCGCAACTCTCGGGTCTCGGCGACGATGAAGCCGTGTTCGACCCGGATCTCGGCTCCCATGCGCTCCAGTCCCGCGAAATGCATGTCGAGCGGGCGGGATCCGATGGCGTCGCCGCCGGGGAGCGCGACCTTGGCGCGGCCGGTCCGCGCCAGCAGTGGTCCCAATACACAGATCGAGCCCCTGATCCTGCGAACCAGTTCGTAGGGAGCCTCGGAGCCCGGCACCTGCGGAACGTCGATGGTCACCCGATCGGTGGTGCCGTCGTCGGCAACCTGGACGGTGCAGCCCAGGCGCTCGAGCAGCTGATGCATGATCGTGACGTCGGAGATCGCCGGCAGGTTGCTCAGCGTCGTGCGGCCAGGAGCCATCAGGGCCGCGGCCATAAGCTTGAGCACGCTGTTCTTGGCTCCTACGACATCCACCGCACCCGCAAGCCGAGCTCCCCCGGTGACTCTCAGAACCTGCACCGCCTCAGGCTATCGTCTGGCCATGGCCGTTCATCTCACCCGCATCTACACCAGGACCGGCGACGACGGCACCACGGCGCTGGGAGACATGTCCCGGGTGCCGAAGACTGACCCTCGGGTGGGGGCGTACGCCGACTGCGACGAGACGAACGCGGTCATCGGCGTCGCGCTCTGTTTGGGTTCGGTGGACCCGGATGTCGCGGCGGTGCTGGCGAGGGTGCAGAACGACCTGTTCGACGTCGGCGCCGACCTCTGCACCCCGGTGGCCCCGAACCCACCGTATCCGCCGTTGCGAGTCACCGACGAGTACGTCACCCGGCTCGAGGGTTGGTGCGACGAGTTCAACGAACGGCTATCAAAACTGAGCAGCTTCATCCTGCCCGGTGGCACCCCGGCGGCCGCTTTGCTGCACCAGGCCCGTACGGTCGCTCGGCGGGCTGAACGAAGCGCGTGGGACCTGTACGAGGCCGACCCCGAACGGACCAACCGCCAGGCGATGCTGTATCTCAATCGCCTCTCGGACCTGCTGTTCATCCTCGCTCGAGTCTGCAACCCGAGTGGGGACGTGCTGTGGAAACCCGGGGGCGAGCGCTGAGGAGCCGCCTCGCTCGCAACGATCGTCGCCGCCGTCCAGCCAGCAGGTCAGCCCGGTGAGGAAGACTCGAGCCAGGACACGAATCCGGTGAAGGCGCTCTCGCTGAAGGCGAACGTTGCCGTCCTCGGAGCACGTAGGAGCGTCGTCGCACCAGGCCTGGGGCGTGCGCCGGCGCTGTCGGTGCACTCGACGATGACCGCGGCCGCCGGCAGCGAACCGAGCTCGTCTGGGGTGGGGGCGCGATGGCTGACGATGCTCAGGTCCGTGCGCGCGAGCGATCTGGTGGGGCGCGTCCCCACTCCGATAGCCCGGTACCAGCGCAGCTCGCCGTCAGCGAACCGGGCGATGCCGTAGATCCACCGGTTGCCACGCACCCGGATGGCGACCGGGGTGCCGCCGGCGACCCGAAGCATGTACCGCTGGCGCGCCAGAACTGCGGCGAGCAACACCACTGCTACTACCGAGCCGCACACCACGGCGACATCGACGATGTGCACAGCTCGGCAGCCCCGGTGCCGCTACGCGCTCTGGCTCTGGCGCAGGTGCACGATCAGACCGATTCGCCCACGGCGCGCAGACGGGCGAGGGCACGATTCCTCGCCGCCACGCCCTCGGGTCCGCTCTCGGGGTCGCTGCGCTCGAGCGCGGCGCGAGCTCGCGAGGCGTCGATGTCGTCGGCTGCCTCCGCCATCTCAGCCAGCACCGAGACCCCATCCTGGCGCACGGACAGGAAGCCGCCATGCACAGCGACCTTCAGCTCGGGCTCGTCAACGCGGTCGATGCGCACGATCCATCCCGGTTCGAGCGCTCCGAGCAGCGGGGTGTGACCCGGCAGGATGCCCAGCGCTCCCTCGAACGTGCGGGCGTAGACGGCAGTGGCCTCGCCGGACCAGATCTCACTCTCGACGGAGACGAGCGCGACGTGCATGGTGGCCATGGATCAGGCGTCCTTGAGCTCGTGCGCCTTGCGCTCGAGGTCCTCGATGCCACCGCACATGAAGAACGCCTGCTCTGGGTAACCGTCGAAGTCGCCCGCGGCCAGCCGCTTGAATGCGTCGATCGTCTCGGCCACGGGTACGAAGGACCCGGGGATGCCGGTGAACTGCTCGGCGACGAAGGTGTTCTGCGACAGGAACCGCTCAATACGACGCGCCCGCCGGACGATGACCTTGTCCTCTTCGGAGAGTTCGTCGATGCCGAGGATGGCGATGATGTCCTGCAGTTCTTTGTTGCGCTGCAGGATCTGCTTGGTACGTTGGGCTACGTCGTAGTGCTCCTGCCCGATGTACTGGGCGTCGAGGATGCGCGACGTCGAGTCGAGCGGGTCGACGGCCGGGTAGATGCCCTTCTCCGAGATCGGGCGGCTCAGCACCGTGGTCGCGTCAAGGTGCGCGAAGGTGGTGTGCGGCGCGGGGTCGGTGATGTCATCGGCGGGGACGTAGATCGCCTGCATGGAGGTGATCGAGTGACCGCGTGTCGAGGTGATGCGCTCCTGGAGCTGACCCATCTCGTCGGCGAGGGTGGGCTGATACCCGACGGCGGACGGCATCCGGCCGAGCAGCGTCGACACCTCGGATCCCGCCTGGGTGAACCGGAAGATGTTGTCGATGAACAGCAGCACATCCTGCTTCTGAACGTCGCGGAAGTACTCCGCCATCGTCAGCGCGGACAACGCCACCCGCAGCCGGGTGCCCGGCGGCTCGTCCATCTGGCCGAATACGAGGGCAGTCTTCTCAAGCACGCCGGACTCGGTCATCTCGGTGATGAGGTCGTTGCCCTCGCGAGTGCGCTCGCCGACGCCCGCGAACACCGAGACGCCACCGAAGTTCTCGGCAACCCGGTAGATCATTTCCTGGATCAGCACGGTCTTGCCGACGCCGGCACCGCCGAACAGGCCGATCTTTCCGCCGGTCACGTACGGCG